>NZ_JBEYAB010000008.1:350522-444203 GCF_040631445.1 Streptosporangium sp. NPDC020072 | reverse complement strand
GTACGTGTGAGCTGTTCGGGGGTCACATCCGGAGCGAACCATCACACGGTGGCATTGACCAGTCACAACAGGCTGACCTAACAAAGCACTACTAGGGACCGCCCCGGCCAAGGGTGAGCCTGGTCAGCTCGACCCGCGAGTGGATGTCCAGTTTGCGGAAGATCTGACGCAGGTGGAAGGCGACGGTGTGCTCGCTGATGAACATCTGCTCGGCGGCCTGGCGGTTGGTCAGCCCCTCGGAGACGAGGCCGCAGACAGCCAGTTCGGTGCCGGTCAGGCTGTCCCAGCCGGAGACGGGGTGGTCGGTGGTGACCCAGTGGCGGCGGCGTTCCCCGAGGGCGCGCAGCCTGCCGCGAACCCGGGCCGCGTCGCGCAGCGCCCCCACCTCGTCGTAGCGGGACAGTGCGTCGTCCAGGGCTCGTACCGCCAGGTCGCGGCAGCCGCCGTCGGAGCCGAGCAGTACCCCGAGGTCCTCGGCGGCCGAGGCGCGGGCCCACGGGTCGGTGTGCCCGTCCACGGCGCGGCCGAGTGCCTGCCGGTCGCGTTCGCGCAGGCCCCGGGCGTGGACCGCGGAGATCGCGGGGTTGGGCAGGCCGGGGTTGCGGCGGGCGATGTCCTCGGCGGCGCCGACCACGGCGTCGGCCCTGCGTGTGTCGTCGACGGCCATGGCCACCCGCACCAGCCAGGCGGCGGCGGCCGGTTCGCTGGTCAGCGCCCCGGTGTGCCGGGGCAGCGCGTCGTAGACCCGGCCGAGGGAGCTCATCCCGCCCGCGGCCCCGTCCAGGGCCTCGCTGATGCGGCCCGCCGCCAGTTCCGAGCGCAGCCGCGCGTATGGCGGCGCGTCGCGTGCTCCCCGCGCCAGTTCGCTCTCCAGGCATCTGATCGCCCTGGGCAGGTCTCCCGCCCGCAGTGACGCGGTGCCGAGCACGGACAGGGCGGAGGAGGTCAGGGACGGTACGCGCAGGGCCTCGGCGGCGGTCAGGCCGGTCTCCGCCCGCGCGATCGCGCTGCCGAACCGCCCGGCGGCCAGGTCGAGGCGGGCGCGCAGCAGCGGGATCTCCACGGCCCACTCGGGGTGGCGGGCCGCCTGCGTCTCCGCGTCGGCCGTGACGGCCTCGGCCTCATCGAGCAGCCACAGGTCGATGAGCATCGTGGCCAGTACGGCCCTGGGCCCGGGGTGGTGCCCGGCGCCCGGCCGCTCCACGGCCTCGCGGGCCAGGTCCAGGCCGTGGGAGAGCCTGCCCTCGTCCCAGGCCAGCAGGGCGGGCAGCATCAGCGTCTCGGCGTTGGCGCCGCCGTTCACCCGGTGCGGCCCGGCGACCGGCACGGCCCGTTCGATCTGGCCGTGCAGCGCCCGCCGTACGGGGGCGGGGACCGTCTCGACGACCGAGCGCCACAGCAGTTCGTGCCGGAAGGTCAGTTCCTCGGGGGTGGCGTCCAGCACGCCCGCGGCCAAAGCCTCCTCAAGGGCGGGCAACAGGGCGGCGGGGGTCTCGCCGAGCATCTCGGCGGCGTAGGCGGGGGAGAAGGACCGGCCGAGTACGGCCGTCGCCTCAAGCAGGTGCCTGGTCCTGGTGCTGACCTCCTCAAGGCGCCGCCGTACCGCGGTGTGCACGCGGCGGGGCAGCGTGGGGCCGGTCAGCCTGGCGAGGCCGTCCTCGACCTTGACCGCGTCCTCCTCGCGCAGCCCGGTGAGCAGTTCGACGAGCAGGAACGGGTTTCCCCCCGCCTGCGCGGCCAGGGCCGTCAGTTCCTCGTCCGGCGGCGCCCCGAGCGTGTCGGCGGCCACCTGGGCCACCGCCTGCCCGCACAGGGGGCGCAGTGTGACCGTCGCGGCCCCCTCGCGCCGCAGCAGGCCGAACAGACGGGCGTCGTCGGTGCCCTCAACGGGACGGCGGGCCAGCAGCCAGGCCAGGGGGAGGCCGGTCAGCTGGGCGGGCAGCGCGCGCAGTGCCATGAGTGTGGCGGGGTCGGCCCAGTGCAGGTCGTCGAGGGTCACCAGCAGCGGTCCCCGCTTCGCGCGCCGTTCGAGCGCGTCGCGCACCTGATCGGCCAGCCGCATCAGCAGGCTCGGCGCGTCGGGCACGGCGCTCCTGGTGACGGCGGCGGCGGAGGGGGACTCGTCGAGGGCGGACAGCAGCGGCCCCAGCGGGGTCAGCCTGCCGAGCATGTCGGCCCTTCCTGAGACGACGGCCGCCCCCCTGCCGGGGGCGGCGGCGCACGCCTCAGCGAGCAGGAGGCTCTTGCCCGTTCCCGGTTCGCCTTCGACGAGGATCACGCTGCCCGGGGCTCCCGCGGTCTCCAGCAGCCGCAGGACCGTCGCCCACTCAGGGGCCCGGCCGCGCATCGTCCTGTCCGAGATCCGAGATCATATAGGCGATTTTCTCCCCGATGTCCACTTCCATCATGCCCTTGGGTGGCGAAACGGCTCGTCAAGAGAGGTTCAGGGTTGGGAGTGGACGGGTGTGATCGCCCGGTTACCGCATATCGCCTCCGGTGTGTGAACGCGCGTAGTAGCCTGCCTTCGAGACCCGGGTAAACGTCATCCACCTCGTACGTTCCAGTATTACCTATTGATCCTGTAGGAAAAGGGGGTAAACTGGTGGTCCCCCGCACGAAGGAGCCGCCATGAGCCCGGAACCTGGGACAGAGAGCCCCTTGCGCGCGGCGACCGAGGCCGCGAGATGGATCCGCTCCGCGGCGGTCGACGACGAGCGGGGACGGCACTGGAAGGCCAACCCCGACCCACGGGGCAAGGCCGCCCTGACCGGCCATCCGCTCTCGCTCTACTCGGGCGCGGCGGGCATCGTCCTGTTCTTCCTCGAACTGGCCGCGGCGACCGGCGACGAGAGCTACCTCGACGACGCCAGGGCAGGAGCCCGCTACCTCGCGGCCACCTGGCGCGAACAGGCCGACCTGTCCCTGCACCACGGCCTGGCGGGGGTGATGTTCACCCTGGCGGAGGCGGGATGGGCCGTCGGGGAGGAGGCCTTCGAGGCCGAGGCGGTCGCGGTCGCCGACCACGTCGTGCGCAGCGCCCGCTCGATCGACGGGGGCCTCGGCTGGACGGGCGACCCGGCCCAGCGTGGCGACGGCGGCGTCATCCTGGCCCTGCTGCACGCCTCCGGCATCCTGGGCGTCCCCGCCTACCAGGAGGTCGCCGTCGAGGCGGGCACCCGCATCGCCGAGCTCGCCGTACCCGGCCATCGCTTCGGTCACGGCGCGTGCGGCGACCTGCCGCTGGACGCCGTCACGCCCGGCTTCCTGTCCGGCACCGCGGGCACCGCCTTCCTGCTGGCCCGCCTCTACGGCCTGACCGGGCAGACCCGCTTCCTCGGCGCGGCGCGCAGGGGGGCCGACTTCGTCCGCGCGGTGAGCGCCGTGAGCGAGCGGTGCGCTCTGGTCCCGCACCACATCCCGCAGGGCCGCGACCTGCACTATCTCGGCTTCTGCTCGGGTTCGGCGGGCGTGGCGCGGATGTTCTACGAGCTGTACCGGGTCGCGGGCGACGCCGGAGACCTCGACTGGGTCGAGCGGCTGGCCAGAGGCATCGTCCGCAGCGGCGTGCCCGGCCGCCAGACCGAGGGCTACTGGAACGTGGCCTGCCAGTGCTGCGGCACCGCGGGCCTGGTCGAGCTGTTCGTCGGCCTCTGGGCGGCGACGGGCCGCCCCGCCCACCTGGAGTTCGCCTGCGAGCTCGGCGACAACCTCATCGGCAGGGCCGCCGGGCACGACGAGCGCGGATCGCGCTGGTACCAGGCCTACCGCAGGTTACGCCCCTGGGAGGTCACCGCGGACACCGGCTACATGGTCGGGGCGGCGGGGATCGGGGCGGCGCTGCTCCACCTGGACGCGACCGCGCGTCCCGAGGAGGCGCGCAGGCTCCTGCTGCCGCCGGACAATCCCTTCCCCGCCATCCCGTTCCCGGCGGCGACGCTCCGCAGGCCCTGACCGTCTCACCGACCTGTGCCTCGTGGCCGTCAAGGGACGGCCAAAACTCGTGACCATGATTGGTGATTCCCCGTGAGCGCTGCCGAAGCCCTGCCTAGCGTCGATGACGTGCTGACATTCGACGATCTCCTGCCCGACCCCGCCCGCTCCGCCGTGGCCGTCGAACCACCACGGGCGGCACCGGGCCACTGGGCGGGCGCGCCCAGCGCGGTCGCGGCCGACGGGCTGATCTATCTGGCCTACCGGTTGCGCAGACCGGTCGGCGAGGGACGCGGTTACGCGGTCGTCGTCGCCAGGTCCCGCGACGGCGAACGTTTTGAGACCCTGGTCACGGTCACCCAGCAGGAGATGGACACCGAGTCGCTGGAGCGCCCCACACTGGTGCGCACCCCGCAGGGCCGCTGGCGGCTCTACCTCAGCTGCGCCACCCACGGCACCAAGCACTGGCGGGTCGAGGTGCTCGAAGCGGACGACCCCGCCGGGTTCGACCCCGCGGTGCGCCAGGTCGTGCTGCCCGGCGACCCCAAGACCGGCGTCAAGGACCCCGTCATCGTACGGCGCGGCGGCCTGTGGCACCTGTGGGCCTCCTGCCACCCCCTGGCCGACCCCGACGAGGCCGACCGCATGGTGAGCGACTACGCGACCAGCGTGGACGGGATCGAGTGGACCTGGCAGGGCACGGCGCTCAGCGGAAGGCCGGGGATGTGGGACGCCCGCGGAGCCCGGATCTCGGCCGTCCGCTTCGTGGGCGAACAGGTCGTGGCCCTGTACGACGGCCGGTCCTCGGCACTGGAGAACTACGAGGAGCGCACGGGGGTGGCGACCGGCACCGATCCGGCGGAGCTGACCCCCAGGGGGACCGGCCCGGCCGCATTCTCCCCGCACGCCGGCGGCGGCCTGCGCTATGTGAACGTCGTGGACCTGCCGGACGGCGGGCGGCGGCTCTACTACGAGTACACCCGTGCGGACGGTGCCCACGAACTGCGCACCGAACTGCGCTGAGCGCCGGGTTCCCGGGGCTCTCCCGGGAACCCGGCGCTCACGCCTGCGGGCGCCCGTTCCTGGCCTGGCGCTGACCGTCGGGACGGGTGCCGACCAGGCCGCCGGAACGCTCCCGGGGCAGCAGCCAGTCGCTGAAGTCCTCCCCGGTCACCCGCTGCAGCAGCGCCACGTCCTCGGCGAAGTGGCCGATCAGCCGCTCGCGCTGCTCCCAGGTCAGCGGACGCCGGGCGCGGGCGCGCTGCTGCAGGCGCCGTTCGAGGGGGTCGGTGAGGGCGCCGCTGATCCGGGGCGGCAGGAACCGGCCGACCGCGGCCCCGGTGCGGAGCACCCTCGACAGCGCCCGGTGGGTGCGGGTCGGCTCGGGGTGGGCGGTCACGTTCTCCCTGGGCACCTCGGTGATCAGCCCGGGTTCGGCCCCCAGGAAACGGCAGATCCGGTCGAGGGTGGCGACGGGCCTGTCGACCAGGTCCCGGTACCGGAAGATCAGCACCTGCTCGCGGGGGAACAGCGTGAACAGGTGCTCGAGCTGCTCGCCGTACCGGCCGAGCGCGAGATAGTGCCAGAACGGCGCCCAGCCCGCCGCGATCCTGTGCTCCTCCTCGGCGCAGGCCTCGACCACGTCGCCGACCGGCTCAAGCCCGGCCGACCACAGGTGCGTCCAGTTGGAGTGTGCCCGCTCGACCGGGTCGCGCAGCGCCGCGATCAGCCGGACGCCGGGGATGGTCTTCCTGATGCGTCGCTGGGCGGCCCGGTCGTAGAGGTAGAACGGGGTCGACTCCCCTCTGGGCACCCCGGCCGGCGCCTGCGCGAACAGTGCCTCGTAGTCCTCACGCCGCCAGAGGTGCTCACGGTAGGTCTGGGCGTCGCCCGGCCCGCCCCTGGTGGGCGGCGGGCCGTCGCTGAGGAAGAACTTCGGTTCCTTCACGGGGGACAGGAAGAGCCCGGGATGACGGGACAGCGCGGCGTGCAGGGCCGTCGTCCCGGACTTGGGGGCGCCGATCGTGAGGAAGTCTGGCAGCGGCATCGTATTACCCCTAATTCCTACTTATTTTATCGCAAATATAGCTCTTCCTGGGGCGAAGACAAGCGCCCGGGTGGCCCGGGGGAGGCCCGGTTGGCTAGCCTGACCGCCATGACCGCCTCGCAGCCCTGGACGGTCGGCGTGCTCATCGCCGACGACGACCCGCTGGTGCGCGCGGGCCTGTCGATGATGCTGCGCGGCGCCCCCGACATCCGGGTGGTCGCCGAGGCCGGTGACGGCGCCGAGGTGCTGCCCCTGGTCTCCCGGCACGCCCCCGACGTCGTCCTGATGGACATCCGGATGCCCGTCATGGACGGCCTGAGCGCGACCGAGGCCCTGCGGGCCAGGGCGGGAGCGCCCGAGGTCGTCGTCCTGACCACCTTCGACGCCGACGAGCACGTGCTGCGCGCGCTGCGTGCCGGAGCCGCGGGCTTCCTGTTGAAGGACACCCCGCCGGAGGAGATCGTGGCCGCGGTGCGCCAGGTGGCCAGGGGCCTGCCCGTACTGTCCCCGGCGGTGACCAGGCGCCTCATCGCCCGGGTCGCCGACACCGGCCGCGACCGGCACCGCGCCCGAGCCCTGGAACGCCTCGCGGCGCTGAACGACCGCGAGCGCGAGGTCGCCCTCGCCCTCGCCGGAGGCAGGTCGAACGCCGAGATCGGGGCGCTGCTGCACCTCAGCGTCCCCACGGTCAAGACCCACGTCTCCGGCGTCCTGGCCAAGCTCGGCCTCAACAACCGGGTCCAGATCGCGTTGCTCGTGCACGACGCGGGACTGCTCGACGACCGGGAGTGAGAGGCGCCGCCGTACGCCCGGCCGTCATGACGGTGAAACGGCCGGGCGGCTAGCATGACCGCATGGAACCCCGGCACATGCGGCTCGTGCTCGGCGGGGGCTCCCTGGTCAGCCAGGTCGGCCGCGATCTGCGCGCGGCGACCGAGGCCCAGCTGACGCCCTTCGACGTCACCACCCAGCAGGCCGCCGTCCTGCTGCACGCCGCGCGGCACGAGAGCAGCCCGAACCAGCTCGCCGCGCAGCTCGGCACCGACACCGCGGGCATGACCAGGCTGCTCGACCGTCTGGAGGCCAAGGGCCTCATCCTGCGGAGCCCCCGTCTGGGCGACCGCAGGTCCGTCGTCATCGAGCTCACCGGGGAGGGGCGGGAGCTGGTTCCCCGCCTGATGCCGGTCTTCCGGCACATCGCCCACAGGCTCCTGGAGGGCTTCTCCGACGATGAGGTCGAGCAGCTGCTGGCGCTGCTGCAGCGGATGCTCGGCAACCTCGGCGGCCCGGCCCCGGCCAATCAGTGAATCTACTTTGTAAAGGGCCAAGGCCCATGCAACGAAAGAGGGGAAGCAGTGGCACACGAGGCCGTCTGGGCGGTCATCACCGCGATGTACGAGGCCTACCTGCGCGGTGACCGGCCGGGGATCGACCGGCTGCTGCATCCCGAGGCGACCATCTGGGACTCGGCGGAGCAGGTGCTGATCACCAGCAGGGAGCAACTGGACAAGGTCCGTGACGCCCGCCCGCAGGACGGTCCCGCCGAGACGGGGCTACGGGTCCACGACGAGGTCGTCGACGTGTGGGGCGACACGGCGCTGGCCAGATACCTGCTGCGCGTGGACTTCGCGCAGGGGGCCCCGGAGATCGTGCGGACCACCGCCGTGCTGCGGCGCTCCGGAGACGAGTGGCGCATCGTGCACCTGCACGAGAACACGCTCTGACTCCGCCCAGGTCACCTGGGCCTGAGCCGGCGCAGCGTGTAGCCCTCGCCCGAGGGGTCGAGTGACCGGGTCGCCCGCTTGAAGAGATACTCGGCCCGTTCGTAGGAAAGCCGCCCGCGCCCCGTCTCCGGGCACAGATCCGCCGGGACGGGCCGTCGGGACGGCCCGGGTCTGCGGTCGGCGAGGAACAGCGGGCCGCGGGCCCGGCCGGCCACCAGGCGGGGCAGCAGCCGAGCCGTCCCCGAGCGCCAGCCGATCCAGACGCCGCCCGAGAGCGCCCGGCGATCCTCCAGGTCCAGGTCCTCGACGTTCAGCGACAGCACGGCCCGCACTCCGGCGGCCGACTCGTGCAGCAGCCGCCACAGGGCCAGCTCCCGCACGGGCAGGTCGTCGCGCTCCCAGAGCGCCGCCAGCAGCGCCGGGTCGATCATCTCGGCGGGCGGGCCGGTCTCGGCGCGCCGGTCGAGGCGGGCGGACAGGTCCTCCAGCGAGGCCCAGGCGCAGAAGGAGCGGACGGCGGAGCGGTGCCGGTTCCACGTCCTGGCGGCGGAACCGCCCCAGGCCGTCTCGAACACCCGCGCCACGTGTTCCGGGGTCATCGAGGTGAGCGGGGCGCGCTCGCCCAGGGCCAGGCACAGCCGCCGCAGCGTCTGCCCGTAGGAGCGCGAGGTTCCCGCGTCCAGGTCCTCACGCGCCAGGAAGCCCCGTACGGCCTGGCCGAGCGTGGGCCCGGCCACGTGGGGGAGCGCGAACCCCTCCGCCCGGCGGAGCAGGAAGTCCCGTTCGGCGGCGTTGCCGGTGAGAAGGGCGGCCCGCTCGAACTCCAGCCGCGCCTCCTCGTACCGTCCCAGCCTGGCCAGCAGATCGCCCCTCACCCCGGGCAGGAGGTGGTAGTCGCGCAGCGCGGGATCCCCGGTGAGCGACTCGACCAGGTCGAGCCCGGCCTGCGGGCCGTGGGCCATCCCCACCGCCACGGCCTGGTTGAGCCGCACGACCGGGGTGGGCAGCAGCAGGGCCAGTGCCTCGTACAGGCTCGCGATCCGCGCCCAGTCGGTCTCCTCGGCGCTCGCCGCCTGCGCGTGGCACACGGCGATCGCGGCCTGCAGCACGTACGGCCCCGGCGTGCCGCCCGCCTGCCTGGCCCGTAGCATCGCGGCGAAGCCACGGTGGATGAGCAACCGGTCCCAGCGCCCCCGGTTCTGCTCGTGCAACTGGACGGGCTCACCGGAGGGGCCGGTACGCGCCGCCTCGCGGGAGGCCTGGATCTCCATCAGCGCGACCAGCCCGTGCACCTCCGCCTCGTACGGCGCCAGCCCGGCCAGCAGCCTGCCCAGGCGTAGCGCCTCAAGGCAGAGCGCGGGGCGCGTCAGGTCGTCCCCCGAGGTCGCCGAGTATCCCTCGTTGAAGATCAGGTAGATGACCTCCAGTACCGAGGCCAGCCGCCCGGCCAGTTCGGGGCCCTGCGGCAGCTCGAACGGCACCCGCGCCTCGGCGAGGACACCTTTGGCCTCGGCGACACGGCGGGCGATCGACCGCTCGTCGGTCAGGAAGGCCCGGGCGATCTCCGCGGTCGTCAGGCCGCCGACGAGCCGCAGGGTCAGCGCCACCCGCGCCTCGGTCGCCAGGATCGGGTGGCAGGAGACGAACATCAGCCGCAGCACGTCGTCCTGTTCGGGGTCCCGCTCGGGGTCCGGCGGCTGGTCCGCCTCCCGGGTGAGGCGTTCGTCACCGAGTTCGAGGCGCCGCGCGCGCCGGATGTGGTCGACGGCCCGGCGTTTGGCGACGGCCGTCAGCCAGGCGCCCGGGTTGTCGGGGACACCGGAGTCCGGCCACTGTTCGAGCGCGGAGACGAGCGCGTCCTGGGCCAGTTCCTCGGCCAGGCCGACGTCGTGCACCAGCCTGGTGAGACCGGCGACGATCTTCGCCGATTCGAGTTTCCAGACCGCGCCGACCGTGCGATGGACGTCCGTCACGGCATCGATGACAGCATCCGTCACCTCGGCTCGCAAACCGGCGAAGCGCTGGAGGGCTACCGCAGGGCGTTCAGGAAGCGGGCCGCGACCGGGGCGGCCGTCGCTCCGCCGCTGCCGCCGTTCTGGACGAAGGCCGCGAAGGCCAGGGAGCCGCGGTAGCCGATGAACCAGGCGTGGGAGTGGCCTCCGGCGACCTCGGCGGTGCCGGTCTTGCCCGCGGTGCCGGGGGGCAGGCCCGCCGCCGCGGCGGTGCCCTGGGTGACGACGGCGCCCATCATGTCCCGCAGTTGCGCGGCCACCTCGTCTCCGATCGGCACCTCGGGCGGTGAGTCGGCCGGGGGTCGTTCGGTCATGACCGCCGGTTTCCACACGCCGGTCGCGGCGGCCGCGGCGACCTCGGCCATGCACAGCGGGCTGGCCTGCACTGAGTTCTGCCCGATGGCGTCGGAGCCGAGCTCGTTCAGGTCGGTGTGCGGCCTGATCCGGCAGGAGCTGAGGCCGGGCTTCTCCCTGAAGCCGAACCGGTCGGCGGCCTCGGTCCGCAGGCCGCCGTCCCGCAGCCGTTCGTAGGACTGCTGGACGAAGGTGGTGTTGCAGGACAGCGCGAAGGCCGTGGTGAGGGGGAGGACGCCGCGGTCGGCCGGTTCGGCGTTCGTGAAGCGCCTGGCGTTGGGGATGGTGTAGGCGGCGGGGCAGGGGACCGGGGACCGGGAGGTCAGTCCGGTGCGCAGCAGCGCGGCGGCGGTCACCACCTTGAACGTCGAGCCGGGCGGGTAGAGGCCGTTGAAGGCGCCCTTGCCGCCCAGGGTGTCGGCCACCGCCCGCACCTGGCGGGTGCGCAGGTCGATCGCCACGAGGGCGGCGGGCGCCTGCAGGCCGTCCAGGGCGTGGGCCGCGGCGCTCTGCACGTCCTGGGAGATCGTGGTGCGGGTGGCCTCACCCCCTTTGGAGGGGGAGGCCAGCAGTACCCGTCCCGAGGGGAGCTCCCGCAGCTTCAGCTCGGTCGTGGTGCCCTCCAGCCCGGTGAAGTAGTCACCCGCCCTGCTGCCGGCGGGGAACGGCAGGCCCTCGCGGGTGAGCGTGGCCGGTCGCCTGACCTTGGTCTCGGTGAGCCGCAGGCTCCTTCCCTCGCCGAGCGAGGGGTGCATCGTCTGCGGGGTCCAGCGGACGCGCCACTGGCCGGCGTGCCGTACCAGGTGCAGCACGGAGGAGAACGGCCACGGCCCGAGGCCGGTGATCTGCCGCACCCCCTGGAAGGGCACCTCGGCTTCGAGCGCGCTGCGCCGCCGCGGTGTCTGCGGGGTCAGGGACGGCGGCGCGGTGATCCGCAGTTCGGCGTCGAAGCGGCGGTGCCGTTCGGCGAAGTCGACGGGGGGAGCCGAGACGAGGCCGGCCATCGCGGCCAGGTCCCCGGCCTGCCAGGCGGTGAGGTACCTCACCGCGACCTCCTGCGGATCCCCTGCCTGAACGGTGGCCTGGGTGGTGGCCTGGACGGCGGCAGGGGGCGCGACGGGCGGAGGCGACGACGGAGCGGGGGGCACCGGGGGTGACGTTTCGGGCGCGGGGGTCTCGGCCGGCTCGAAGACGAAGGTTCCGGCGGCCCTCGGAGTCGGCGTGGGCGAGGTGGAACCGCCGTCCGTGACGATCAACGTCCCGTACACGCCGAACCCGGCGATCGCGAGCGCCAGGGCGATCAGGGCGAGAACCAACCGGCCGCGCATGTCCTCCTCCGGAGGTCTCGACGGGGGCACGCGAACGTCCGGAAACGGTCTCGTCCATCGTCCGTACGGCTGCGCGTCCCTGATTGTGCACCATATAGTGTGAAATCCATAATCCTGGGACGTGCTGAATATCGCCGTGGATGAAACAGATGGGATACGCGACCGAATTCCCTTACATCAAGCTTTCTCCAGAAATTCAGACATCTGCTAGTAAGAGATGGGTTTTCCCGGTTCGCGGAAAGGCACGCGAAAATCGGGAACCCGGCAAGCAGGGCTCCCGCACCGGGCCCGGGTGGCGCGACCGTCCGTGACGGGGCCGGCACGCTCTCGGGCTTCGAGCCGGCCGTCGGGCCCGTAGCGAGCCGGTCAAGCCCGGGGCGCCGTGAATCTACTTTGTAAAGGCGAGTAGCCTGGAGGAATGGCCCAGCCGTACCTGACCCCGGAGGGCGTCACCGAGCACGAGATCGAGATCAAGCGGTCACGGTTCATCTGCGCTCTCGCCCCCGTCCGCTCGGAGGAGGAGGCGCGCGCCTTCGTCGCGGCCCGTAAGGGGCTGTACGCCGACGCGACCCACAACTGCTCGGCCTACGCGGTCGGGGGAGAGCTGGGCGCCCGCAGGGCCGACGACGACGGCGAGCCCGGCGGCACCGCGGGCACCCCGATGCTGGAGACCCTGCTGCGCAGGGGGATGGGCGACGTGGTCGCGGTGGTCACCCGTTACTTCGGCGGGGTGAAACTGGGGGCGGGCGGCCTGGTCAGGGCGTACGGCTCCGCGGTCGGCAAGACCCTGGACCTGGCGCCGCTGGCCGAGATGGTCCCGGCGAGGGTGATGACGGTGACCGTCGACCACGTCCGCGCCGGGCGTCTGGAGAACGACCTGCGCGCCTCGCCGTACGAGGTCAGGCAGGTCGGTTACGGCGCGGAGGTCTCCTTCCAGGTCGCGGTGCGCGAGCGCGACCTGGCGGCCTTCCCTGACTGGGTCGCCACCCTGACCTCGGGTGGCGCCGAGGTCGAGCGGGGTGAGGCGATCCACCTGCGGGCCTGACCCCGGCCGGGTGGTCAGCCCTCCAGGGCGTACTGCATCACCCGGAACTTGGCCTGGGCCTCGGCCAGTTCGGCGGCCGGGACGGAGTCGCCCATGATGCCGCAGCCGGCGAACAGGCGGGCGCGGGAGCCGTCGACGCGCGCGCACCGCAGCGCGATGCCCCACTCTCCGTCGCCCCGGGCGTCGATCCAGCCGACCGGGCCCGCGTAACCGCCCCGGTCCATGCCCTCAAGCTCGCGGATGACCTCCAGGGCCGTGCGTGTCGGCGTGCCGCCGACGGCGGCCGTCGGGTGCATGGCGGCGACCACGTCCAGCACCGAGGCGCCCGCCGAAAGGCGGCCGGTCACCGGGCTCGCCAGATGCTGGACGTTCGGCAGCACCAGCAGTTCGGGTTCGGCGGGCACGTTCAGCTCCGAGCAGAGCGGAGCCAGGGCGGCCCGGACGGAGTCGACGGCGCAGGCGTGCTCGTGACGGTCCTTGCCCGAGGCGCGCAGCGCGGCGCCGCGCCGTCTGTCGTCGGTCTCGTCGGCACCCCGCGGGGTCGTGCCCGCGAGCACCAGTGACTCGACGGTCTCGCCGGTGCGCCTGACCAGCAGTTCGGGGGTCGCACCGACCAGCCCGTCGCAGGAGAAGGCGTAGCAGTCCGGGTAGCGGCCGGTCAGGCGGGCCAGCAGCACGCGCACGTCGATCGCCCGTTCCGCGACGGCGGTCAGGTCGCGGGCGAGCACGGCTTTCTCCAGACGGCCGGACCTGATCCGCGCCACGGCCCTGGCCACGGCGTGCTCCCACTCGGGGGCGGTCAGGCTGCCGTCGCCGTAGCGGATCCTGCCGGGGTCGCGCGGTGCCGTGACCAGGTCGAGCGGTTGCCCGCCGACGGTGGTCAGCCAGGCGCGGCCCGCACGGCGGGCCAGGACGATCCTGGGGACGACGAGGACGGAGCCGGGGGAGTCCTCGTCGAAGGTGAAGGAGCCGAAGGCGACCGGTCCCGAGCCGGGGACGCCGACACCGTCGTCCACATGGGCCTCGCCGAGGGTCGCCGCCAGCCAGTCGCGGGCCCAGCCGAACCGTCCGGGACCGGGGGGAATCTCGGCCCGCGCGGCCTCTCCCCAGGCGACCAGGCCTTCGCCGCGCCTGATCCAGGCGTACGGCGCGGCCTCGGGGAGCCGGGAGAGCAGATCGACGGGGTCGTCGACGGGGGTGGTTCTCACCACGAGGGGGCGGGTCAGTCCGAGCGCGACACTCACCCGGAACACTCTATTCCGCGCTCCGGCCGCGTCCGGAGCCCGGTCCCTCGCCCGGCCGGGGCGCCGTGCTCCGTCAAGAAATCCGAAAGCGGCCGGTCGGCGGCGGGCGGCCCGGTGTCCTGCGGTGATACATCCGAAGCACTGGTGATCTCTCAGGCGGAGGTGTCATGCCCGGCAGGACTGTGATGGTGCTCACGGCGGCGGCGGCGTTCACGGCCCCGTGGGCCGCCTGCCCGGCTGAGGCCTCACCCGCGGTCTCGTCCTCGGCCTCCGACGTGCGGGGGCCGTGGCGTCCCGCGGTGGTCGCGGCGCTCGGTGACTCGATCAGTGCGGGCTTCAACGCCTGCGGCTGGTACGTCTCCTGCCGTTCCCGGTCCTGGTCGACCGGCGACGACGTGGGTGTCCAGAGTCACTACATGCGCCTGCTCGACCTGAACGCGGGGCCCGCGCTCGGGAGCGAGGTGAACCTCGCGGTGCCGGGAACAACCAGCGCGGGCCTGGCCGCCCAGGTCGGCCAGGCGGTCGCGCGGCGGGCCGACTATGTGACGGTGCTGGTCGGCGCGCAGGACGCCTGCGCCGAGCAGGAGCGGCTGATGACCCCGGTCTCCGTCTACGAGCGGCGGGTGGCCGGGGCGCTGGCCGCTTTCAAGCGGTCCAGGCCCGGCGGCAGGGTGTTCCTGGCGAGTGTGCCCGATCTGAAGCGGTTGTGGCGGGTCGGCAGGGACAATCTGGTGGCGCGTGGTTTCTGGGCGGTCGGCAGGATCTGTCCCACGATGCTGGCCAAGGCGTCTTCCGACGCCCCGGCAGACCGGGCCCGCCGTGACCGGGTGCGTGCCCGGGTGGCCGCCTACAACGCCGCCCTGGCCAGGGTCTGCGCGGCGTACGGCCCGGCCTGCAGGTTCGACGGCAACGCCCTGTTCGACTGCCCGTTCACCCTGGACCAGGTCAGCAAGTGGGACTTCTTCCACCCGAACGCGGCGGGGCAGCGGCTGATCGCGCAGCGGACCTACCCGGTGGTCCGTGACTGGTTCGAGCGGCCGGAGCTTCAGCCTTGATCGGACGAAGGAAAAATCTACATTGTAAAGGCGCCTGGCAGGGAAAAATCACGAACAGAGACGAGGCCAACCCCCTCAGCGAGGACGTGAAGGGCCTGCCGGGGCCTCATCTGCGAGGCAGCAGTACGGCGGACGCGCACATCACGCCCGCGGCGACGAAGAGTGATGTGCGGGTGCCGGTCCAGGTCGCGGTGAGGCCGCCGAGGAGGATGAACAGGGGCTGGGTGACCGTCGTGGCGAACGACCACAGGGTGGCCACGCGGGCCATCAGGTGGTCAGGGGTTTGCGCCTGCCGGTATCCGGCCATGGTGGAGTTCGCCGTACCGGCGAACAGCAGGACCATGCCGAACCCGAAGCCGCACATCAGCAGTCCGGGTGTGCCGGGGAGCGCCGCCGGGATGAGGAGATACCAGGGGCCGCGCAGCATGCCGGCCCACCACAGGGCGCGTACGGCTCCCAGCCGGGTCACGAGTTTCGGTGCGAGTCTGGCGCCGAGGAACCCGCCCAGTGACGGCACTCCCATCAGCAGTCCGTACTGCCAGGCGTCGAAGCGCAGGTCGCGCAGGTAGAACACGGCGCTCACCGAGGCCGCCATCGAGCTGGCGCCGGCGAAGGTCACCCAGCTGATCAGGATCGGCCGGAGCGTCGGGTGTCCCCAGGCGAAGCGCCATCCGGCGAACAGTTCCGCGCGTCGTGACGAGCGTTCGTCGCGCGTGGGCGGGGCAGGCTCCGGGGCGCGCAGGGTCTTGATCGCTGCCGCGCTGACCAGGAAGGACAGGGCGTCGACGGCCAGGGAGCCGGCCGCGGTGAGGAAGCCGATGAGGGCGCCGCCCAGCGAGGGGCCGGCCGAGACGCCGAGCCAGCGTGTCGACTCAAGGCGGCTGTTGGCCTCGATCAGCTGTTGTGCCGAGACCAGCGCTTTGAGGTGGGCCTGGGCGGCGGCGGTGAACGCGATCTGGCACGCGGCGTTGATCACGGCGATCACGCCCAGTTGCACGAAGGTGAGAAGGCCCGTGACCGCCGCGATCGGGACGCTCGCCAGGCAGGCGAATCTGATGACGTCGGCTGTGATCATCACTGGGCGTTTGTGTCTGAACTCGATGTGGTCGCCGAGGGGAAATGCCAGCAGTGCGGTGGTGATCGCGGTCAGTGCCGACAGCAGCGCGACCTGGAAGGTCGAGGCTTCGACGACGGTTACGGCGACGACGGGCAGTGCCACCATGCCGACGGCCGATCCGAGTTGGCTGATGGCCAGGCCCGTCCAGAGCCGTTGGAAGTCGGCGTGGCCTTTGAGGCTTGTCTGGGGGGAAGTCACTCTGCCGCATTATGTCGTGGCGATCGCTTCAGTTGGCCGTCTGGCCGCCGGTGGTTTCGGGGACGCCGGGCCGGTGGCCGGTTGGGCGGCGGCGTCGCATCAGGATGCAGGAGAGGGCGCCGAGTGCGATCACGGCGATGGGCAGTGCCAGGGTCGGCCGCATCGCGTGGACGAATCCGTGCTCGAACACCGACTCCGCCGTCCGGTGAATGTGTTCGGCGAGGTCCGCCGGTGTTCCCGGGGGTGGCCTCAGTGCGGCGCTGACTTCCAGGCCGCTTTCTGCGGCGTTGTCGAAGCCGGTCAGGAACCGGTCGCGGATGCCGGCGGGAAGGTCGGCGGCCTGTTTGGCGGCCTCGGTGTGGAGTGAGGCGGCGAGGCGGTTCTGCAGTACGGCGCCGACCGCGGCGCTGCCGCAGATCGTGCCGATCTGCCGGATGGTGTTCAGCACCCCGGAGGCGGCTCCGGCCAGTCCGGGTTCCACGTTGCGCAGGGCGACCGTGACCATCGGGCCGAACACGCAGCCGATGCCGGCCCCGGTCATGATCAGGGCGGGTTGGAACTCCCATCCCGTACGGCCGACGTCGGTGACCCAGGCGAGCCAGGTCATGCCGGCCGCGAACAGGGTCAGGCCGCCCATCAGGATGTATGTGCCGCCGATCCGGTCCGACATCCGGCCGGCGACCGGTGACAGGAGTGCCGATACCACCATCGCCGGCGCCATCACCAGGCCGGCCGTGAAGGCGCTGAGGTGCAGCACCGACTGCAGGTAGATCATCACCGGCAGGAACAGGCCGATCATGCCGACCTGGACGGTCGCGGACACGAAGCTCATGACGGCGTAGCCGCGGTCGCGGAAGAGCGCGAAGGGCAGCAGTGGTTCGTCGCCCTGCCGGCTGCGCTGGTGGATCAGGAACGCCGCCAGTGACAGCGCGGCGCCGCCCAGCAACGCCTGGATTGCGGTGCCCCAGTCGTATCGTTCGCCTTCGGTGAGGGCGAAGGTCAGGCAGAACAGTGTGGCCGTGGCGAGTGTGACGCCCGGCATGTCCAGTCTGCGGTGGGAGCCGTGCCGGGTGTCGGGAACGAGGGTGAGGGCCATCGCGAGGACGACGGCGCCGATCGGGACGTTCACGAAGAAGATCCAGCGCCAGTCGGTCGTGCTGACGAGGAGTCCGCCGAGGGTGGGCCCTGCGATGGTGGCCATGCCGGCGACCGCGCCCCAGACGCCGAGTGCCGCGCCGCGGCGCTCGGCCGGGAACGTGCCGATGATGATGGTCATCGTCTGCGGTACCAGCGCCGCGGCGCCCAGCCCCTGTACGGCGCGGGCGGTGATGAGCTGGGCCGGGTCCTGGGCGAGTCCGCAGAGTACGGACGCCACGGTGAACAGTGCGACGCCTGCGACGAACATGGTGCGTGGCCCGCGCACGTCGCCCAGGCGCCCGGAGGTGATCAGCAGCGCGGCGAGGACGAGGACGTAGACGTTGATCACCCACAGCATCTCGTCGAGTGACGCGTGCAGTTCGCCGATCATGCTGGGGATGGCGACGTTGACGACGGTGATGTCCAGCAGCGTCATGAAGAATCCGAGGCTGAGGGTCAGCAGTACCGCCCATGGGTCGCCGCGCCATCTGCTCATCCGTGGCTCCTGGGCTGTCAGCTCTTGGCGGGGGCCTGCAGGCTCCACAGCCGCCCGTCGGGGTCGCGGACGGTCATCTCCCGGGCCCCGTAGTGGGTGTCCTCGAACGGGGTGACCACTTCGACGGCCGGGTCGGTGTGGAAGAGGTTCTCGTCGGCCACCTTCAGGGCGAGCTGTACTCGGGGTTCGCGGTTCTCGGGGATTTCGACGGTGACGAGATAGGGGCCTTCGCCGTTGCGGAAGACGCCGGAGCCGTCGCCGGTGGAGATCTCCAGTTCGAAACCCAGTGCCTGGAGGAACCTCGCGGTTCTTCCCCAGTTGTGGGTCTCCAGGAACACCGCCTCGAGTCCTTGGGTCGTCATTGTCATGACTCCTTGTGTGGTGATTGCCGTTGTTGCCCGGGGGCGTCGTCGAGGTAGGCGCGCAGGGCGTCGGCGACCAGCGCGGACAGGGACATGCCCTGCTCGATCGCGTGGTGCTTGACCTGTCTGATCAGCCCTGTCGGGAGGTACACGTTGAACTGCTTGACTTCCGCGTCACCCATGACGCCGATGCTAGCATCCTAGCAAGCTAGATCGCACGGTCGTTTCCGTGACCCCGCCGCGCGCGGGTGACGCGGGGTTGTGGCCGGTGCGCCGGTCGTGGCCGCGAGGATCTGTTCACGGAGAACGGGGGCGTCATGCGTCCGTGCGGTCGTCGGCTCCGCCCGGTGGTTTGCCGGGGCCGGCGGAAAGCGGCCGCCGGGTCACGGAAAGGACGGCTGCGGGAGAGCGTTCGCCCACGTCGCGGGCCGCGGGAACACAGGTGGCGGGGGCGGAAAGAAGCGGTAAATCGCCGCCATGTAAATGGATAACGATCTTCATGATTGGGCAGGAAACCGGCACACGCCTTGCGTCCCGGGGAGGTACGGCATGGCCTGGTCGCAAGACGAGGAGCGAATGCTGCTGCAGATCGAGCGTCACCTCACCGACGAGGACCCACGCTTGGCAGCTCGGCTGGAGTCGTTCAACGAGCGTGTCCAGCGTCAGGAGGGCCGCCGCAGGCGCCGTGTGCGCGGGGAGGGCGGCCCGGCCAGGGGTCCTCGCGGGACGACGGTCGTCATCGTGGTCAGCTGGATGCTGATCGCGATCCTGATCGCCATGCTGCTCGTCCTGGTGTTGCGTCACGAGGCCGCGGCGGCGCTCCCTCTCTGAGGACCCGGCGGGCTCGGGCGGGGAGTGGGGGGCCTCAGCCCAGCGCGCGCAGGAAGGCCGCCGCCACCGGGGCCGCGACCGCTCCGCCTCCGGTGCCCTCCTCGACGATCACCGCGAAGGCCAGGTCGCCGCGGAAGCCCATGAACCAGGCGTGGGTCTTGAGGTCGTCCTGCGGGCCGTACTCGGCGGTTCCGGTCTTGCCGCGGGTGCCCGCGGGCAGGCCGGCGTCCTTGGCCGTTCCCTTGGTGACGACCGCGGACATCATCCTGTGCATGTCCTGCAGGACTCCGGAGGGCAGTTCCCGGGGTTCGGCCTTCTGCTTGAGCGCGGGGACCAGTGTGGGCGGCCGCCAGGTGCCGTCGGCCAGGGCCGCGGCGGCGGAGGCCATCACCAGGGGGCTGGCGGTGATGCGGCCCTGGCCGAAGGACTCGGCGGCGAGTTCGGCGTCGCTCTGCGCCCTGGGGAAGCTTCCCTTGGTCGCGGGGACGCCGATGGTGAGCGGTTTGTTGAAGCCGAACAGCTCCGCGGCCCGCAGCAGTTTGTCGGCGCCGAGCCGTTCCTTGGTGAGGGGGGCGAAGGTGGTGTTGCAGGAGTAGGCGAAGGCGTCGGAGAGGGTGACCGCCCCGTAGCCCGCGTGGTGGGAGTTGCGGATGGGCAGGCCGCCGACGGTGACGTCCTTGGGGCAGGTGACGTCCTCGCCGGGGGTCATTCCCGAGGCGAGCAGTCCGACGGCGGTGACGGCCTTGAAGGTGGAGCCGGGCGGGTAGTTGCCGTCGAGGGCGCGGTTGAAGCCGCCCTGGTTGTTGACCACGGCGAGGATCTCGCCGGAGGAGGGTTTGACCGCGACCAGTGACGCGGTCTGCTTGAGGTCGCGTACGGCGTCGGCCGCGGCGCGCTGGACCCGCAGGTCGAGGCTGGTCTTCACCTCCTGGCCGTCGTGTCCCTCGATCGTGTCGAGGGTCTTGGCGGTCTTGCCGGGTCCGACGATCTGAATCTCGGTGGCGGGGGCGCCCGCCAGGCTCCGCTGGAAGGTCTGCTGCAGCCCGCCCCTGCCGATCGGGTCGCCCGCCTTGTACGGCGCGCCGAGGGTTTTGACGTCCTTGTCGGTCGCCTTGTCGAGGTAGCCGACGAGTTGCTGGACCGAGCCGCCGGCGTCGCCGGTGTCGATGCGTTCGCCGCCCGCGGCGGTGATCTGGGCGCGCTGTGGCCACTTGGTCTTCAGGGCGAAGGCGGAGCCGTCGGCCAGGCGGGGGTGGAAGGCGGCGGGGGACCACTTGACCCGCCAGTTGCGGTCGACGACCGCCAGGGGGAGGGTGCCGGTGTAGTCCCACTGGCCGATGTCGCGCAGGCGCAGGGTCGCGGTGTAGGCGGCCTCCCCGGTGCCGTCGCCGGTCTCGCGGACGGAGCCGAGGCGGATGGAGACCGACTCGACCGCGAGGTTCCTGCGCATGTCCTCGTAGGTCTTGGCGAGCGCCGGGGCGGGGGTGCCCGTCTCGGCGCGCATGGCGGCGAGGTCGCCCGTCTGCCAGGCGGTCACGAATCGCTGCGCGGTCTCCTGGGGGGTGCCTCTGGTGTGCAGGAACCACCAGGCCCCGGCGCCCGCCGCCCCCGCGGTGAGTACGACGGCTGCCGACGTGATCGCGATCGTCCTGCCCTTCGGCACTTGGCTACCCCCCAGTTGTCCGTGCCCGAAGGTCGCAGCCTAGCGTGAACGCCCCGAATTGTGACGACAAATAGTCAATTGTCCTTACTGCGGCTGGGGGCGTATCCCGGGGCACGCTCCTGGCCGGACAGCGCGTGGATCGCGTCCATGATCTCATCGGTCACCCGGCGGCGGTCACGGGCGTCGGTGTGCGAACCGGTGAAGGTCAGGGGCGCTCCGATCCGGATGCCGACCCTGCCGAACCTGGGCACGCCGGTGCCGATCGGCAGGACCTTGTCCGTGCCCTTCATCGCCACCGGGATGACCGGGGCGCCGGTGGCCAGGGCGAGCCAGGCGACTCCGATCTTGCCGCGGTAGAGACGGCCGTCGGGGGAACGGGTGCCCTCGGGGTAGATGCCGAAGAGCTCGCCGTCCTTGAGCACCTTGGCGGCGGCGTCCAGCATGTCCTGGGCGGCGGTCGGGCTCTGCCGGTCGATGGGGAGCTGCCCGGTGGCCCGCATCCAGGCGGCGGTGACGGGGTTACCGGTGAAGTACTCGGCCTTGGCGACGAAACGCACCTGGCGGGGCAGTACCAGCGGCAGGAAGGTGGAGTCCACCACGGACAGGTGGTTGGAGGCCAGAATCGCCGGTCCCGTGTCCGGCACGTGTTCGGCCCCGGTGACCGTGGTCGGCCACATCAGGTGCAGGAAAGGAGCGCTGACGATCTTGGTCAGGCGATAGAGCACGGGCTCTCCTCATCAGATGGGATCACCACACTAGGCGGTGTCCCGGCGTCCCGCTGGTGTGTGCACCCGAACAGGCGGCGTCTTCATGTTTGTAGCCTCCCTCCAAAGCCGGAGGCCTCCCACGAGAGGAAACCGCAAAACGAACGCCCCGTGGGAGCGGACTCCCACGGGGCGGAACGTTTGAGCCGATGTGGCGGTCGCCTCCTCGGCGAGAGGCACAACACGGCTCCAGCCGAACGGTATTCCGTGAAGGCGGTAATTTGCGGCCCGGGGGACACAAACCACATCGGCACGATCACTCTAACGGACGCCGGACGGTGGTTATTCCGTAACGGGCCCGGTGTGTCAGCTCCGATGCGGCGCGGGCCCGTGCGCGGGGCCCTGTACGGAGCGCGGGCGTGGGGCCGGGTTGACAGCGGACGACCGGCTCCAACACCCTTTCACTAATCGAATAGTGAAAGGGTGTTTTCGTTGATCGAGTTCGTCCTGGACAGGGGCTCGGGCGTCGCGACGTACCTGCAGCTCGTTCACCAGGTGAAACAGGCGCTCCGGCTCGGCGTGCTCCGTCCCGGGGACCAGTTGCCGACCGCCCGCGAGGTGGTCGAGAGCCTGGCCATCAATCCCAACACCGTGCTCAAGGCCTACCGGGAGCTGGAGCGCGAGGGCCTGGTCGAGGGACGGCCGGGGATGGGGACGTTCATCCGGCAGGGTGTCGCGGGCGCGACGCTCGCCGAGCACACACGGCTGCGGCGCGCCCTGGAGGCGTGGGTGTCCGAGGCCCGCGCGGCGGGACTCGACCAGGAGGATCTCCGGGCGCTGTTCGCCGTGGTCCTGACCGACGCCGCGAAGGAGGGCGTGGCATGAGGCCCGTCCTGGAGGCGACCGGGCTGGGCGTTCGCTATCGCCGTACATGGGCGTTACGCGACTGCTCGCTGTCGTTGCCCGCAGGCCGGGTGGCGGCGCTCGTCGGACCCAACGGGGCGGGCAAGACCACACTCATGCACGCGGCCGTCGGGCTGCTGCGGCCCAGGTCGGGGGGCGTCCGCGTGGCCGGCACGGCCGCGTTCGTGGCGCAGGACAAACCGCTGTACGACGGCTTCAGCGTCGCCGACATGCTCACCTTCGGCCGCCGGACGAACGCCCGCTGGGACCAGGCCTCCGCCGCCGACCGGCTCGCCGGGCTGGGCATACCGCTGGAACGGAAGGTGAGCGGGCTGTCGGGCGGGCAGCGGGCGCAGGTGGCGGTCACGATGGCCCTGGCCGGCCGGCCGGACCTGCTCATCCTGGACGAACCGCTGGCCAACCTCGACCCGCTGGCCCGTCACGACGTGATGCGTTCGATCATGGCGGAAGTGGCCGATCGGGAGCTGACCGTGCTGCTGTCCTCGCACGTCGTCTCCGACCTGGAGGAGACGTGCGACTGGCTGATCGTGCTGAACGGGGGACGGCTGCAGGTCAGCGGTGACATCGAGGAACTGCTCCAGGAGCACCTCGTGCTCACCGGGCCGCGGGAGGCCACGGCGGCGGGGGTACGGGTGGTGAGCGAGAGCCGTACCGGCAGGCAGACCGGCATGCTGGTCAGGGGACCGTGCCCGCCCGACCCGCGCTGGCGGGCACGACACCCCGGGCTGGAGGAACTCGTCATGGGCTACCTGCGCAGCCCCGAGTCGGCGGCCCTGCCGCGACCGGCGGGGGTGGACGCGTGATCTGGGTGACCTGGCGCCAGCACCGGGCGCAGATCCTCGTGACGGCGGGCTTCCTGGCCCTGCTGGGGCTCCTGCTGCTGGGTTCGGCCGTCGAGGCGGGCCGGTACGTGGCCGAGCACGCCCCGCCGGGCTGCCCGGGGCCCGACGTGGCGTGCGGAGAGCTGGAGGTGGCGCTCGGGCGGCGCTACGGCGCGGTCTACACGATCTTCGGATGGATGCCGCTGGTGGCCCCCGCACTGATCGGGGCGTTCTGGGGCGCGCCGCTGCTCGGCCGCGAGTACGAGCGCGGCACCCACCGGCTGGCCTGGACCCAGTCGGTGTCCGTACGGCGGTGGCTGCTGGTCAAGCTGTCGGTCCTGGGCGCGACGGTCACGGCCGGGGGGCTGCTGCTGTCGCTCATGGTGAGCCTGTGGCGGCCGGTGTTCAGGAAGGGGGCCGACTCCACCTTCGGCAACATCGGCGTGTTCAACATGATCGGGGTCCAGCCCGGGGTGTGGTGGCTGTACGCGTTCATGCTCGGCGTCGCGGCCGGCGCCCTGTTCCGGCGGACGCTGCCCGCGATGGCGCTGGTCGTGGCGGGGGTGACGGTGACGATGTTCACGCTGTTCCAGCTGAGCGACCACTACGCCGAACCCGTGCGCGCCGAGCTGTCCGGCGACGTGCTGCTCGCCGACCCGGACGCCCGGCTGGTGGGCGCCGCCTGGGTGGAGCCGTCGGGCAGGGAGGTCACCGAGCCGTCGGTCGGCGGCTGCCCGCACCGGGCGGACATGGGACAGAGCGACAGGAACGCCAGAGCGTGGGAGGCGTGCCTGTTCGGCAAGGGGTACCGGCACGCGGTGTACTACCACCCGCCGTCCAGGTTCTGGCGCTTCCAGTGGACCGAGGCGGGCATCCTGACGCTCGCGTCGGCGGCTCTCGCCGGGCTGGCCGTACGCCGCACGCTGCGCAGGCCCGGCTGACGGGCCTGCTGACGGGCCTGCGCCCGCGGGTCACAGCGGTCTGGCGGGGGGAAGGGTGATCCTGTCGACCGCCTCACGGCGGCGCCGTTCGGGGCGCCGGTCGTAGCGGGCCGTGGTGGCGGGGGAGGAGTGACCCACGAGGGCCTGGGCGGTGGCCAGGTCGACGCCCGCGTCGAGCAGCTCCCCGATGAAGGTGCGCCGGAAGTCGTGGGGGGTGCGGGCGGAGGCCCCGGCCTGAGCCAGCCGCCTGGCCAGGATGTCGGCGACCGCCTGGCCCGTCATGGGGGCGGGCCCGGCCCCGGTGGTCCTGAGCGAGCCGTACCGGCCGATGGGGCAGAACAGCGCCCCGGCGGGACGCCCCCGTACGGCCAGCCACCGTTCCAGCCTGCCGACGGCCTCGGACGTCAGGTAGACCAGCCGTTCCTTGTCGCGCTTGCCGCGCACCCGCAGGGAACGGGCCCCGGGGTCGTAGTCGTCCAGGGCCATCGCGGCGATCTCGGCGCGCCTGCAGCCGGTGGAGTACAGCACGGCGAGCAGGGCGGCGTCGCGTGTCCCGGCGGGGGAGGGGTCGTCGTCGCAGGCGGCCAGGGCGGCGCCGACGACCTCGGGCGGAACGTGCCTGCCCGCGGGAAGACGGGTGTGTTCGACGGTGGGAAGGTCGGCGGCGCGCTGGTACTCCTCGGCGGTCATCTGGCCCAGGCGCCACGCCTCGCGCAGCACCCTGCGCAGCGCGACGAGGTGTTTGTTGACATAGGCGGCCGACCAGCCGCGTTCGGTCATCAGGGTGCGCAGGCGCACGGTGTGCTCGTAACGCAGCAGATGCCAGGGCTGGCCCTCACCGCTGGCGGCCTGCCCGCCGGAGACGAGACCGGCCAGGCGGTCCAGGCAGCCGCGCATGGCGCGGCGGGACTCGGAGCTGGTCAGGGAGTCGAGGTACACCCGGTAGGGATCACGGGCGGGTTCGACGACGGGCCCGGAGGGCTCGGGCAGCACGGGCACGCTCACCCGGCGACCTTATCGAACCCTGGAAATCTACATTGTAAAGCCACCGGGTCGGATGCCCTTCCTCACGCACCACAAAAACCCCTCACCCAGGAAGGAGGCGGCCTCCTCCGGAGGGGAGAAAACCCGGTGCGCCAGGCGGTTCCGGCAGGCAGAGTGAATGGAGTGATGTCCAGTTTTGTCCCTGGTCTGCAGTTTTCACGTGACTTCTACACGCAGGAGGTACGGCCCGTCATCGCCGACGTCGCGCACAGCGCGGCGTTGATCGGGCCGGGCTCGGAGGTGCTGGCGTTCGACACCGAGCGTTCGGCCGCCCGTGGCTGGGGGCCGCGGGTGGTGGTGTTCGTTCCCGAGGGGTCGGTGGGTGAGGTCACCGCGTCGCTGGCCGAGGCGTTGCCCCGGGTGTTCGGTGGTTATCCGGTCGTGGTGGGGGAGGGCGGGGTCCGGGTGGTGGCGCCCTCGGTGTGGTTGCCGGGCAGGCTGGGGTTCGATCCGCTGGCGGGGGCCGGGGTGCTGGATTGGTTGTCGGTTCCCTGGCAGCGGTTGGCGGAGGTCACCGGTGGTGAGGTTTTCCACGATGGTCTGGGGGTTCTGGAGCGGGTTCGTTCGGTGCTGCGCTGGTATCCGGCTGATCTGGAGCGTTACGTGCTGGCGTGTCAGTGGCGGCGGGTGGCGCGGTTGGAGTCCTTTCCCCGCAGGTGCGGGGAGACGGGCGACGATCTGGGGTCGGCGGTGTTCACGGCGTCGCTGGTGGGGGAGTTGATGCGGCTGGTGTTGCTGGTGCGGCGCCGGTATCCGCCGTATGCGAAGTGGGTTGGGGGTGCGTTCGCGCGGCTTTCCGGTACGGCGGAGCTGGGTGAGGTGTTGTCGGCGGCGGTGGGGGCGGGGGATTGGCGGGTTCGTGAGCGGTGTTTGGGGGAGGCGGTCGAGCGGGTGTCGGTGTTGCACGGGAGGCTGGGGTTGGGGGCGGCGGTGCGGGGTGGTGGCGCGTGGGGGGTGGCTGAGGCGTTGGCCGGTGGGGTGGTCGATCCGGTGGTCAGGGGGTTTCCGTTGACGGGGTCGGTGGATCAGCTGGGTGGGTGTGCGGAGTTGCTTGAGGATCCGGTGCGGTGCCGGGCGGCGGTGGGGGCCGTATTGGGGTTGTGAGGGGGTGGGGGGCGGCGGCTATGGTGGGGGGATGTTCGCCCGGATTTCTTAGCTGAGGACTCGCTTCCACGTCAGGAGTGTGTCCTTTTCGCTATCCGGAGCGTTTTTTCATGATTACTGTCTGTGGTGTCGGTGTGCGGGCCGGCGCGCGTCTGTTGCTGTCCGATGTCTCCTTCTCGGTGTCTCCTGGTGATCGGGTGGGCCTGGTGGGCCGTAACGGTGCGGGCAAGACGACGTTGTTGTCGGTTCTGGCGGGTCTGTCGGAGCCGGCTGGGGGGACGGTCACCCGTAGGGGGCCGGTGGGGTTCCTCGCGCAGGACTCGCGGGCCGCTGATCAGTCGGTCTCGGTCACCGATCGGATTCTGTCGGCTCGTGGCCTGGATGCGGTTTCGCGTCGTCTCCGGGTGGCTGAGGGGGCGATGGCCGGGGCGGAGGGTCCCGCGTTGGAGCGGGCGATGGCTCGTTACGCGCGGGCGGAGGCGGAGTTCCAGGCGGGCGGCGGGTACGCGGCGGAGGCGGAGGCGGCTCGGGTGGCGGCCGGTCTGGGGTTGCCTGAGCGGGTGTTGGCGGAGCCGTTGGGGGCGTTGTCGGGTGGGCAGCGGCGCCGGGTCGAGCTGGCGCGGATCCTGTTCGCGGGGTACGGCGGGGGCACGTTGTTGCTGGATGAGCCGACGAACCATCTGGATGTCGACGCGCTGGCGTGGCTGCGGTCTTTCCTGCTGGGGTATCGGGGTGGGCTGTTGGTGATCAGTCATGACACGGCGTTGCTGGCCGGGGTGGTCAACCGGGTCTTCCATGTGGACGCCGTGCGGGGTGCGGTCGATGTGCACAACACGGGGTGGGCGGCGTATCTGGCGCAGCGTGAGGCCGATGAGCGGCGGCGGGTGCGGGAGCGGGTGAACGCTGAGCGTAAGGCGGCGTCGTTGCACGCGCAGGCGGATCGGATGAAGGCGCGTTCGGCGACTTCGGTGGTGGCCAGGAGTATGGCGCGGCGGGCGGATCGGATGCTGGCCGGTCTTGAGCCGGTGCGGCGGGAGGAGAAGGTGGCGAGGATTCGGCTGCCGGAGCCTGAGCCGTGTGGGCGGGTACCGTTGGGTGCGGTGGGCCTGTCGAAGTCCTATGGCGGCCGCCGGGTGCTGGACGGGGTTGATCTGGCGGTGGATCGGGGTGCCCGGCTGGTGGTGCTGGGCCTCAACGGTGCGGGCAAGACGACGTTGTTGCGTGTGCTGGCGGGCCGGGAGGAGCCGGATGGTGGCCGGGTGGTGCGGGGGCAGGGGTTGCGGCTGGGGTATTTCGCGCAGGAGCACGACACCGTCCGGGGGGATCGTACGGTGCGGCAGAACCTGGTGGAGGTGGCGCCGCATCTGACGGATGGTGAGGTGCGGGGGGTGTTGGGGGCTTTTCTGTTCCGGGGGGACGATGTCGACAAGCCGGCCGGGGTGTTGTCGGGTGGGGAGCGGACGCGTCTGGTGTTGGCGGGGTTGGTTCACTCGGGGGCGAATGTGTTGTTGCTGGATGAGCCGACGAACAATCTCGATCCGGCGTCGCGGGGTGAGGTGCTGGCGGCGGTGGGTTCCTATCCGGGGGCGATCGTGATGGTCACCCATGATGAGGGGGCCGTGGAGGCGTTGCGGCCGGATCGTGTCCTGTTGTTGCCGGAGGCGGATGAGGATCTGTGGGGTGAGGAGTATCGGGGGTTGGTCGCTTTGTCGTGAGGGGGGTCACACGGTGGCGGTGTGGCGGGTGAGCATGCGTCGTTCGAACCACAGGGAGGTGAAGGGGGGGATGGCGCAGGCCAGGCCGAGTGCCGTGGTGGGGATGCTCCAGCGGGCGGTGCGGGCGGCGGCGATGACTCCGGCGACGTAGAGGACGAACAGTGCGCCGTGGATGGGGCCGAACACTCTGACGCCGAGGTCGCCGGTGGCGGCGATGTATTTGAAGTACATCCCGATGAGGAGTCCGGCCCATGAGCACGCTTCGGCGATGGCGACGTATCGGAACAGGCGGAGCGTGGTGGGCACGGTGGGGGACCTCTCCCTTGGGGACCGGGAACGGGGGGTGGGGTTGGTCCTCACCTTAGGGGTGGTGGGTGGCGGTCCTGTTTCCGGGTTGTCGGCGGTGCCTTCGGGCTGGTGGGGGCGGCATGCTGGAGGGGTGGATGTGGATGATGGGCTGCTGCCGATCGGGCAGTTCGCGAGGTTGTGCCGGTTGAGTGTGAAGCAGTTGCGGCATTACGCGGATTTGGGGTTGCTGGTTCCGGCGTGGATCGATCCTGACAGTGGTTACCGGTATTACCGGGTGGCGCAGGCCAGGCAGGCGTTGTCGATCGGGTTGCTGCGGTCGTTGGATGTGCCGTTGAGCGCTGTCGGTGAGGTGTTGTCGGGGGTGGCGGTGGCTGAGGTGCTGGGGCGGGTGCGTGATGAGTTGGAGGCGGAGCTGGCGCGGCGGAGCCGTACGTTGGCGACGTTGGAGCGGTTGTTGGTGTCGGGGGTGCCGCCGGTTGAGGTGACGGTGGAGCGGCAGGGGCCCCGTCAGGTGGTGTTGGTGCGTGATGAGGCGGTTTCGCCGCAGGACATCGCTCGGGCGACGGGGGCGTGTGTGGCGTCGTTGGTGCGTGCTGTCCGGGAAGGCGGGTTGGAGGAGGGGTTGCGGTTGACGGGTTTGTTTCCGGTGGAGATGGGGGAGCCGATTCCGGTGGTGGTCGCGGCGGAGTTCGGGGGGCCTGCTCCGCGGGGGACGCGGCCGTACATTCTGCCGGGTGGGGTGTTCGCGGGGGCGGTGCATGTGGGGCCGTATGACCAGATTGATTTGACCGCGCATGCTGTGTTGGCGTGGTGTGCTGAGCGGGGTCATACGCCGGATGGGCCGATTCGGGAGGTTTATCTGTCGGATCCGGCGCGGACTTCGCCGGATCGGTTGCGTACCCGGGTGATGGTCAGGTTGGGGGAGCAGGGTCTTTCGGAGGGTCTCACGGCAGGGTGAGGATGCGGGGGCCGTCGTCGGTGATGGCGACGGTGTGTTCGACGTGGACGGCTTGGCTGCCGTCGACGCTGGTCAGGGCCCAGCCGTCGGGGGCGGTGAGGTAGGTGTCGTGGCCTCCGGCCATGAACATGGGTTCGATGGCGAGGACGAGGCCGGGGCGGAGGGTCATTCCGCGGCCTGGGCGGCCGTGGTTGGCGACGTGTGGGTCTTCGTGCATGGCGCGGCCGACGCCGTGGCCTCCGAAGTCGGTGGGGATGCCGTATCCGGCTTGGCGGCCGACGGTGGCGACGGCGTGGCCGATGTCGCCCAGTCGGCCGCCGGGTGTGCAGGTGGTGATGGCGTTGGCGAGGGCGGTTTCGGCGTCGTTGATGAGTTTCAGGTCCTGGGGGTCGGCCGGGCCGACGGTGAGGCTGATCGCGGCGTCGGCGGCCCAGCCGTCGAGGTAGGCGCCGCAGTCGATGCTGAGCAGGTCGCCGGGGCGTAGCCGGTAGTGGTCGGGGATGCCGTGGACGAGGACGTCGTTGACGGAGGTGCAGATGACGGCGGGGAAGGGGGTGGGGGCGAAGTGGGGTTTGTAGTGGAGGAAGGCGGGTTTGGCGCCGGCCGCCGAGATGACGGTGGCGGCGGTTTCGTTGAGTTCGAGGAGGGTGGTGCCGGGGGTTGCCTGGTCGCGTGTCGCCTGTAGTGCGTTGGCGACGACGCGTCCGGCCTCGCGCATGGCTTCCAGTTCTGCCGTTGTTTTGATCTCGACCACGTGTCACCTTCCGGTCCAATACTTATACCGGTATTGTTATCACGTTTGCTAAGCTTCCGCACATGGTGCGACCCCCACTGACCGAACTCGACCACGAACGCGGCCACCGCCTGGGCGCCCTGCTACGCCAGGCCCGCGGCACCCGCAGCATGACGGAGGTCGCCGCCGCCGCCGGACTGTCCGCGGAGACCCTCCGCAAGATCGAAACCGGCAGGGTCCCCACCCCCGCCTTCTTCACCATCGCCGCCCTCGCCCAGACCCTGAACATCTCCATGGACGTCCTCGCCGAGGTCTGCACCGCCGAACGCGCCGCCTAAACCCCGCCCCCGCCCGCAACCCCCCGCTCCCGCAACAACGGATGAGCCCGCATCGCCACCTCCAGCTCACCCGGCAACTCATCCCGGTAACGCCCCAGCGTCGCCAGATCACCGTGCCCCAGCACCCGCCGCACCGCGTCCATGTCCACCGCCTCGGCCAGCAGATGCGTCGCCGTCGTATGCCGCAACCCATGCGGCGTCACCGAACGCCGCCGATCCGGATCAACCCGCCGCTGCACCCGATCGATCACCGCCTGAACATCCCCCCGCGCCAGCCGCCTGCCCCGCCACGACAACAGCAACGCCTTGTCCTGCACCCCCCGCAGAACCTCACCCCGCCACGACAGATACGCCTCAAGCACCCGCGCCACATCACCCGGCAACGGCACATCACGCGTCTTACCGCCCTTACCGAAGATCCGCCAGTAACGCACCCCGTCGTTGGTGTAGAAATCCTCCACATCCGCCCGCACCAACTCCGAAACCCGCGGCCCCATCGTCGACAGCAACAACACGATCAACGCATCCCGCAACTCCGTCCGCTGATCACGCCGCCGCGCCCGCCCCGCCTCCTCAACCGGCCCGTCACCCAACTCCCGCGCCGCCCCGACCAACCCCTGAGCCTGCTCCCGCGTCAACGCCCGCCGCTGCGGCCGCAACCCGCCACGCTCCTTGGCCGAAACCGTCACCAACGCCATCGGATTGACCTGCACCCACCCCGCCAGCGACGCGTGCTTGAACAACGCGGAAACCGACCGCCGAAACCTCGCCTGCGACGAAGCCGACTGCACCCCGCCCCCCTGACCGGGATCGGCCCGCCGCCCATCGGGCTTACGCGCGAACGCCAGCAGAACCGCATCGACGTCCTCACCGGTCAGATCATCGAGAACCGTCTCCTCACCCGCCAACCCCACGAACGTCGCCACATCACGCGCGTAAACCTCCGCCGTCGCCGGAGACAACGCCCCCGTCAACGTCTTGGCCCGCACCAACTCCACATACCGATCGGCCGACTCCCGCACCGTGAGGCGATTCAGACCCGCTGGCCGCATGACTCCCCGGACACCCTTCCTCGACGATCAGCCCGGCCGTACCCGCCCCAGACCACCCCGCCTGGCACACAGACCGCCACCGGACACCACCGCGGGCACCCCACACCCACACGGGGGAGAGGGGGAAACCAGCCGACGACGCGCAGCGAACCGCCGACCACGCCCACCCGCCCAACGTAGACGATCACACCCGCCCACGGGCGGACAAGTCACATGTAAGGGCGGGCAGCCGCGACCAACCCGGCAACCGCACCGGCCGTACTGACCGCGACCGCCGACGGGGGAGTGCGCTCCCGCACATCCTCAGCCCGGATCGCCATCACCGCCGGAGGACTCCCCAGATCACCGTAACGAGCCGCGACCGCCTCCGTCACCGCCCTGCCCACGTCGGCCACCACGTCCTTGACCCGCCCGCACCCGCCGCTCACCGACAGATGACCCAGCAACGCCGCGAACCGCAACTCCTCGGCCACCGGCCCAACCCCGGCCTCACGCTCCGCCGACACCCTCGGCGGATCAAGCCAGAACACCGCGCCGTGCAGAAAACCCGCATACGACACCGCACCCCGGCCCGGCTCCCGCACCGCGTCGGCGAGCAGCCGCCCAAACTCCGCCAGATCAGCGTCCGGCGGCAAATCCGTGGTCACCAGCAACGGCACAATCAGCGAGTCAAGCATCGGCGAACACCCTTCCTGAGAGTCGGCTCATCGTAGAACCCGGCACCGACAATTCCAGGAGCCCACCGCAACCAAGAGGGCAAAACCCAGCCGCCGGACAACATTTCAGGAAAAACCCTCCAGGACGAAAACCACCAGGATCCGGCCCTGCCCCGCCGGACCGGCCACGAACCGCACCTGAGTAAGGCGCCCCGCCGGGCGGCGACCCCCGGCCCCCGGAGACCCACCCCACAAAACCGGCGCAGACCACCGAAAAACCCGGCAGCCGACAAACTCCTCAAACCTTTCCCCGACAGGAACGAAAACACCACCCGCCCTCCACGCACAAAACCACAAAAAAACTCCACGCCCTTCGACCAACGCGTCATCAACGAATTCCACACCAACGACGGACGCGTCAGCGGACCTTTCGATTCGAAAGGACACACCCTCTTCACCACAACCGAGCGCGAACCGGACCCGTCCCGCCCGCCCACGGCACGGGACGGCCTCCCGTTCGCCACCACCTCGACCGGGGGCCGGCTTCACCGCGCCGTCACCGGCCCCGGCTGGGCCGTCCGTCGCGTCCTCGCCCCGGGCCCGGCGGCTCGGCCGGGGAGGCCGGTCGCGGTTCCGCGGACCCGCCGGGCAGGTCCCTGCGGGGGAGCGCCGGACCCGCGTCGTTCCGTGTTGTCTGTGTGGGGAGCGGGACGCCGGGGCCGCGGGGGCGGTGCTTCCGTCCTGGGCCGGGATTTCTTATACCGAACAGAATTGGGTTTCTGTTCGGTATCACGATTTTTCCGGACAAAGCGGGTGAAGTGGCGGAGCCAGGGGGCGCCGGAGCCGCGCACCCGGGTCGGCGTCCCTCCGTCGGCCAGGACCGTCCGGGCAGGCCGGATGCCGTCGGCCGTCCGCGTTCGGTCGTTCGCCGGAACCTCGCCGCGCCTGGAGGCCGCAGGCGTGCCGGGAGCTCCGTTTCCCCGTTCTTCATGATCGATTTACGGGCGGGCGGTGTTCTCCCGGACGGCCGGTGCGCGTTACCCGGTGCCCGGCCGTCGCGGTGTGTTCGCCGTGCCGTGTTCCGGTGTGTTCGCCGTACGGAACTCCGGGGCCGGCGTTCGCCGGGCGGGCGTCGCCGCGGGCTCTCCGGGGCTCTCCGGCGGTTTTGATGCATAATTTTACTTATGCATCACTTGTGACCGCCCTCCTCCGCCGTGGTCTTTCCCTGTTCTCCGGGGCTCGCGGGGTTCGGGAACAGGCGGGCGAGCCCGCTGTGCAGGATCGCGGTGGCCTCCTGCGGGGTGCGTTGCCCGGCGAGGACGGCGACGCCCAGTCCGGCGGCGGTCGCCAGCAGGGTGACGGCCTCGGTGCGCGGGTCGAGGCCGGGTGCGAGGTCTCCGTCGTCGCGGGCCTGGGTCAGCTGGCGGGTGACGAAGGTCTCCATGGCGTCGGGTGCGTTCAGGAAGGGGTGCGCGGCGAGTGTCTCGTCGGTGACGGCCAGGACGGCGTAGGAGGTGTAGGCCAGGTGGAAGGCGCGGCTGCGTTCGTCGGTGGGGACGGCTTCGGCGAGGACGGCCTCCATGACGTCGCGTGGCCGGTGGGCGCCGGTGAGGCGGGTGCGCAGGCGTTGGGTCATCTCTTCGGTGAGCCGGTTCAGGGTGGTGTGCATGAGGTGTTGTTTGGTCTCGAAGTAGTGCTGGACCAGGCGGAGGGAGACGTCGGCCTCCGCGGCGACGGCGCGCATGGTGACGGCGTGCAGTCCTGATCGGGTCATGACGCGCAGGACGGCTTCGGTGATGTCGTGGCGGCGGGTTTCGCGGTTGTCGGTCCGGTTCACGGGTGCTTCCTGGTGGACGTGGCCTCACAATGTTGATACAACCGTACCGTATACGTGTGTATCAATTTTGCCGGGAGGGCGTGTGGACGGTGGGACCCGTGCCGGGATCGGGCGGTTTCGTGATGGGCGGGCCGAGCGGAGGTTCCGGGCCGCGTACGAGGTGGCGATGGGGTTGTGGCCGCCGCATGAGGTGTTCGACGTGGAGACCTCCTTCGGGACGACGCGGGTCTACCGGTGCGGGCCGCGGGACGGGGAGCCGGTGGTGCTGTTGCACGGGCACGGTGCGAACGCCTCCATGTGGTATCTGCAGGCCGCCGGGGTGGGGTGTCGCCGTCCGGTGTACGCGGTGGAGACGATCGACGATCCGGGGGGTGGTGTGCAGCGGCGGGTGGTGACGGGGTCCGGGGACTCGGCGGCCTGGCTTGAGGAGGTTCTGGCCGGGCTGGGGCTGGAGCGGGTGCATCTGGTGGGGTTGTCCTACGGTGGCTGGCTGGCGCTGAACCAGGCCGTGTACGGGGCCCGGCGGCTGGCGTCGGTGACGTTGCTCGATCCGGGTGGGCTCGCGCGGGTGCCGCTTCGGTTCATGGTGACGTTGCTGGTGACGTTGTTGGCGATGGCCGCTCCCCCGTCGTGGCGGCGGGCGCTGTACCGGGTGGTGGCGGAGTGGGCGCTGGTGGGGCGGCCGGAGATCATGGCGCCGGTCGTGGCCGGGGCGCGGGGGTTTCGGCCGGATCGCAGTCCGGCGCGGCGGTTCGGTGACGAGGAGCTGGCGCGGGTGGCGGTGCCGGTGCAGTTGATCGTCGGGGGGCGCAGCAGTCTGGTGCGTCCGGCCGAGGTCGTCGAGCGGGCGCGGCGGTTGCTTCCGGTGGTGCACGCGGAGGTGGTGCCGGGTGTGGGGCACGCGGTCGCGCTTGAGGCGCCGGAGCTGGTCAACGATCGTCTTGTGGCGTTCGCGGATCGGTGTCGCGGTGGTGAGGGCCGCTCCCCCGGGCCGGATGCATAATCGCCTGTGTGATGGACGGTTGTGGTCTGCGGGAGGTCGCCGGGGAGTTCCTGCTGTCGTTGCGGGCCAAGAAGCTCTCCCCCAGTACGGTCGCCGGTTACGACAGTGATCTGCGGATCGTGGCGGAGCTGGTGGCGCGGCGTGCGGAGGTTCCGGTTGAGGATCTGCGGGTGGAGGTGTTGACGGCGCGGCTGGTCAGGGGGGCGTTCGCTGATTTCGCCGGGTCGCGTTCTGCGGCCAGTGTGAACCGGGCGTGGAGTGCGTGGAATCGGTTTTTGACGTTCTGTGTGGCGGAGGGGGTGCTGGAGGGTAATCCGATGGCGGCGGTGCCGCGGCCGAAGCAGCCGGCGAAGGCGCCCAAGCCGTTGCTGGGTGACGGGTCGGCGTCGGTGACGTTGCTTGAGCGGGTGGCGGCGGGGGCGCGTAAGGCGCGTGATCCGTGGGTGGAGCGTGATCTGGTGGTGCTGGCGCTGGCGTTGGTCACGGGGATGCGGTCGGCGGAGTTGCTGGGGCTGACGATGGGGTCGTTCGGCGGTCCTTCGGGTGAGCGGCGGGTTCAGGTGGTGGGCAAGGGCGGCAGGACGCGGTCGTTGCCGATCGAGGAGCCGGTCGAGGTGCTGGCCGATCGGTATGTGCGCAGCCGGTTGGAGCGGTTCGGGCTCGGGGGGTTGCCGCCTTCGGCGGTGTTTCTGGTGGACACGCGTAATGAGCCGTTGCGGCGGGGTGGTCTGCAGTATTTGGTGCGGCAGTGTTATCGGTACGCGGGGGTGCACGATCGGGTGCAGCGGGGGACGTTGGTGCACGCGTTGCGGCATGAGTTCGCGACGCGGCTGGCGGAGCGGGGGGCCTCGGCGCATGAGCTGATGGAGTTGCTGGGGCATTCGTCGATCGTGACGGGTCAGGCGTATGTGGCTTCGACGGCGCGTGAGGTGCGCCGGGCGGCGGGGGTGAATCCGGCTTATGGGGTGATCGGCCGGTTGGCGGGGTCGTCAGGGGGTGTGGATCTTCCTGACGAGGCGTGAGGCGGCGCGGTGGCTGAGGCCGGTTTCTCCTCGGACGAGGATGACGGCCTGGTCGAACTGGCCGGTGGCTTTGAGGTGCAGGACCTGTTCGATGAGGGCGGGGCCGAGTCCGCCGCCGATGAGGGTGTTGCGGGGGCGCTGGGTGAGTCGTACGGCGAGCGCGATGAGGCCGATGATCACCAGGGCGGCGAGGGCCGCGAGGAGGATGACGGCGGCCGTGTTGACCATGGGGTGATCCTTGCGGGTGTGGGGGCCGGGTGGTGAAGGCCGTACCCGGTGTGTCGTCTCGTATGCCGTCCGGGCGGGGTGTTCTGTGTTCGTGGCCGTCCCGGCGGAGCCCTGCCGCGGTGCGGGCCGGGGCGGGTCTCCCCCGGTGTCGTGTGCCGCGGTGCCGTACCCGGTTGGTGGGTTGCGGAAGTGTCGCCGGTCTCTGTTACGTTCCGGGCGTGTCTGCAGAGCCTCTGATCCGCGCGCGCGGGCTTGTCAAACGGTTCGGTGATTTCGTCGCGGTCGACGGGATCGATCTGGAGGTGGAGCCGGGTGAGGCGTTCGGGTTCCTGGGGCCGAACGGGGCGGGTAAGTCCTCGACGATGCGGATGATCGGCTGTGTGTCGATGCCGTCGGCGGGTGAGTTGCGGATTCTGGGGATGGATCCGGTGCGGGACGGGGCGCGGATCAGGGGGCGGCTGGGGGTGTGCCCGCAGCTGGACAATCTTGATCCGGATCTGAGTGTGCGGGAGAACCTGACGACGTACGCGCGGTATTTCGGGATGTCGCGGGCGAGGGCGCGGGAGCGGGCCGAGGAGTTGCTGGATTTCGTGCGGTTGCGGGATCGGGCCTCCAGCAGGGTCGAGCCGTTGTCGGGGGGGATGAAGCGGCGGCTGACGATCGCGCGGGCGATGGTGAACGATCCTGATCTGGTGTTGCTGGACGAGCCGACGACGGGGCTTGATCCGCAGGCGCGGCATCTGTTGTGGGAGCGGTTGTTCCGGTTGAGGCAGCGGGGTACGACGCTGGTGCTGACGACGCATTACATGGATGAGGCCGAGCAGTTGTGTGATCGGCTGGTGGTGATGGACGGGGGGCGGATCGTCGCGGAGGGGTCGCCGCGTTCGCTGATCGGGACGTACTGCGCGCCGGAGGTGGTGGAGTTGCGTTTTCCTGAGGGGGTGGATGTGGCGGGTGGGCTCGCGGGGATCGGGCGGGTGGATCCGTTGCCGGATCGGGTGTTGCTGTACACGGGTGATGGGGACGCGGCGGTGGCGGAGGTGCGGCGGCGGGGGTTGGTGCCGTCGAGTGTGCTGGTGCGGCGTTCTTCGCTTGAGGATGTGTTTCTGCAGTTGACGGGCCGGACGTTGGTGGATTGAGGTGGTTCGTCCGGCGGTGGCGGTGTTTGAGCGGCATCTGTGTCTGTACCGGAGGGTGTGGCGGGCGTCGGTGTTGTCGTCGTTCGTGGTGCCGGTGCTGTTCCTGGTGAGTTTCGGGGTGGGGGTCGGCCGGTATGTGGGCGAGGTCGGCGGGGTGGGGTATCTGGCGTGGATCGCGCCGGGGGTGATGGCTTCGACGGCGTTCCAGATGGCGGTGGGTGATTCGACGTACCCGGTGCTGGGTGACTTCAAGTGGGTGCGGGGGTTTCACGCGATGCGGGCCACTCCGGTCGGGGTGCGGGACATGGTGGCGGGTGGCCTGCTGTATGTGGTGTTGCGGGTGGAGAGCGCGGTCGTGGTGTTCCTGGTGGTGGCCGGGGTGTTCGGGGCGTTGCGTTCGCCGTGGGTGGTGGTGACGCCGGTGGTGGCGGCGTTGCTGGCGGTGGCGGTGGCGGCGCCGGTGACGGGGTTCTCGGCGAGTATCGATCACGACAGTTATTTCGCGTTGTTGTTCAGGTTCGTGATGATTCCTTCGGCGTTGTTCGGCGGGGTGTTCTTCCCGGTGGAGCAGTTGCCGCCGGTGGTGCGTCCGCTGGCGTACGCGTCGCCGTTGTGGCATGGGGTGGAGTTGTGCAGGGCGGCGACGCTGGGGGCGGCTCCGCCGTGGCCGGTGGGATGGCATGTGGGGGTTCTGCTGGTGTTCGCGGGTGCGGGTGCGGTGTGGGCGGTCCGGGCGTTCGGCAGACGGTTGAGGGACTGAGGCGGTCATGGTTTCTGCGGTGCTGGCCGTGCGGGTCTCTCCGGCGCGGGTGGGGGCGGTGGCCGGGCGCAACGTGGGGGCGCTGCGGTCGGGTCCGGCGTATTGGCTGGTGCTGGCCTCGGGGTTCTTCGAGCCGGTGCTGTATCTGCTGTCGATCGGTGTGGGGGTCGGGGCGCTGGTCGGTGAGCTGCGGCTGGGCGACGGGCGGACGGTGGGTTACGCGGTGTTCGTGGCGCCGGCGATGCTGGCGGTCTCGGCGATGTCGGGGGCATTGTCGGAGACGACGTTCAACTTCTTCTTCAAGATGAGGTACGCCAAGACGTTCGAGGCGATTCTGGCGACGCCGGTGCGGCCGTTGGAGGTGGCGCTGGGTGAGCTGGCGTGGGCGCTGGCGCGCAGTGCGCTCTACACGGGGGCGTTCCTGGTGGTGATGACGGCGATGGGGCTGACGCGGGCCGGGTGGGCGCTGGCGGCCTTTCCGGCGGCGTTGCTGGTGGGGCTGGCGTTCGGTGCGGTGGGGATGGCCGTCAGCACGGTGATGCGGGGCTGGCAGGACTTCGATCTGGTGAGTACGGGCCAGTTCGCGTTGTTCCTGTTCTCCGGGACGTTCTCGCCGGTCGGGGACTATCCCCCGGTGTTGCGGGCGGTGGTCGAGGCGGCGCCGTTGTTCCACGCGGTGGAGTTGGTGCGGGGGCTGGCGGCGGGGTTGCCCGGCTGGGGGCTGGCGGGGCACGCGGCGTATCTGCTGGTGATGGCGGCGGTGGGGTTGTGGGTGGCGGCGCGGCGGCTGGAGCGGGTGCTGTGCCGGTGACCGGGGTGTGATCGGGGGTGGTCAGGCGGGGGTGTAGGGGGTGGCGGAGACGACGGCGGTGAGGGGCAGCGGGCCGTAGATGTGGGGGAAGGTCTCGGCTGAGCCTGCGGGGGTCTCCAGGCGGACGTCGAGGCCGGCCGGGTCGATGGTCAGGACGAGCAGGGGCTGGGTGACGTCGCGGTAGAAGCGGCCGGCGACGCCGTCGAGCTGGGTGCGGTCGCAGCAGGCGTGGATGAAGCCCTCCTGTTCGAGGGTGCGGCCCAGGGTGGAGACGCGGTACTCCCCCTGGGGCTGGGCGGCGTCCCAGTCGGCGGCCAGGGCCAGGTGCAGGATGGTCATGGGGCGGGCCTTTCCTTGAGGGGGCGGGTCGTCAGGGGGCGCTGCCGGCGAGATTGATCAGGACCACTCCCCCGATGATGAGGGCGATGCCGCCGGCTTTGACGAGGGTGAGGCTTTCGCCGAGGAAGAGCATGCCGATGACGGCGATGGCGGCGGTGCCGGCGCCGGACCAGACGGCGTAGGCGGTGCCGATCTCCAGCTGGCGTTTGAGGGCCTGGCCGAGCAGGGCGAACGCGGTGGCGTATCCGGCGACGACGAGCAGTGCCCATCCTTTGTGGGTGAAGCCGTCGCTGAACTTCAGGGCGGTGGTCGCCGTGATCTCGGCGATGATGGCTCCCGCCAGGAGCAGCCACGCCATGGGTCACTCTCCCGAATTCTGCTTACATCCCCTCCGAAACCGGCATGACCGTACCATTTCTGGCGGGGTTGGGGGCCGGAAACCCGGTGCGGCGGTTTCACTTGCGAGGGGTGTCGAATGCGTGTTCCACTGAGCGGCATGCGTTGGGAGGCTCCCGCCCTGTTGCCCGAGCCCGCCAGGGGTGGGCCGCGGATCGCGCGTTCGGCGGTGACCCGGGTGCACGGCGCGGTGACCTGTTACGAGGTGCAGGCCCGTACGGCGCTTGAGCGGACGGGGCAGGGGTGGACGGTGAGTCCCTATCAGGGGTGTGCCGGGGGGTGCCGTTACTGTTCGGCGCGGCACGGTCATCGCCGGCTCGGGCTGGACGGCGGTGCCGGGTTCGACTCGCGGATCGTGGTGCGCACCAACATCGTGCGGCGGTTGCGTGCGGAGCTGGTCTCCCGGTGGGACGGTGAGCATGTCGCCGTGGGGATGGCGGGTGACTGTTATCAGGGGGTCGAGGAGGTCTACCGGCTGATGCCGGGGGTGGTGGCGGCGTTGCGTGAGGCGGGGGCGCCGTTCACGGTGCACACCAAGGGGACGCTGATCCTGCGGGACGCCGATCTGCTGGCGGGGGCGCCGGGGGCGGGGGTGGTGGTCTCGATCGCGTTCGTCGACGACCGGGTGCGGCGTGGGGTGGAGCCGGGGGTGCCGGACGCGCAGCGGCGGCTGGAGCTGGTGGAGGAGCTGAACGGGCGGGGGGTGCCCAGCGGGGTGGAGATGGCGCCGATCCTGCCGTTGCTGACCGACTCCCCCGACCAGATCTCCGCGACGGTGCGGCGGGTGGCGGCGGCGGGGGCGGTCAGCCTGACGCCGCGGGTGCTGCGGCTGCCGCCGGGGGCGCGGGAGTGGTACATGGCGTGGGTGGGTGAGCATCATCCGGGGCTGGTGGCCCGGTACGGGGAGTTGTACGCCGCGGGGGCGGAGGCCGATCCGGTGTACGTGCGGGCGGTGGTGGGGCAGGTGCTGCAGGTGGCCGCCCGTTACGGTCTGAGCCCGACGCGGCCGGAGCAGCCGTTGCCGCTGGCGCTTCCGGCGCCGACGCAGATCAGCCTGTTGTGAGGTGGCCGCGCCGTGGCGGCGCGGCCTCGCCGGAGGGGCGGGTGGTCAGGCCTTGAGGGCGCTGCCCTTGCGCCACTCCTTGAACGGCATCTGCCAAAAGCCCCAGCCGTTGTTCCACTCCAGTTGCCGGGTGGTGCCGGTGATGGTGATCACGTCGCCGCGCTGGACCTGGTCGTAGAACCATTTGGCCTGGTCGGGGCGGGCGTTGACGCAGCCGTGGCTGACGTTCTGGCGGCCCTGGGCCCAGACGTTGTTGAGGGCGTGGACGTATTCGCCGCTGTTGGAGAAGCGCACCGCGTGGTTGATCATCAGGTCGTAGTAGCCGGGGTCGCCCTTCTTGCGGCCCGGGGAGATCATCCGTTCGGGGTTGGCCTTGCCCATGGTGAGGTGGACGCCGCTGGTGGTGGTGTACTCGCGGGTGTCGCCCTTGCCCGCGCTGATGAGCATGGTCTGCACGACCTTGCCGTCGCGTCTGACGATCATCTTGTGCTTGCGGGTGTCGACGACGGAGATCTGGGCGGCGCCGATGCGGATGACCTTGGTGAGGTTCTTGACGCCGTACATGTCCTTGCCGCCGCGCACGCCCTTGATGCGGGCGGTGAAGGTGACCTTCTGGTGGGCGGGCCAGTACTTGGCGGTGCGGTAGATCACGGTGGTGTCGTTGATCCACCGCCAGGCGCCGGGGACGGGTTTCTCCGCCTTGACCTCCAGGGCCTTCTCCACGGCGGCCTTGTTGGCGACCTGCTGGTTGAAGGTGACGATGATCGGCGCCCCCACGCCGACCTTCTCGCCCTTGATGGCCGGGGTGACGTCGGCGACGGCCAGTTCCACCTTCGGTTTGAGTGTGGTGAAGGTGCTGGTGGCGGTGGTGCCGTCCACGGTGCGGACGGAGACGTCGTAGGTGCTGGAGGGTTCCATGGGCACGGTGGAGGTCCACTTGGTGCGCTGGGCGTCGAAGTCGCCTTCGAGTTTGTGGCTGCCGCTTTGCACGGTGACCTCCTCCAGGGCGCCGCCGTCGGCGGTGACGACGACCTTGCGGTCGGGCCGTACGGCGGCGCCGCCCTGGGCGGGGCTGATCCTGATGGTGGGGGCGGCGGGTGTGGGGGTGGCCGTCTCGCCGCCGGGGGTGCCTGCGGCGCCGGGTGCCGCCGGGGTGCCGCCGGAGCAGGAGGTGGCCAGCAGGGCGGCGGCCAGGCCCAGTGCGGCCAGCGGTTTCCTCAGGTCACGGCGTTCCATGTTCAGCACAGCTCTCTCCCCCAACCGCAAAGTGCGTCTAAAAACTCTAATAGGTGACGCTGGAGCACTATGCACGGTTCGTGAGAGTTGAATCACATTTAGGTTACTTTCGGTGACGGAGGCGGCCGTTCCGGCCGGTTCGTGCCTCACCCGGGCGGGTGAGGCACGGGTGTTCACCGGATGTTCGTGAGAAGGCTCACAGCGCCGTTCCGGGCGCGGCGGGGGCCTTGACCGGGTGGAAGGCGCGGCGCAGGGCGTACATCAGGTCGTCCTGCATCCGGCGGGAGACCTGGGCGTCGGGGACCCAGGAGCAGCCGTGGAAGGTCCCCGGGTACATGTGCAGGCCGACCGGGACCCCGGCCTGCACGAGTCTGGCGGCGTAGGCCAGGCCCTCGTCGCGCAGCGGGTCGAACTCGCACACCACCACGTACGCCGGGGGAAGCCCCGACAGGTCCTCGGCCCTGGCCGGGGCGGCGTAGATCGGGACGTCGTCGCCGCCGGGCCGGTGGGCCCGGCCGAGGTAGTAGTCCCAGCTGATCTCGGCCTTGTCGCGGCTCCAGCCGGGGGTGTCGACGAAGGCGCGCATGGAGGGGGTGTCCAGGCGGTCGTCGAGTTCGGGGATGCCGAGGTACTGCAGGCACAGCGCGGGGCCGCCGCGGTCCCTGGCCAGCAGCGCGACCGCGGCCGACAGGCCGCCGCCCGCGCTCTCCCCGCCCACGGCGATCCGCGCCGGGTCGACGCCGAGCTCCCCGGCGTTCTCGGCGGTCCACACCAGTGCGGCGTAGCAGTCCTCGACGCCGGCGGGGTAGGGGTCCTGCGGGGCGAGGCGGTAGTCGACGGAGACCGACACCACGCCCATGGTCTCGGCCAGGGAGGCCAGCAGCGCGTCGCCCATCTCGATCTGGCCCACGATGAAGCCGCCGCCGTGGATGAAGACCATCGCCGGGGCCGGTTCGGCCGAGCGCTCGCGCGGGGCGTACAGGCGCACCCGTACCGGCCCGCCGGGGCCGGGGATGTGGCGGTCCTCGACCGTCACGGTGTCGGGGAAGCCGCCGGGCATCGAGCTGAAGAACTCCTTGAGGACCTGCCGGGAGGTCACCGTGTCACGAAGGTCGTGCTCGGGCAGCAGGTCGGCGGTGAACGGAGCGAGCTCGGGGTCGAATCCGTAGGGCATCAGGGGGCTCTCCTCAGATCGGGTCGGCCCCATGATGCCCGGCGCCGGCGCGGCCGGGCCGGGCGCGGGCGGTGACTTGGACACGCACGCGCATGAACGGATGCGTGACGTCCAAGTCACCGCCCGCCGGGCCCCGCGGGAGGCCCGCCCGGGGGTCAGGGTGAGCGCAGGCGGTGGGTGAGGCTGGTGTGGCGGCGCCCGGCGCCGCGGGTGCGCACCGCCTGGGCCAGGGCGCGGCGGGAGCCGACGATGACGACGAGTCTCTTGGCGCGGGTGATCGCGGTGTAGAGCAGGTTGCGCTGCAGCATCATCCAGGCGCTGGTGGCCAGCGGGATGACCACCGCGGGGTATTCGCTGCCCTGGGAGCGGTGGATGGAGACCGCGTAGGCGTGGGCGAGCTCGTCGAGTTCGTCGAAGGCGTACTCGACGTTCTCCTCCTCGTCGGTCAGCACGGTCAGCCTGTGGTCGTCGGGCCTGATGTCGACCACGGTGCCGACGGTGCCGTTGAACACCCCGGCGGCGCCCTTGTCGTAGTTGTTGCGCAGCTGGGTGACCTTGTCGCCGACCCGGAAGACGCGCCCGCCGTAGCGGCGTTCCGGCATGCCCTCCCTGGAGGGGGTCAGGGCCTCCTGCAGCACGGTGTTGAGGTTGCCCGCCCCGGCGGCGCCCCGGTGCATCGGCGCCAGGACCTGCACGTCGCGGCGCGGGTTGAGGCCGAACCTGCGGGGGATGCGGCTGGCCACCACGTCGACCGTCAGCGCCGCGATCTCCTCGGGTTCCTCGCAGGGGAACAGGAAGAAGTCCTTCATGCCCTCCAGGACCGGGGGCAGGCCGGTGTTGACGCGGTGGGCGTTGGTGACCACGCCCGACTCCTGGGCCTGGCGGAAGATGTGCGTCAGCCGTACGCGGGGGATCTGCTCCTGGGCGGCCAGCAGGTCGCGCAGGACCTCGCCGGCGCCGACGGAGGGAAGCTGGTCGACGTCGCCGACGAACAGCAGGTGGGTGCCGGGGGCGACGGCCTTGACCAGTTTGTTGGCCAGCAGCAGGTCCAGCATGGAGGACTCGTCGACCACGACGAGGTCGGCGTCCAGGGGGTTGTCGCGGTCGAAGGTGGCCTCGCCGCCGGGGCGCAGCTGCAGCAGCCGGTGCACGGTGGTCGCCTCGTGGCCGGTCAGCTCCGACAGGCGTTTGGCGGCCCTGCCGGTGGGGGCGGCCAGGATGACCTTGGCCTTCTTGGCGCGGGCCAGGGTGACGATGGAGCGGACGGTGAAGCTCTTGCCGCAGCCGGGGCCGCCGGTCAGCACCGCGACCTTCTCGCTCAGCGCCAGCCGTACGGCCTGGGCCTGCTCTTCGGCCAGGTCGGCGCCGGTCTGCTTGCGCAGCCAGGTCAGGGCGGTGTCCCACTCGACGGTCTTGAAGGCCTCCAGCCGGTCGTGGCCGGAGTTCAGCAGGGCGCGCAGCGCGCCGGCCAGGGACAGTTCGGCGCGGTGGAAGGGGACGAGGTAGACGGCGGGGACGACGGTGTCACCGGCCGGGATCTCCTCGCGGACCACGCCCTCCTCGGCGACGAGCTCCTCCAGGCACTGGACGGTCAGCTCCGCGGGGACCTGGAGGATCTTGACGGCGTCGGCGACGAGGTTGGGGGCGGGCAGGTAGCAGTGGCCGTCGTCGGCGGCCTGGGACAGGGTGTAGCGCAGCCCGGCCTTGACGCGTTCGGGACTGTCGTGCGGGATGCCGACGGCCTGGGCGATGGTGTCGGCGGTCTTGAAGCCGATCCCCCACACGTCGTCGGCCAGCCGGTACGGCTGGCTCCTGACGACGGTGATGGAGGCCTCGCCGTACTGCTTGAAGATCCGCACGGCGATGGAGGTGGTCACCCCGACGCCCTGCAGGAAGATCATCACCTCTTTGATGATCTTCTGTTCCTCCCAGGCGGCGGCGATCATCTTGGTTCGTTTGGGGCCGAGGCCGGGGACCTCGACCAGTCGTTCGGGGACGGTCTCGATGATGTCGAGGGTGTCGGTCCCGAAGTGGGCGACGATCCGCTCGGCCATCTTCGGCCCGATGCCCTTGATCAGGCCGGAGCCCAGGTAGCGCTGGATGCCCTGCACGGTGGCGGGCAGCACGGTGGCGTAGGACCACACCTCGAACTGCCTGCCGTAGCGGGGGTGGGTGCTCCAGCGGCCGGTCAGGCGCAGCGACTCCCCGGGCTGGGCGCCCAGCAGCGGCCCGACGACGGTCAGCAGGTCGTCTCCCGACCGTTCGGTGGCGACCCTGGCGATGGTGTAGCCGGTCTCCTCGTTGGCGTAGGTGATCCGTTCGAGGACTCCGGAGATGCTGGTGCCGGGGGGTGCGGAACCGTCCTCGCGTGCCACCGGTGACCTCCCTGCCGAATGTCGCCCCCAGCGTAGGAGTGAACGCGGTTGATCGGCAATTTCGGTTCCGGGTGGTGCCTCACCGGGGGGTGAGGGTCCTGCCGATCCGGTCGAACAGGGGTTGCAGGCCGTCCTTGTCGGTGCTGAGGGTCAGGATGCAGGTCCTGCCCGAGGAGGAGGAGCGGGTGTAGTACTGGGTGCCTCTGATGTCGATGCCGCGGGAGGGCAGCCGGTAGACCACCCGCACGGCGGTGCCGTCGTCGATCGGGACCTCGCCCGCCTGGGAGACCGTGGCGCCGAGCTGGCCCAGTTGCCGTTTGACGTCGGCGACGATCTGGTCGGCGGGCACGTCCGGGCTCTCCTGGCAGAAGGCGTTGAGGTTGGTGGCGAAGCGGTTGGGGGAGGTCGCGGCGGAGGTGCGGTCGGAGGCCCAGACCGCCTTGTTGGCCACCAGCGGGCGCAGGCTTCGCCTGGCCTGTTCCAGGGCCTCGCCGGACAGGCCGATGGAGGTGAGGCTCTTGTCGAGGTCGTCCCTGGACAGGTCGAGGGCGACCCAGTCCTGCGGGACGGCGACGGTGAGCCCGTTGGCGGGGCCGCCGATGCGTGTGAAGCCCTGCGGCGCGGTGCCGGGCGGTACGGCGGGCCGCGCCGTCGTGGATGTCGCCGTGGGCGTCACCGGGGGTGTCGCCGTGGCCGGGGTGGTGGGGGGTGCCGGGGTCGCGGCGAGCGCGCCGCAGGCCACGGCCCCGGCGGAGGCCCAGAGGGCCACCCGGGCGGACGGCCGGGTCACGGCTCCTCCTCCAGGAGGGCGTCGGTGACGCCGGGCGGGCTGATGAGCAGCGCCCCGTTCCAGCCGGCGCGGCGGGCGCCCGCCTGGTAGGCGCTGTCGAGGAAGTCGAGCACGGTGGCCACCGGGTCGTCGTGGGCGCGCGCGTCGTCGTAGCGCAGCACCGCCAGGTGGCTGCCCCGCTGCGGCAGCCAGGCCGCCTGCTCGGGCCGCAGCGGTTCCCCGGCCAGGCCCTCGGGTTCGGGGGCGGTGTAGGAGTAGAAGGCGGGCCAGGGCATCGCCTCGTCGCCGAACCAGAAGCCGCTGCTGATCACCTCGCGGGAGTAGGCCTCCCGGGTGACGGGGTCGGCCTGGGGCTGGGGGCCCGCCGGGCGGCCGGAGAAGCGGGTCACGGCGATGTCGAAGGTGTGCCAGAAGTGGTGGACCGGGCTGACCTTGCCGCAGAAGCCCGCCGCGAAGCGGTCCAGCACCAGGCCGACCTGGGTCAGGACGCGCCAGTAGCGGTTGACCAGCGCCGGGTCGTAGTCGGCGTGCTTGGCGTCCTGGGCGAAGGGGGTGGCGTCGGTGAGGCCGAACGGTTCGGCCTCGATGCGGGTGGTGACGCCCAGGTCCTCCAGCACCTCGAACAGGGTCCGGTAGAAGGAGGCGACCGAGTGGCCGACGAGGCTGAACGTCACGCCGCGTCCGTCCAGGCGGTTGACGGCCAGGGTGTGGGCGACGAAGTCGAAGTCGATCGTGAAGACCGGAGCGCCGCCGAACCCTCCGGAGGGGCGGGTGGTGATGCCCCGCCCGGTCAGGTGGAAGGGCACGTTCCACCAGTGGTTGTGGCGGGTGCTCTCGGCGAGCCGTACCTTGCCGACGATCTGGGTGAACCGGTGCAGGGTCTCCTTGGTGCTCTCCCACTCCTGCAGTGGCATGGCGGGAAACCACTCGGTCGTGTCCATCGCTGCCCCCTCGGCGCGGGGCCGGCCGGTCCCGCATCCCTCTCAGCCATCACACTAAAAGTAGTCATATCATGACTTATAGTGATCACGGGATGGGGAGGGGTCCCCGGCCGCACCGCGGCGGCCGGCGGATGATCCGGGGGGCGGCCCGCGGGGCGGCCCCGGACGAGCGCCGCGGGCTCGTTCTCGCGGGTGCCGCCGGGGCTCCCGGGCACTAGCCTGAGCACACACGTCGTGTCGGGGAGGTATCAGTCTGATGTCGCCGCTTCTGGAGAGTACGGCTCGGGCGCTGCTGCGCAGGGTCGCGGTCGAGCAGGCCGAGTCGCGGCTGCCGTCCCTGGCGGCGGCCGTGGTGCGCGACGGGAGCCTGGCCTGGTTCGGCTCGCGCGGCCTGGTGGGCGAGGAGGCCCCCTCCCGCGACACCCAGTACCGGATCGGCTCGATCACCAAGAGCATGGTGGCCGTCGTGGTCATGCGGCTGCGCGACGAGGGCCGCGTCGACCTGCTCGACCCGATCGGCAAGCACGTGCCGGGCACGCCCGTCGGGGAGGTGACCGTCGCGCAGCTGCTCTCGCACACCGGCGGGCTGACCGCCGAGCCGCCGGGGCAGTGGTGGGAGCGCACCCCGGGCGTGCCGGTCGAGGAGCTCATCGCCCGTCTCGGCCCGCAGACCTCCCGCCACCGGCCCGGCCGCCGTTTCCACTACTCCAACCTCGGTTTCGCCCTGCTGGGCGAGCTCGTCGCCAGGCAGCGCGGGACGGACTGGGCGCGGGCCGTGCGCGCGGAGGTGCTGCAGCCGCTGGGCATGGACCGCACCACCACCCGGCCGAGCGCCCCGCACGCCCACGGCTACGCCGTCCACCCGTGGGCCGACGTCCTGCTGCCCGAGCCCGAGCACGACGCGCTCGCCATGGCCCCGGCGGGGCAGTTCTGGTCCACCGCCGCCGACCTGGCCCGGTGGGCGGCGTTCGTCGCCGGGGACACCGGCGGTGTGCTGGACCCGGCGACGGTCGCCGAGATGCGCGAGCCCGCGACCGTCGACGACGGCGACGCCTGGACCGGCGGGTTCGGGCTGGGCCTGCAGCTGGCCCGCGCAGGCGGGCGGCGCCTGGCCGGGCACACCGGCTCCATGCCGGGCTTTTTGGCCACCGTGTGGGCCGACCCGGGCGACCGCACCGGGGTGCTGTTCCTGACCAACTCCACCTCGGGGATGAGCCGTACGTTCCTGGGCGAGATGCTGGCCGTCCTGGACGAGCACGAGCCGCGCATGCCCGCCGAGTGGCGGCCCTCGGCGGCCGAGGCGGGCCTGCTGGAGCTGACCGGGCCGTGGTACTGGGGGCCGAGCGCCTACGCGCTGCGGCTGCTGCCCGATCGGGGCCTGTCGCTGGCCCCGATCGGCGCCGCGGGGCGGGCCTCGCGCTTCGTCGCCCAGGACGACGGGACCTGGCTCGGCCTGGACGGCTACTACGCCGGGGAGCGGCTCAGCGTGGTGCGCGGCGCCGACGGGTCGGTCAGCCACCTCGACCTCAACACCTTCGTGTTCACCCGCACCCCCTACGACCCGGCGGCCGAGGTGCCCGGCGGGGTCGACGAGGGAGGCTGGCGGGGCTGACGGGCCCCGCCGTACGGCCGCCGGCGCTTTGACGGCAAATATTGTCGGTGAGAGGGTTGGGGCATGCTGGAAGTGGCGGTGATCGAGGACCCGGCGGCGGCCGAGGCCTCCCTTGACCCGGTGCGGGGGCGGCTGCTGGCGGAGCTGTCGCAGCCGGCGTCGGCCACGATGCTGGCCGCCCGGCTGGGCCTGCCCCGGCAGAAGGTCAACTACCACCTGCGGGCCCTGGAGCGGCACGGGCTGATCGAGCTGGTCGAGGAGCGCCGCAAGGGCAACATGACCGAGCGGGTGATGCGGGCGACGGCGGCCTCCTACGTCATCTCCCCGCTGGCGCTGGCCGCGGTACAGCCCGACCCGGACCGCTCCCCCGACGCGTTGTCGGCCCGCTGGCTGCTGGCGGTCGCCGCCCGGCTGGTCCGTGAGGTCGGCGAGCTCATCGGCGGCGCGGCCCAGGCCCGTAAACGGCTGGCGACCCTGACCATCGACGGCCACGTCCGTTTCGCCTCGGCGGCCCAGCGCGCCGCCTTCGCCGAGGAACTCGCCGCCGCCGTCGGCGCCCTCGTCGGCAAGTACCACGACGAGGACGCCCCCGGCGGGCGTGAGCACCGGCTCATCGTCGCCGTCCACCCCAGTCCCGACTCCCGGGCCCCGGGGGCGCCGGGCCGTAAGGAGCCGTGATGGGCCACGAGTTCGAGGTGCGCAGGCAGGTCGAGCTGGCGGCCGACCCCGAGGAGGTCTGGCAGGCCATCGCCACCGGGCCCGGGGTCGACTCCTGGTTCATGGGGCGCAGCCGGATCGAACCCCGGCAGGGCGGTTCGACGCGGCTGACCGTCGGCGGCGCCGTCGAGGAGGCGACCATCACCTCCTGGGAGCCGCCCGGCCGGTTCGCCTACCGCACCGGCCGGGGCGAGGACGGGACGTTCATGGCGTTCGAGTGGCTCGTCGAGGGCCGCGACAGGGGCTCCACCGTGCTCAGGCTGGTGCACGAGGGCTTCCTGGAGGGCGACTGGGAGAGCGAGTACGAGGCCATGCAGTCCGGCTGGGACATGTACCTGCACACCCTGGCCGCCTACCTGAGGCACTTTCCCGGCCTCAGGGGCACACCGGTCTCGGCGCTCAAGGTGGGGGCCGCGGGTCCCGAGCGGGCGTGGGCCGCCCTGACCGGCGCGCTCGGGCTGCCCGCGACGGCCGCCGTGGGTGAGCCGGTGAGCGTCGCCCCCGAGGGGCTCGCGCCGATCGAGGGCGTGCTCGACTACGCCGACCCGTTCTCCTGCCTGGGGGTGCGCACCGGCGACGCGCTGTACCGGTTCCTCCACTCGGGGGAACGCAGGGGCGACGCGGTGTTCCTGGCCCACCACGTCTACTCCGGCGGCGCAGGTGAGCAGGAGCTGGGGCGGGCCTGGCAGGCCTGGCTGGAGCGGCTGTTTCCGCCCCGGCCCTGAGACGCGGGAGGGCCGCGAAAGAGGTCAGAAGGGAGTGGGGGTGACCCGCCTGAGGAAGACGACGCCGTCGATTCCGCTGAGGCGGGCCGGGTCGAGCGGGAAGTAGGCGAAGTCGCGGGAGCGGCGCGGCCCGGAGCCGGCGGCGGTGACGGTTTCGGCCAGGCGGCGGGCGTCCAGGAGGCAGCGTTCCCACGGGAGCGCGGACAGGGCGCCCTCGACGGTGTCCGGGGGCGGGACGTCGTCGCCGACCGTGCCGAAGGCCGAGGCCAGGAAGGCGTACCGGTCGCCCAGGCGTGCCGCGGTGATCGCCCCCGCGCCCCACCACCGCAGCGTCCGCTCGCCGAACGGCATCAGGCTTTCGCCGCGCTGCAGGTGGAGGTTGCTGGCGTAGACCAGGGCCGGGCCGTGTTCGGCGACGGCGCTCAGGTTGGCGGCCATCATCGCGTCCCGCAGCGCCGACAGGCGGCCCCAGCGGTGCGGGGAGTCCTCGGCCATCCCGTGGTGGTAGCGCAGCAGGCCGACGGCGGTGCGCCCGTACAGCTCCGCCCGCCACCTGTCGCGGGGGTTCAGCCGCGGGACCTGCGTCTCCAGCAGCGCCACCAGGTCGTCGGCGATCACGCGCAGCCGCAGGGCCTCGGCGGAGCGGCCGATCGACCGGGAGGGGTCCGTGGCCGTGGCCTCGTCGGACCACCGCTCGTCCGGGCCCAGCAGTTCCTCAAGGGTCTGGCGGGTCACGACCGTACGGGCGGGCGGGTCCTCCAGCAGGTCGTACAGGGCGGTGAGCGCCTGGCGCGGGCTCGCCGCCCAGTACTCCAGGGGGCCGTCGAAGCCGAAGAAGCGAAGCTTGTCGTCGTGCTTGTCGTTGTGGGAGCGCATCCAGCGCACGAGTTCGCGGTTGGCCTCCAGGGCGCCGAAGCCGTGGCTGAAGCCGCGCCGCATGACGTCGTCGAGGGTGCCCTCTCCCCCCGTGACGTAGTCGTCGACCAGCAGGCCCATGAGGCAGTCGCTCTCGATGGCGAAGCAGCGGTAGCCCTCATGTTCGGCCAGGTGCCGGAAGATCTCGTTGCGTGCGCTGCCCAGGTCCTCCACCAGATGCCTGGCCTCGCCCAGGCCGAGCAGCAGGGGGCGGGCGGGAAGCGAGCGCAGCAGGGCCGACACGCCCGCGCCGTCGAGCGGCCAGGCGGTTTCCTTGATGTCCATTCCCTCAACGGTATCGTTGAACATCCGGTGTAAACTTTCCGCGGAAAATCCGGTGTCCGTCTTGGTGGACCTTCAAACGGTGGTGCGTTCATGAGGCCGGTCGACCTGGCGCGTGAGCACGGCCTGTCCGCCCAGGCGGTCAGGAACTACGAGCAGGACGGGGTGTTGCCGGCCGCCGGGCGCACCGTTCACGGCTACCGCGTCTACACGCCGTTGCACGCGCGGGCGCTGCGTGCCTTCCTGGCCCTGGTGCCCGGGCACGGCCACCGGACGGCGACGTCGGTGATGCGGGCGGTCAACCGGGGCGCGCTCGAGGAGGCGTTGCGGCTGCTCGACGACAGTCACGCCCAGTCGCTTGAGGACCGCCGCACCCTCCAGGCGGTCGAGGTCGCGCTCGGTGACCTGGCGCCGGTGCCGCAGGAGCGCGGCGACGTCTTCATCGGTCCTCTGGCCGGCAGGCTCGGCGTGCGCCCGGCCACGCTGCGCAAGTGGGAGAAGGCCGGGCTGGTGCGGCCGCGCCGCGACCCGAAGACGGGGTACCGGGTGTACGGCGCGGCCGAGGTGCGGGACGTGCGGCTGGCCCACCAGCTCAGGAGGGGCGGCTACCCGCTGGAGCGGATCGCCCCGCTGATCGCCCAGGTCCGTGCCGCCGGGGGTGTCGTCCCGCTGGAGTCGGCCCTGGGTGAGTGGCGGGCGCGGCTGGCGGCCCGGGGCCGCGCCATGCTCGCGGGCGCCGCGGCCCTGGACGCCTACCTCCGCGACCTCGAACCCTGAGGCGCCTTCGCGCCCCGGTTCAGCTCCGCGTGGCGACGCCCGGGTCGTCCTGGGTGAGGCGCACCGTGTCGAGGTAGTCGGCGATGGCGTCCCGGTTACGGGTCAGGGACTGGATGCGCTCGGTCATCCGGTCGCGCTCGTGCTCCAATGTGGCGATCATCTCCGGGGTCGCATCGGAGAAGTGGATGATCCTGGGCCTGTCCAGGCAGGGCAGGATCTGCTTGATGATCCGGGTCGGCAGCCCCGCGTCCAGCAGGCCCCTGATCTGCATGACCCGGTCCACCAGGCGCTCGTCGTAGGCGCGGTAGCCGTTGGCGCAGCGCTCGGGCAGGATCAGCCCCTGCTCCTCGTAGTAACGCAGCAGCCTGCGGGGCGTGCCGGTACGCTCGGCCAGCTCTCCGATCCGCATGTGCCCTACCTCACACCCTGTCACGTTGACCTTCACATCAATGTGATGGTTTGAACATACGCAACGTGCGAAACCACACCACACGATCAGCCGGGCCCGTCGCGGGAGCCGGCGATCAGAGACTACCCCTGCCCGCTCTGGCCGCGTTGGCCACGGCCGCCTTCGTCACCGTCCTGACCGAGGCCCTGCCCGCGGGTGTGCTGCCCGCGATGGGCGCCGACCTCGGGGTCGGCGAGTCCGCGATGGGACAGGCGGTGACGATCTACGCGATCGGTACGGCGGTCGCGGCGATCCCCCTCACCGCGGCCACGGCCGGATGGCGGCGCAAACGCCTGCTGCTGACCGGGGTCGCGGGCTTCGCCGTCGCCAACACGGTCACCGCCGCCTCGCCGTACTTCGCGCTGAGCCTGGCGGGCCGGTTCGTCGCCGGAGTGGCCGCGGGCCTGGTGTGGGCGCTGCTGGCGGGCTACGCCGGCCACCTCGCCCCCGCCCACCTGCGGGGCAAGGCCATCGCGGTCGTCATGACCGGCATCCCGCTCGCCCTGTCCCTGGGCGTGCCCGCGGGAACCTTCCTGGGCGGCTTCCTCGGCTGGCGGGCCGCCTTCTCCGCGATCACCGTGATCGCCGCCGTCCTGCTGGCGTGGATCGCCGTGGCGGTCCCCGACCGGCCGGGACGGCGGCACCGGGACCGGCACCCGATCCTGCCGACCCTCAGGATCGCCGGCGTGGTGCCGATCCTGTTCGTGACGCTGGTCATGGTGCTGGCCCACACCATCCTCTACACCTACATCGCCACCTTCCTGCGGCGGTCCGGCATGGGCGGCTCCGTCGACCTCGTGCTGCTGGTCTTCGGCGCCGCCTCCATGGTGAGCATCTGGATCGTCGGCGCCCACATCGACCGCAGGCCACGGCTCCTCATCGTCGCGGCCAGCGTCCTGTTCTCCGTGGCGGCGGCCGTCCTGGCCGTGCGGGGCGCCGACCCCGCGCTGGTCTACCCGGCGGTGACGCTGTGGGGGCTCGGCTTCGGCGGCGCCCCGACCCTGCTGCAGACCGCCGTGGCCGTGGCGGCGGGCCAGGCGGCCGACACCGCGCAGGCCATGCTCGTCACCCTGTGGAACGCGGCCATGGCGGCGGGCGGGGTCGCCGGGGCGGTCCTGCTCGGACTGCTGGGCCCCGGCTCCTTCCCGTGGAGCGTCCTGGCCCTGCTGGTCCCGGTGCTGGCCGTCGTGATCGGCGCCCGCACCGGCGGCTTCCCCGCCGCGAGGCGGGGCGCCCCCCGCTGAGGGCGCCCGGCTCACCTGCCCGCCAGATGACGCAGATAGGCCTCCCGGTCGAGCGGGTCGCCGCCGGCGCGCGGACGCGCGGGCGGGCGCCCGCTCACCGGCCGGTCCCCGCCGGGGGCCGACCACCACACCCCCTCACCGTGCGAGAGCCCGGGCAGTTCACGCTGGAACACGTGGACGGCCCCGGCCGGGATCTCCCCCTCCACCGACCAGGCCGCCTCCCGGGCCGCCGACCCGTGCAGCCGCGCCCCCAGCGCGGCCAGCCGGGCGGTGACCGGGCCGAGTGCCTCGGCGGGGATCTCCAGCTCGAAGGAGTGACACGGCTCGTAGACCCGGGTTCCGGCCAGGCGCAGCGCGCCCATGAGGACCAGCGGGGTCAGGCCGCGGAAGTCGGCCGCCGTGCTGACCGGCCCGCCGAAGCCGCTGTGGGTCAGCGTGACGGCGCAGTCGGTGACCGGCCAGCCGTACAGGCCCTGCCCCAGGGTCTCGTGCACGCTCTCCTCGATCGCCCGGTCGAAGGCGGCCGGAAGCGCGCCCAGCTCGACCTCGCGCCGGAACCTCACCCCGGAGCCCGGCGCGCCCGGCTCGACCCGCAGCCCGACCGTCGCCCAGAAGTCGGGCACCCCGCGCCGGTGGTTCATCTCCTCCAAGAGCGCCCCGGTCCCCGCGGGCCGCTCGGTGTACACCGGCGTCGAGGGCTCGAAGACGGCCCCGGCCCCGAACTCGCGCTCCAGCCTGGCCGCGATGACCTCCTTCTGCACCTCCCCGTACAGCAGCAGCGAGGTCGCCCCGTCCGGTGTGAGGCGCGCCTGGATCAGCGGGTCTTCATCCGCCAGGCGCACCAGCGCGGCGCGCAGCCGGGCCGCCTGGTTCCGTCGCGGCGGCCGTACGAGCGTCTCCAGGCTCGGCGGCGGGAAGCAGGCGTCGGCGGAGCCGGGCGGCAGCGGGCCGATCAGGTCGCCGACACGGACCCCCGACAGTCCGCGCACCCTGGCGATGTCGCCCGCCCTGGCCGGGTCGCCGCCGGAGGAGGCCGCGCCGGGCGCGACGACCCGCAGGGCGGTGATCTGCTCGGTGCGCTCGGCCGTACCGCCGCCCGGCTCGCGGCGCCGGTAGGTGACGCGCTCGCGGACGCGCAGCTCGCCCGAGCGCAGCCGCAGGTAGGCGACCCGCTCCCCGCAGGGCCCCGGCTCGATCGCGAAGACCGTCCCCCGCACCTGGCCGCCCGCCGGGGGCGGCACCGGCAGGTAGCGGCGGATTCCCTCGACGAGGCCGCCGACGCCCTGGCCGCCCAGCGCCGACCCGAAGAACACCGGGTACAGCACGGCCGCCGCGCTCTGCCGGGCCACCGCCGCCTCAAGCCGCGCCGCCCCGGGGGTGCGGCCCGCGACGAGGTCTTCGAGCAGTTCCTCGTCGTGCTCGGCGAGGATCTCCGCCGCCCGCGCGTCGTGCGGCGGCGCAGGCCTCACCCGCACGCCCGCCGTACCGGCGCCCTCGACCGACGCCATGGGCAGCAGGTACGGCCACAGCGTGCGGCGCATCCGCTCGAACAGCTCCTGCGGGCGGGCGCCGGGGCGGTCGACCTTGTTGACGAAGATCAGGGTGGGCAGCCGCAGCCCGCGCAGGACGCGCATCAGGACCCGGGTGTGCGCCTGCACCCCCTCGACGGCCGACAGCAGCAGCACCGCGCCGTCGAGCACGCCGAGCGCGCGCTCGACCTCGGCGACGAAGTCCGCGTGTCCCGGCGTGTCGATCAGGTTGACCTGCAGGTCGCCGACCCGGAAGGGGGCGACCGCGGAACGGATGGTGATGCCTCGGCTGCGCTCGATGTCGCCGCTGTCGGTCTGGGTGCTTCCCTCATCGACGCTGCCCAGGCGCCCGATGGCCCCGGTGTCGAAGAGGAGACGTTCGGTCAGGCTGGTCTTACCGGCGTCCACATGGGCGAGAAGACCGATGTTCACGGTGGGCATGCTGGGAGAAGTCCTCGAAAACTCTCGTCCGGAAAAGGGGCTGAGATGTTCCGAAGACTCGCCGCATTGCTTCTCCCCGATCGGTGTGCCGGACCGCCTCATGATGCCACCCGGGCGTCCGGGACGCGCAACCGGATTTCCGGCCTCCGGCAGACCGGTGCCGCGCGTCCGCGGCGGGCAGGGGCTCTGGCGCGCGTCACCGGCCGGGCGCGGAGCACGTCACGGCACATATGAATTGAGGCGAGGTGATTCGCCTTGTTATGGTGAGGACATGGCTTTCCTCTTCTTCGTCTGAGTCCGGGCACGGCCGACGCCGCCGTCTCTGCCGCCCGTGGACCCTTCGTACGATCAGGGAAAGTCATATGCGCGACCGCGCCCATACCGTCCTGCCCGCTGCCGTGGCGCAGCTGTCCGTCAGGAACGTCACCAAGTGCTACGGCACCCGGACCGTCCTCGACCAGGTCTCCTTCACCGTCCGGCCGGGTGAGAAGGCCGCCGTCGTCGGTGAGAACGGCTCCGGCAAGTCCACCCTGCTGCGGCTGCTCGCCGCGGCGGAGCCGCCGGACGCCGGGCAGGTCACCGTCGCCTTCCCCGGAGGCGTCGGACACCTCGCCCAGACCCTCGGCCTCGACGCGGCACGCACCGTGCAGGACGCCGTCGACCTCGCCCTGGCCGAACTGCGCGACATGGAGCGAAGGCTCCGCGCCGCGGAGGAGTCGCTCGCCGGCGCCTCGGAGGAGGAACTCGCCGCGTACGGCGAGCTGCTCGTCGCGTACGAGCGACGCGGCGGATACGCGGCGGACGCCCGGGTGGACGCCGCGATGCACGGGCTCGGTCTCGCCCGGATCACCCGGCGGCGCCCGCTCGGCTCGCTGTCCGGCGGTGAGCGGTCCCGGCTCGCGCTCGCCTGCGTCCTGGCCGCCGCCCCCGAACTGCTGCTCCTGGACGAACCGACGAACCACCTCGACGCGGCGGCCGTGCACTGGCTGGAGGAGCACCTGCGCGCCCACCGCGGCACCGTCGTCGCGGTCACCCACGACCGTGGCTTCCTGGAGCGCATCGCCACCACGATCCTTGAGGTCGACCGGGACGAGCGCGCCGTGCACCGCTACGGCGACGGCTGGGCCGGCTACCGCGCCGCGAAGGCCGCCGCCCGGCGTGGCGCGCAGCAGCGGTACACCGACTGGGCGCAGGAGGTGGCCCGCGCGGAGGAACTGCTCAGGGCCGCGGGCAGGAGGCTGGCCGTCACCGGCCGCGACCCGAAGCAGGGCTTCGGCAAGTACCGCCGCTCCAGCGAGGCGAAGCTCGGCGGGCAGGTGCGCTCGGTGCGGGAACGCCTGGACCGGCTGCGGCGCGACCCGGTGGCCAGGCCGCCGGCACCGCTCCGTTTCACGACGGCGCCGCCGACGGTGGACGGCGGCCCGGCTCAGGGTCCCCTCGCCGAGCTCGACGGCGTGCGGGTCGGGGAACGCCTGCGCCTGGACGGGCTCCTGACGATCACGCCCGGACAGCGGCTGCTGGTCACGGGAGACAACGGCGCGGGCAAGACGACGCTGCTGCGGGTCCTGGCGGGCGACCTGACGCCGGACGCGGGCACGGTACACCGGCCCGCCCGGATCGCCTACCTCGCCCAGGAACCGCCCGCGCACACCACACGGCTGACGCTGCTCGCCGCGTTCGCCGCGGGACGGCCCGGGCCGCCGGACGAGCACGCCGAACGGCTCCTGTCCCTGGGCCTGTTCCGTGAGGAGGACCTGCACGTCCCGGTCGCCGCCCTGTCGGCGGGGCAGCGGCGGCGGTTGCAGATCGCAACCCTGGTGACCCGGCCCGCGGACCTTCTCGTCCTCGACGAACCGACCAACCACATCGCACTCGACCTGGTCGAGGACCTTCAGGCCGCGCTCGCGGCGTACCCGGGGGCGGTGGTCGCGGTCTCGCACGACCGGGGCTTCCGTGCGCGCTTCGAAGCCGAGCGGCTGGAACTGCACGCCGGCCGCAGACGCTGACCCGGCCCGGCCTGCTTCCGTCCTGAATCGCCTGACATCCGTCAACGCACCGAAACAAGGGATTATGACCACTTTCCTGACACCACAGCAGCGCGCCGACCGCACCGCCGCCGCCGTCGAGGCGGCCGTCACGGCCGGGCGTGAGCTCGGCCTGACCGTCACCGGCCCCACGGTGCTCCACGACGTCTTCTCGGTCGTCGTCCACCTGGCGCCCTCGCCGGTCGTGGCCCGGGTTCCCACCGTCCTGCCCCGCCCCGGCGACCTGGCCGCCCTCGCTCGCCGCCAGCGGGACGAGCTGGACGTCACGCGGTGGCTGGCCGACCAGGGGGTCCCCGTGATCGCGCCCAGCCCGCTCGTGCCGCGCGAACCCGTGCGACGCGACGGGTTCTCGATGACGTTCTGGACGTTCGTCGAACAGGCGCGGGACAGGGAACCCGACTACGTGGCGAACGCCGAGAGCGTCGCCGGCCTGCACGCGGCGCTGCGCGCCTACCCGGGCCGCCGCCTGGAGTTCCTGTCCGCGGCCGACCCGCGGTTCATCGCCGACGGCCTCGCCCTGCTCGACCGGCGTCCCAGCCTGATCGGAGCGGCCGAGCTCGACCGGGCCCGCCGCGAATGGCGCCTCCTCGAACCCCTCGTACGCTCACGCGGCGCCTTCGAGGCCCGCTTCCCCGGCGTCGGCCTCCAGCCTGTCCACGGCGACTGCCCGCCCGTGAACATCGTCAACGCGGTCGACGGCGATCTTTACGCCGACTTCGAACTGGTCACGCTGGGGCCCGTCGAGTGGGACCTGGCCGCTCTCGGGCCCGAGCACGAGGCCGCCTACAACCGTGGCGCCCGGCGCAACGGCATGAGACCGCTCAACGAGGAGGTCCTCGCCTTCGTCAACGCCCTGGGCATGCTGCGGATCATCGCCGCCCTCACGCTGGTCCCGCAGCTGCCCGAGCTGATGGGCTACCTCGAACCCGCCGTCGACCGTTGGCGGGCGACACCCTTCGCCGGCGGCGTGAACGTCTGACACCGGCCCGGCCGCTGGAAACGCACCGGCCGGCTGCCAGCGGCCAGCCTGTGATCCGTGGCGCAGCACGAGTACGACGCGGCCGAAATCACCGTGCTCGAGTTCGACGAAGTGGTTCTCAAACGGCCCGGTATGTACTTCGGCGTCGGACTGGACGATCCGGGGCTGCCGGTCACGCTCCTGTCCGTTGCGGCTCAGCACGCGCTGCACCCGGCGGCACACGTCGCGGAGGACCATTCGCTGACCTCTGTGATCGAAATCCTTGGCGATCTTCGCTTCGCGGTGACGATCAACCAGCGGCACACCTGGCCGGACTCACCGCCCCTCGGATACCACGGCTCCCTGATCGGCCCCGAGCGGTGGTCCCTGGCGGCCATCGCGGCGCTCTGCGGAACGACGACCGCCGAAATGTGGTGCGACGGCCGGGGCTTCGGCCAGGAACTCGCCGGTCTCCGGCCTCGTACCGCGGTGTGGCGGTTCGAGCCGCCCCCTGGAAGCGGTACCCGGGTCACCTTCACCCTCGACGCGCGGAGCCTTCCGCCCGGCACCGCGTTCCCAGCCGACCTGGGCGGCCTCACCGTTCATGGGCCGTACTGCGACGCGGCGGACGGGCCCGGGACCGTCGCCGTCCACGACAGCAGGAACGGCCCCGGCATCGGCGCCTCGTTCTTCTGACCTTCCCTGCGGGCCCGTCAGGACCGGTGCGGGGCCCGGGGCGTGCAGGCCGCCGGACTCCGACGGGCAGGCGCACCTCCGCCTGGTGAAGGAGGTGACGCGACCGGGAAACCGAACGCCACCGCGATCCCCACCGTCGACAGGGGCACCCCGTTCTCGGCCGCGTCCCGCCGCGCGGATGCTCGTGTTCCCCGGGTTCCCTGCGTCCTTCGCTCATGCCGTGCCTCACCGAGGCTTTCAGGGTTTCGCGGGGCCCCCGGGGATCACCGGTCGTGGTCGTGGAAGGGGCCCCTCGGGCGTCTGCTCCGTGGCCCGTCTCCGATGCGTGTTGTTTTCTCAAGGCCGGGACGGGGGCCCGCCGCCCTTGGGCACGAGACGCAGGAACGATCTCGCGCGGGCGGTCGCGGGGGCGCCGAAGAAGACGTTCGGATGCTGCTCCTCAAGGATGTGGCCGGCGTCCATGAACGCCACCCGGTCGGCGACCTCCCTGGCGAAGGGGATCTCGTGGGTGATGACCACCATGGTCGTGCCGCAGGCCGCCAGGCTCCGGATGGTCTGCAGCACCTCCGCGCCCAGCTCCGGGTCCAGGGCGGAGGTCGGCTCGTCGAGGAGGATGACCTCCGGCTCCATGGCCAGCGCCCTGGCGATGGCGACCCGCTGCCGCTGCCCCCCGGACAGCCGCGCGGGGTACTCGTCACGCTTGTCGTCCAGGCCGACGTGGGCCAGCAGACGCTCGCCCATCTCGACGGCGTAGGAGCGGGGCAGACGCCGTACCGAGATCGGGCCCTCGATGACGTTCTGCAGGACGGTCATGTGCGGGAAGAGGTTGAGGTGCTGGAACACCATGGCCGTCCGGGCGCGGATGTCACGGACCAGGCGCCTCCTCGAACGGCCCTGCCCCCGCGCCGGATAGCTCAGCGTCGTGCCGTGCACGGTGACGCTGCCCGCGTCGGGCTCGTCGAGCAGGTTCAGGCAGCGGATGAGAGTCGTCTTGCCCGACCCGGACGGCCCCATGATCACCACGACCTCACCGCTGTACACGGTCAGGTCCACACTCCTGAGCACCTCCAGGTCACCGAAGCGCTTGTGCAGCCCCCGCACGTCGACGGCGACGTTCCCGCTCATGCGTAGGCCCTCCCCAGCCGTCGTTCCAGCGCTCCCTGCCCGGCGAAGAGAACGGTGTTGATCAGCCAGTAGACGGCGCCCGCGACCGTGAACGCCTCGACGTAGCGGAAGGAGGAGCTGCCCGCGGTCTCGGCGACGCGCGTCAGCTCGACCACCGTGATCACCGAGGCGAGGGAGGTGTCCTTCACCAGCGAGATGAACCGGCCGCCGATGGCGGGGGTGGCCACCCGCAGCGCCTGCGGCAGGACGACCCGGCGCAGGGCCAGGCCGTGGGACATCCCCATCGAACCCGCCGCGTCCCACTGGCCGCCGTCGACGGCCAGGACGCCGCCGCGCAGGTTCTCGCTCAGGTAGGCGCCCGCGTAGAGACTGAAGGTCAGGATCGCCGACGGGACGGGCGGCAGCCGCACGCCGAGCCGGGGAAGCCCGAAGTACACGAGCATGAGCTGGACGAGCGGCGGTGTGCCGCGAAACACCGAGACGTAGACGATCGCGGCCACCCTGAGTGGCCGGCGCCGGGAGAGCCTGGCCAGCATGACGAGGCCGCCCAGCACGAGGCCGAACACGAACGACACCACACCGAGTAACAGCGTGACGGCCACGCCGGAGAGCAGGCCGGGCATCGGCAGGGAGAGCAGGTCCATCGAGCGCGTTCCCTTCTGGGCCTTCGGCCGGTCCGTTCGGCCGGTGTCCCGCGGAGTTCGGGTGGGGGCCGTGCGGATCGGCGCGGTGGTCGTCGTGGCGCGAGGTCATGAGGCCTGCTCCGGAGGCCGGTATCCGCGGGCCGTGTCCGGGGCGTGGCTGACATGGGACAGGCCCAGGCCCAGCAGCATCCGGACGTGGGCGTCGTCGAGGCGGTGGTAGGCCATGCGCCCGGACCGGCGCACCCGCACGACGTGACAGGCGCGCAGCAGGCGCAGCGTGTGGGAGACCGCCGACTCACTGTGGCCGCACGCCGCGGCGATGTCGCACACGCACATCTCCCCGCCCTTGAGCAGTGCGATGATCACCCGCAACCGCCCCGGGTCGGACAGCAGCGCGAAGACCCCGGCGAGTTCCTCGATCGACTCCGCCCCCGGCATCGCCTCGGCGACCGTGCCGACCCGATCCGGATCGACCATGCGCACCGCGCAGCCCTCGCCCGCGGGAACATATGAAGCTCTGCTCATATGAAGAAGCGTAGATATCGTTTTCACCCGCCGCCATATTTCATTCCGGATGAATTTCCTGGCGATGTGGTCAGGTGAGTGAACAATCGCTTTTGTTGACGATTGCGAGCCCGGCCGAACGGGCCTCACCTCTCACTTGAGCTGCCGAGATGCCCATTGGTTTCGCGTGGCGAAAAATCCCAAAAACCAACGCCTTTTTGTGTTTTTGATTGGTCTTCGACCGGCCGATGTCCCTGTTTCAGGCTTACGCATGAAAAAGGCTGGCATATCCTTTCGGGAGGCCGGGTGGCGGCCGCCTTCCTGGCCGGAGGCGGTGCCGCGGCGCCGCGTGACCTCCCCCTCCGGCTTGGCCGGTCCGGTGCTGTGCCGCCCGGCGCACGGCGGCCTCCGCCGCGCCGTACCCGATCCGCCGCCCGGCGCACGGCGGGTGGGATGTCGGTGATCCCCGCTAGGGTCACCGTCCATGCCGAGCAGTTACCTGTCCTGGGCCGCCGCGGTCGAGCTGTTCGAGCGGCGCGGCCTTGCCCGGGAGACCTACCGTGACCTCTACGAGGAGGAGTACATCCTGCACCCCGGCGCCGCCCGGGTCACCGGGGAGCTCTCCCTCGACGACCACGACGGCTCCCCGTGGTGCGCCGACACCCCGGACCAGGCGACGGGCTACGTGATCGACGGCGACCTGACCGTCGAGGGCAACATCGTCAACGTCGACGACGGGGCCGCCGCGCTGGTCGTCCTGGGAAACCTGCGCGCCGCCAACGTCCTGCTGGAGGGGGACGTCAAGCTCGTCGTGCTGGGCGACGTCGAGGTCGAGACCTTCGTGGGCAACTGGACCGACAAGCTCGTGAAGGTCCACGGCGACCTGCGCACGGCGGTGACGATCCTCTGGAACGAGTTCCGTCCCGATCTGGTCGCCGGCACCCTGCGGGGCAGGGTGCTCGCCCCCCGTTACATGGATCTCACGGACCTGGGAGCGGGCGGCCTCGAAGACCCCGGCCCCGAGGTCCCGCTGTCGGCTCTCATGGTCCCCGAGGTCCTGGTGGACGGTGAGCCGGGGCCGGACGACTTCGCTGAGATCGGTGTGCGCTCCGGGGCGCTGCGTGAGCGCCTGAGCGCGGGCCTTCCCCTGATCCGGGGAGGGCGTGCCGTACCGGCCGCGTCCTCCTGAGCGGGTCAGCCCGCCTGGTCGGTGACCGTCTGGGACATGACGGCGCTGGAGCTCATGAGGGTTCCCGCCCTGCCCCGGCTGGAGTCGGCGATCAGGTAGTCGCGTGTGCCGAGGAAGGCCAGGAGCCGGCGTCGAAGATCCACTCGGTGCGCTCGCCGTCGGCGTCGAACGCCACCGCGATGCCCTGACGGTTCATCGCGTCCGCCGACCTGGCCACCAGGCGCACGCCGGGGATGAGCGCCGTCGCCCGGTACAGCGCGGCCCGGGCGGCGTAGCGGTAGATCGTCTGCGCGTGTTCGCCGAACAGCTCGCTGAAAGCCGCCGGGTCACCGGCTCTGAGCCGGGTACGCATTGTTCGTTCCACACCCGTACCTGTCCGCCGCCCCCGCCGGGTTCCTGTGATCCGCGTCACCCTTCACCCGGCCGTCCGGGCGGGAGCCGTTCCCTCGGGCGCCGGAGGGTTCAAGATTGTTCCCTTACCGCCACGTCACCGGCCCTCGGCCGCGATCAACCTGCGGTGAGACGTACGGCGGTCGCTTTCCGGGGATTCGTCCCGCGGCCCATCGGATCACAGAACGTCTTGGGGCGTGAGTAAGATTGGCTCTCAGGTCGAGAGGCGCTGCAACGGGCTCACGCCCGCCACGCTCGGCCCGCACCATTCGAACAAGGGCGCCTCCCAGCTGAAGGGAGGCCTCGAAGTGGAGAAGACAGCGCCGGTCGAGACGCGTGCGGAGCGTACGCGGCGGCTGAGGGACATCCTCGACCAGCGGATCGCGGTGCTCGACGGCGCGTGGGGCACGATGCTCCAGGGCGCGAAGCTCACCCCGCAGGACTACCGGGGCGACCGGTTCACCGACCACGAGATGGACGTCACCGGCGACCCCGACCTGCTGAACATCACCCGGCCCGACCTCATTCTCGACGTGCACCGGCAGTACCTCGCGGCCGGGGCCGACATCACCACGACCAACACCTTCACCGCCACGAGCATCGCCCAGGCCGACTACGGCCTGCAGGAGCACGTGCGGGAGATGAACCTGCAGGGCGCGCGGCTGGCGCGTCAGGCCGCCGACGAGGCGGGCGGGAAGTTCGTCGCCGGATCGGTCGGGCCGCTGAACGTCACGCTGTCGCTGTCGCCCCGGGTGGACGACCCGTCCTACAGGGCCGTCACGTTCGACCAGGTCAAGGCGTCCTACGCCGAGCAGATCGCGGCGCTGGCCGACGGCGGCGTCGACCTGCTCCTCGTTGAGACGATCTTCGACACGCTCAACGCCAAGGCGGCGATCACCGCCGCCCAGGAGGTCGCGCCCGACCTGCCGCTGTGGATCTCGGTGACGATCGTCGACCTGTCGGGGCGCACCCTGTCCGGTCAGACGGTCGAGGCGTTCTGGAACTCGGTCAAGCACGCCAAGCCGCTGGTCGTCGGTGTGAACTGCTCGCTGGGCGCCGTGGAGATGCGCCCGCACGTGGAGGAGCTGGCCAAGCTCTCCGGCACCTACACCGCCTCGCACCCCAACGCCGGCCTGCCCAACGCGTTCGGCGGCTACGACCAGACGCCGGAGGAGACCGCGCACCTGCTCGGCGAGTTCGCGGCCGAGGGACTGGTCAACCTCGTGGGCGGCTGCTGCGGCACCTCCCCCGCGCACATCAAGCAGATCGCGGGCATCGTCGCCGGGCGGGCGCCGCGCCAGGTCGCCACCCCGCCCAGGCGCAGCCGTTTCTCCGGCCTGGAGACCTTCGAGATCGGCCCGGACACCGGCTTCGTCATGATCGGTGAGCGCACCAACGTCACCGGCTCCGCGCGGTTCCGCCGTCTCATCGAGGCCGGGAACTTCCACGCCGCCGCCGACGTGGCGCTGGAGCAGGTCCGGGGCGGGGCCAATCTGCTGGACGTCAACATGGACGCCGACCTGCTCGAAAGCGAGCAGGTCATGACCTCCTTCCTCAACCTCATCGCGACCGAGCCGGAGATCGCCAAGATCCCGGTGATGATCGACAGTTCGCGGTGGAGCGTGCTGGAGGCCGGGCTCAAGTGCGTCCAGGGCAACGGGGTGGTCAACTCCATCAGCCTCAAGGAGGGCGAGGAGCCCTTCCTCGAACAGGCTCGCAGGGTCAAGAGCTTCGGCGCGGGCGTCGTCGTCATGGCCTTCGACGAGCAGGGGCAGGCCGAGACGGCCGACCGCAAGGTCGAGATCTGCGGGCGCGCCTACGACCTGCTGACGCAGCAGGTCGGTTTCGCCCCCGAGGACATCATCTTCGACCCGAACGTGCTGGCCGTCGCCACCGGCATGAGCGAGCACAACGGCTACGCCAAGGAGTTCATCGAGGCGCTGCCGCGCATCAAGGAGCGCTGCCCCGGCGCGCTCACCTCCGGCGGCATCTCCAACCTGTCGTTCTCCTTCCGCGGCAACGACGTGGTGCGTGAGGCGATGCACTCGGCGTTCCTGCTGCACGCCGTACGGGCCGGGCTGGACATGGGCATCGTCAACGCCGGGCAGCTCGCCGTCTACGCCGACATCCCCGCCGACCTGCTCGAACACGTCGAGGACGTCCTGTTCGACCGCCGGGAGGACGCCACCGACCGGCTCATCGAGTTCGCGCGGACGGTCTCCGGGAGCGGCACCGAGCGCAAGGTCGACCTGTCGTGGCGGGAGCAGCCCGTCGCCGAGCGCCTCGCGCACGCGCTGGTGCACGGCATCACCGACTTCGTCGAGGAGGACACCGAGGAGGCCCGCAAGATCGCCGCGAGTCCCCTTGAGGTCATCGAGGGCCCGCTCATGGACGGCATGAAGATCGTCGGTGACCTGTTCGGCTCGGGCAAGATGTTCCTGCCGCAGGTCGTCAAGAGCGCCCGGGTGATGAAGCGCTCGGTGGCCTACCTCGAACCGTTCATGGAGGCCGAGAAGGAGCGCGCCCGGCTGGCCGGGCAGGTGGAGACCCGCAAGGGTCAGGGCAAGGTCGTGCTGGCCACGGTCAAGGGCGACGTCCACGACATCGGCAAGAACATCGTCGGGGTGGTCCTGGGCTGCAACAACTACGAGGTCGTGGACCTGGGCGTCATGGTGCCCGCCGCGAAGATCCTCGACACGGCCGTGGCGGAGGGCGCCGACGCCGTGGGCCTGTCCGGGCTGATCACCCCCTCGCTGGACGAGATGGTCTCGGTCGCCGCCGAGATGGAGCGGCGTGGCCTGAAGCTGCCGCTGCTCATCGGGGGCGCGACCACCTCAAGGCAGCACACGGCCGTACGGATCGCCCCCGCCTACACCAACACGGTCGTGCACGTCCTGGACGCCTCCCGGGTCGTCGGGGTGGTCTCCGACCTGCTGGACGCCGAGCGGGCGGAGGCGCTCGACGCCGCCAACCGTGAGGAGCAGCAGGCGCTGCGCGAGGCGCACGAGAACCGCAGGCGCCAGCCGATGCTCACCCTGGAGGAGGCCCGCGCGAACGCCGAACGCCCGGTGTTCGACGAGCTGCCCGTCCCCGAGTTCACCGGCCTGAAGGTCGTCAGGCCGAGCCTGACCGAGCTGCGCGAGATGATCGACTGGCGCTTCTTCTTCCTGGCGTGGGAGCTCAAGGGCACCTTCCCGGCGATCCTTGAGCAGCCCGCCGCCCGTGACCTGTACGACGACGGGCAGCGGCTGCTCGACCAGATCATCGCCGACGGCTCGCTGCGGCCGGAGGGCGTCTACGGCTTCTGGCCGGCGCACTCCGAGGGCGACGACCTGGTGCTGGAGAACGGCATCAGGATCCCGATGCTGCGTCAGCAGACGCTCAAGCCCGAGGGGCGGCCCAACCGCAGCCTCGCCGACTACGTGGCGCCCTCCGGGGACCACATCGGCGGGTTCGCGGTGGCCGTGCACGGCGCGGAGGAGCTGGCCGCCCGTTACGAGGAGAGCCACGACGACTACCAGGCGATCATGGTCAAGGCGCTCGCCGACCGTCTGGCCGAGGCGTTCGCCGAGCAGATCCACCTGCAGGCGCGTCGTTCCTGGTTCGAGCCGGACTCCCAGCCCGTCCTTGAGGACCTGCACGCCGAACGGTACCGGGGCATCCGGCCCGCGCTGGGATACCCGGCCTGCCCCGACCACACCCGCAAGCGGACGCTGTTCGACCTGCTCGGCGCGGAGTCGCACGGCATGGTCCTGACCGAGTCGTACGCCACGACCCCGGCGGCGAGCGTCAGCGGGCTGCTCTTCGCCCACCCCGACGCCCGCTACTTCACCGTCGGACGGCTCGGCCGCGACCAGATCGAGGACTACGCGCGCCGTACGGGGATGAGCCAGGAGGAGACCGAGCGCTGGCTGCGCCCGAACCTCGCCTACGAGCCCGAGTCCTGATCCGCCTGCTTCGCGCGGTCCGTGCCCCGATCGTTCGGGGCACGGATCAGCGGACGCGCCTGGCCGCTCTGCCGCCCAGGTGCAGGAAGGCGATCTCGCCCGCGTCGTCCCGCAGGAAACGGCCGATGACCTGCTTGGGGTCGGCGGCGATCGTCAGGTCGTCGGAGCCCTCGACCAGCGCGAGCGGCATGTCGGGCATGCCCTCGACCCCCGCGGCCACCAGCTCGGGCCGCAGCACGAACCGCGCCGTCAGTTTCTCGTCCACCTCGAAGATCCACTGCCCGGCGTCGTAGCTGCCCGCGTACTCCGGCCCGGGCTCGCCCAGCGGCAGCAGTACGGCCTGCGACGGCACGCCGAGCAGGTGCTCCAGGCACCAGTCGGTCACCAGCGTGCCCAGAACCCTGCCCGGCGCCGAGTTGGTGAGCGTGGTGACGGCGAAACCGTGCTCGGGGGCCAGTACGAACGACGACAGCTGCAGGTTGCCGATGTTGCCGCCGTGGGTGACCAGCCGCAGGCCCGGCCGTTCCTCAAGCAGCCACGGCAGGCCGATGCCGCTCCACGGCGCGCCGAGGTGGACGTGCTCCCGCTGCATCAGCTCCCTGGTCGTGGCTCCGACCGGCCCTTGGCCGTCCACGGCGCCCGTGCCCAGGTGGAAGGCGGCGTAGCGGAGCTGGTCGCGCACCGAGGAGACCAGTCCCCCTTCGGGCATGCCCTCGCGGAACAGCCCCCAGGTGTGCGCGACGTGCGGGCCGTCCGGCCGGACGACGTGGCCGACGGCGTGCGGCCGGGTCGCGACCTCCCAGGGGAAGAAGGAACTGGAGTCCATCCCCAGGGGCGTGAGCACGATCTCGCCGACCGCCGTCTCGTACGGCTTGCCGCACACGACCTCGACGATCCTGCCGAGCAGCCTGAACCCGGCGTTGCTGTAGGAGGCGAGCCGCCCCGGTGCGAAGAGCTGGGGCAGCCGGTCGTAGGTGGTGATCGAGGCCGCCAGGGCGTCGGCGCCCCAGCTGTCGCCGTCGTCGACGTCGCCGAGGAAGCCGCCGGTGTGGGTGAGCAGGTGCCTGACGGTCAGCTCCTCGGCGGCCTGTTCGTCGGCGAGCCGCAGGTCGGGCAGGTAACGCCGTACCCGTCCGTCCAGGTCGAGCAGGCCGCGCTCGACGAGGTGCATGATCGCCGTCGCGGTGACCGTCTTGGTGGTCGAACCGATCTGGAACAGCGTGTCGCCCGTCACGGGGGCCGGGGCGTCGACGCTGGCGACGCCGGTGGTGAGGACGTGTTCGGTGCCGTCGACGATCACGCCGACGGCTGCGCCGGGAACCTGGAGGGCTTTCGCCTGACTGTCGAGCAGGTCCCGCAGGTGGGTGAGGTCAGCCATTCACCCATCCTGCTGACGACCGGATCGTGAGGGCTTCGTCGGCCTCCACCATTTCCCGCGCCTGGTTCGTCCGGCAGCCAGAGCGGGATGCATGATCTTCCGGGGTCCGCACGCCGGAGACGCTCGGCCGGTTTCCCGGGCCTGGGAAGCGAGGAGACAGGTGAATCGATCGAAGGCCAGAGCCATAGCCGTGGAAAAGCTCGGATACCGGGTCGGTGAGGCCGCGTCCGAGGTCGGGGAGAGGCTTCTCGACGGGAGCGTCCGCGAAAGGTATGTGGACGAACAGGGGAAGACCTGGACGATCGCCTCAAAGGCATTCTGGGATGGCGAGGATATTCGCGTCGTTGTCTCCGTGGACGACGGCGGTCTCCTCTCGTCACTGTTCCCGGAGTCTCAGAGTGACGTCATCAGGGTTTGAGACCGTGTGCCGGGGTCCGCCGGTGACTCCCGCATGGAGGGGGCACCCGCGGACCACGCGGACAACGGAGACTAGCGCCAGACCTGGGCGTGGCGGATCTTCACCGGAAGGACGGGCTTACCGTCGACCGGCGGGGTGGGGCCGTCCGGCGTTGGCTGGATGCCGCCCGCGGCGACACGGTCGAGGGCGGCCAGGCCCGCCGCGTCGACCGTGCCGAAGACCGTGTAGTTGGGCGGCAGGCCGGAGTCTCCGTAGACCAGGAAGAACTGGCTGCCGTTGGTGTCAGGCCCGGCGTTGGCCATGGCCAGCACCCCGCGGGCGTAGGTCTTGCGCGTGCCGGTGGTGTCACCGGGCCACGGCGGCAGGTCGGTGGGCAGCTCGTCCTTGTACTTGTAGCCCGGGCCGCCCTCACCGGTGAAGCCGGGGTCGCCGCACTGCAGAACCTTGAGGCGGTCGTAGGCGGTCAGCCGGTGGCAGCCGGTGAAGTCGTAGAAGCCGTGCCTGGCCAGGTGCACGAAGCTCTGCACCGTGCAGGGCGCCTTGGCGGCGTTGAGGGTCAGGCCGATCCGGCCGTGGTTGGTGCTGAGGGTCGTGGTGACCGTCCTGGTGGGGGTGCGACGCGGGTCCGGCGGCAGCGGCACACGCCGTACGGCGGGGTCGTCCGGCGTCGGGGTGTAGTGGCACGGCCCGTTCGTCGGCCTCGGCGGCCTGCCCCCGGCCTGGTTCGCGGCCGAGTCGGTGGCCGAGGGCGCGGCCGGGTCCGTGGCCGCGGAGGCGGGCAGGGAGCTGAGCGCGACCAGGGAGCCGGCCGTCGCGGCGGCCAGTGCGGCGCGGGCCGCGAATCGTAACAACGCGCTGTCGGACATGGTGCCCTCCTGGGGGGTGATCAACAGAACCCCTGAGGTCTAATCGATCTGACCGGCGCCGTCAAGGGTGCCGCCGCTTGCCGGCCGGGCGGTCACCAGGTCTCGTCCTCACGCAGGAACCGCCACAGCCGGTCGGTGGAGTTCTGGTCGCGGGCGAGGTGGAGGGTGTCCCAGCTGCCGGGCCCCTGGTAGGAGTCCAGGGTCAGCGCGAGTGTGGTGTTGAGCCGGGGACGGTAGGCGGCCCAGCCGGTGCGCTGGTCGGAGTCACCCTGCTCGGGGCGGCGCGACCAGTCCTGCAGGGGCGAGCCGTTGCACGTTCGCACGACCACCTTGTCGGCCTCCCGGGGAAGGCCCGTCACCGGTTGCAGGCACTTGTTGGCCGCCTCGTTCTTTATCACGTAGTAGCCGTCGTCCTTGACGGTGTAGGTCCATTTGACCGTCCGGTATCTCCACCGGGGGTGACGCAGGGCGATCGCCTCGGCGCCGTCGGCGAGGCTGTCGCCGAGGACGGCGAGACGGCCGCCGTCCATCCGGTTGATGAGCTCCCGGTTGGTCTGCGGGGGGTCGGCGTGCGCGGCGGGCGCGCAGATCAGCACGGCCGCGACGAGCATGGCCGCCACGCACACGATCTGGCTGGCGCTGGGCATGGGGAATCACCTCCGTGATGCCACATAAAGTAGCCACTCGGCTACTTTCCGTGCGCTCTCCCGGGAGGGGCTTCTTCGTCCCGCCGGGTCACACAGTCCTCACGGGCGGCACCGTTTGACTCGTCATGGGCCGGCGTGGGTTGTCCTCCTGGTGGCCGGCACACGTGCTGACGCGTCACCTTTTGACCGGCCGGCTGGTTGCGGCACGTGGACGCATCCGGCCACAGTGGGCGAGCCGGGCACGAGGCCGGATCCGCTCAGGACGTCGGCCGCCGTCGTGGCCGCACGAAGGCGGCCGGTACGGTCACGCGGACGGTCCACCGGAAGGGTGGCCGTGACGGCGCGGCGGCCGGAGTACCGGAGCGATGGAGGATTCCGATGGGCGACGCGGGCTCCGAGCCGAGGCTGATCCTGCTGTGCGGACCGCCCGGCTCTGGGAAGACGACGCCGGCCAAGCGGCTGGCGGGAGAGATTCCGGCGGTGCGGCTGTGCCCGGACGAATGGATGGCCGATCTCGGCGTCGACCTGTTCGACGCGGACGTGCGCGACCGGCTTGAACGGCGGTTCTGGGAGCATGCTCAGGAGTTGCCGGCACTGGGGCAGAACGTGATCCTGGAGTTCGGCTTCTGGGGGCGTTCCGAACGCGACGAGAAGCGTTTGCGGGCGCGCGCTCGGTTTTCCTGTCGAGCTGCGCTATCTGGCCACATCGGTCGATGAATTGTGCCGCCGTCTGGAGGTCCGCGACAGACAGGGGGCGCCTGGGACGGCTCCGGTCGGCCGTGAGCTGCTTGAGGAGTATCTGAGGCTCTTCCAGGCTCCCGGCGATGACGAGCTCGCCCTTTTCGACGAACCGCTGTCGTGAGGGGGCCGCCTCAGTCGTGGCCGGGGTCGGGGGCCCACAGCCGGTCGGCGTCTCCCGCGGCGAGCCGCCCCCGGTAGACGTCGATCTTGTGGCTGATGAGGTCGAGACTTTCCCGTACCTCGGCGAGCCTGGCGGTCACCTCGCCGCGGTGCGCCTCCAGGAGGGCGAGCCGTTCCCGTTCGTTGCCCGGCCCGGCCGCCACGAGCTCGGCGTAGTGCCGGATGGTCCTGATGGGCATGCCGGTGGCCCTCAGCTTGGTGCAGACGACGATCCAGTCGAGGTCGATCTTCCGGTATCTCCGCCATCCGCCCACGGTGCGGTCGACGGTGGTGACGACCAGCCCGGCACGCTCGTAGTAGCGCAGCGTGTGCACGCTGACCCCGGTACGGCGGGCGGCCTCGGCGATGCTCAGCCCCTCCTGGGCGTCGGGGAGGGCCGTCTGCGGATTGACTTCGAGCACGCTCTAAATCTTAGCCTCGCGGTCGTGATTCATCCGACACGATTCCGGACCACGGCCGACGAGCCCGGTCGCCGGCTCCTGGTGCTCGCGATCTGCTGCGTCAGCGCGGCCGTCGTGGTCATGGACATCTCCATCGTCAACGTCGCGCTTCCCTCGATTCGCCGTGACCTGCACGCCTCGGCCTCGGGCCTGCAGTGGACGGTGGACGCCTACACCCTGGTGCTCGCCGCCTTCCTGGTGCCGGCGGGCTCGACCGCCGACCGGGTGGGCCGCAGACGCGTCTTCCAGATCGGCCTGGCGGCCTTCGGGATCGGCTCGCTGCTGTGCGGGCTGGCGCCGAGTGTCGGCTGGCTGGTCGCGGCACGGGTCGTCCAGGCCGTCGGCGGCACGATGCTCAACCCGGTGGCCATGGCGATCGCCGCCACCGCCTTCCCCGAGCCCGCGGACCGGGCCAGGGCCATCGGCGTGTTCGGCGCGACGACCGGCCTGGCGCTGGCGCTCGGCCCGGTCCTCGGCGGCCTCCTGGTCGACGGTTTCGGCTGGCACGCCGTCTTCTGGGTCAACGTGCCGGTCGTGGCCGCCGCGATCGGGTGCGCCGCGCTGTTCGTTCCCGAGTCCCGTGCCCCTCGCCCGCGCCGCTTCGACCCGGCCGGTCAGGCCCTGGTGGTCGTGGTGCTGGGCTGCGTCGTCTACGCGGTGATCGAGTCCCGGCGGCTCGGCTGGACCTCACCGGTGATCCTGGGGCTGCTCGTGGTCGCCGCGCTCGGCGTGCTGGGCGTTCTGCGCCACGAGCCACGCCGTACCGATCCGCTGCTCGAACTGCGGCTCTTCCGGAGTGTGCCGTTCGGGTCGGCGATCCTGATGGCCTTCTTCGCGCTGTGCGGGTTCGGCGCCTTCCTGTTCGTGACCACCCTGTACCTGCAGGAGGTGCGCGGCATGTCCGCGCTGGCGGCCGGGCTGTGCCTGCTGCCGGTCGGGGCGCTGACCGTGGTGCTCTCCCCCCTCACCGGAAGGCTGGTCGGCGCGCGCGGCCCCCGGCTGCCGCTGGTGGTCGCCGGGAGCGCCCTGGCCCTGGGTGCTCTGGCCTCGCTCCGGCTCGGCCCCGCGACCCCGTTGCCGGCCGTGCTCGTGACGTTCCTGTTGTTCGGCGTCTTCCTGGGGGCCGTCAACCCGCCGATCACCAACACGGCGGTCTCCGGGATGCCCCGTTCGATGGCCGGGGTGGCCGCCTCACTGGCCTCGGCGGGACGGCAGAGCGGCACCACGCTGGGCGTCGCGATCGCCGGAATGATCATGGGGCCGGCCCTCACCCGCGGCGGTACGGCGTTCACCGCGGCCGAGCGGGGGGTGTGGTGGCTGGTGGCAGGGCTCGGTGTCTGCGTCGTGGCCTTGGGGTTGCTCGCCACCGGGCGCCGGGCCCTGGAGAGCGCGGACCGGACGGCCGCGCTGTTCGAGGACCTGGACGGCAGGCCATGACGGCGTGCCGTCACGGCCTGCCGGCGAACCTGTCGACCAGGAGGTCGAGCCGCTGTGCCGACCCCTCCGCGGGCAGGCGGCCCGAGCGGGTGAGCGCGACCAGGCCGTGCATGGCCGCCCAGAAGACCTCGACGAACAGACCCGGGTCGGCGTCCCCCGCCACGTCGCGAAGCGTGTCGAGCAGCGCGCCGAACCCCTCGCGCAGCGGCGCGGGGGTCGCCGCGTCGGCGAAGGGCAGGCCGGTGTCGAGAAGGAACATCGCGTCGTACAGCGCGGGGTTGCGTTCGGCGAAACCGACATACGTCTCCGCGAGCGCGGACACCGCGGCCCGCCCCCCGGAGGAGTCCGCGACCGCGCGCCGCATCGCCGCCGTCAGTTCGGCGAACCCCTCCAGGGCGACGGCCCCGACGATCTCACGCTTGCCGCGGAAGTGGCTGTAGAGCACGGGCTGGCTGTACTCGATGCGTTCGGCCAGGCGGCGTGTGGTGACCGCCTCCCACCCCTGCTCCTCGGCGAGCTCCCGAGCCGTCGTGACGATCAGCTGGTGGCGGTGCGCCCGCTCGCGCTCCTTGCGTTCCCGTACCGACATCCCCCGATTCTAGCATCGCTAGACATCCGAGCGTCGATCGAAACGATCTGTTCAGCGGATCGGAAGCGGGACGCCACGCTGGTCGGCCGGACGGGGACCGTGGATGCGCCGGTCGTCCTCGAAGATCGGCGTGTCGTTGATGCTGGCCTCCCTCCGGCTCATGAGCCCCTCCGGGGAGAACTCCCACAGCTCGTTTCCGTAGCTGCGCCACCACTGACCGGAGGAGTCCCGGCACTCGTACTGGAAGCGCACCGCGATCCGGTCGCCGTGGAACCCCCACAGCTCCTTGCGGAGTGCGTAGTCAAGCTCCCGGTCCCACTTCTCCCGCAGGAACGCCACGATCTCCGCCCGGCCCGTGACGAAACGATCGCGGTTACGCCACACGGAGTCCTCGGTGTAGGCCGACGCGACCCGTTCCGGGTCACGGGTGTTCCAGGCGTCCTCGGCGGCCTGGACCTTCTCCAGCGCGGTTTCCAGGGTGAAGGGCGGCAGGGGCGGTCGTGTCGTCACGACGGTCTCCTCGGCGTTGTCCGGCAGTCCCTCCATTAGAGCCGTACGGCGGGCGGGAAGGCGTCAACGGGACCCCGGATCAGGACGGCGCCGGGGCCTTCCGCAGGAGACCGGCCCGGGCCCGGATCGCGGCGGCGGCCTCCGGCTCCGGCCCGCCGGTGAAGGTGACGTTGTCCTCGTAGAGAACCCCCGGCGGCGGCGCGTCGGCGCCGACCGGGTCGGCGTCCCACAGGTTGCCCCGGTAGACGACGTTGTCCAGCGGCGGCGACACGTGCAGGACGGCCGTGCTGTCGGCCCTGACGACCAGGTTCTCCTCGACCGTCACCCACGCCGCGCCGTAGTCGGTGTAGAGGCCGAAGTTGTACGGCGTGCGCGTGTCCTCGATGACGTTGCCCCGGATGACCGCCCCCGAGTCGTGGGAGCCGCCCTGCGGACCGGCGAGATAGACACCTCCCCCGTCGGCCAGCACCTGCATCGTGCCACTCGTGAGGTTGTTCAGGACGCGGGTGCCCGTGCCGGGCCCGGCGACGATGCCGCAGTGGGGCACGTCGGCGATGTGGTTGTGCGCGACCGTGCATCCGGTCGTGCCGTTCAGCGCGACGCCGGGCGAGCCGGAGAACTCCAGGCCGACGCGGTGGACCCGGTTGTCCTCGACGAGGACCGAACGACTGCCGCCGACCACGATCCCCCCGGCGGAGAGCGTGTCGAAGTCGCACCCGCGCACCGTGACGTCCTCCGACGCGGAGACACCGAGCCCGGTGGCGCCGAGCCGGGTGAAGCGGCACCCTTCGAACCGCACGCCGGAGGCGTTCTCGACCACCACGCAGGCCGGGATCGTGACGGGCTCCCGGGGCACCGTGACCGAGGAGCCGGAGCCGTCGATCGGGACCGTGTCGATCGGGCCGCCGACGTGGAAGCCGCCGCCGTGGTAGTGCAGGAAGCCCTCAGGCCCGCTCGGCCGCAGCCAGGTGGCCTCGGCGAACGTCACCCCGAGGAAGGTCACACCGCGCCCGCCGGTGACACGCACCAGTGTCTCCAGGACCGGCGCGACCACCCGGGTGCGTTCCGGGTGCTCACCGGGCAGGGGCAGGTAACGCAGGACGTGCCGCCCGGGGCGCGAGCGGTCCAGGACGAACGTGCCGGGCTCGGTGAGGAAGGAGGCGTCGTTCTCCACCCTGGTCGGCAGGCCGGGTCCCCGTGAGGTCTGGCCCTGCCAGGTGGAGTTGTACAGCTCCAGGGCGCGTCCGAACGCGGGCTGCGCCATGGTGATCACCGTGCCGTCGCCGCCGGTCGTGACCGAGGCGACACCGATGCGGGCCTCGGTCCACGGGTAGACGCCCCGGTGGACGAACTCCACGTCGCCCGGATTTCGCCAGGCCGACGGCGCCGTGCTGTCGGTGGTGTAGCCGGTCTCGGTCAGGGTGATCTCGCCGGGCAGGGCCTCGACACCCGCCCGTTCGGCCCGCCGGCCGTCCACGTAGAGCTGGCGGGTTTCCAGGTCGCCGACGTCGGCCAGCCACACGCCGTCCAGTTCCCGCCAGCCGATGACGGTACGGCCGCCGCTGACGACGACCTCCTCCTGTTCGGCGGTGCCGTACCCGTGGGCCTGGTAGGTGACGTGGCCGTCACGGCCGTCACGGCCGGGGGCGGCGGTGAGTTCGAGCGGCTCGGTCAGCGCGTACGCGCCCGCCCTGAGCCGCACGACGACCTCGCCGGTCAGGGCGCGGGCCGCCAGCCCGGCACGGCCGAGGGTGGCGAACGGGCGTTCCCGCGTCCCCGGGGCGGAGTCGTCCCCGCCGGGGGCGACGAACAGTTCGATCATGGATGTGTCCTCTCGAAACATGTTTATGGTGTGCACATGGTGTATACCATAAACATGAGGGATGACAAGGTGAACGATCCTGAGCGCACGGTCGAACTGCTGTGGCGGCGGGACGGCGCGGAGGCGAGGCGGGGGCTGAGCCTGGGCCGGATCGTGCGCGCGGGCATCGAGCTGGCCGACGCCGAGGGGCTGGCCGGGCTGTCCATGCGCAAGGTCGCCGAGCGGCTCGGCTTCACCACCATGTCGCTCTACCGGCACGTGTCCGGCCGCGAGCAGCTCATCGACCTCATGCGCGACGCGGTGACGGGCGAGAGCCCGGGCACCGTGGACGCGGGCGTGAACGCGGACGCGACGGGGAGGGACGGCTGGCGGGCGCGGCTTGAGACGTGCGCCAGGCAGGGGTGGGAGCTGCGCCGCCGTCATCCCTGGCTGTCGGAGATACGGGGCGGGCGCCACGTGCCCGGCCCCAACGTCATCGCGCATTACGAGCAGATGCTCGGCGTGGTCGCCGAGACCGGCCTGCCCCCCTCCGAGGTGATCGCGGTGGCCGGTCTCGTCGGCAGGTTCGTCGACTCGGAGGCGCTGCTGCTGGTCGAGGCGGCCGAGGCCGAACGGCACAGCGGCCTCAGTGAGGAGGAGTGGTGGGGAAGCCGTGACACGCTGTTCGAGCAGCTGAACGGCTACCCCGTGATCGCTCGCCTGTGGGAGGAGGGGGGCTACGACCGGCCGGAGGACCCCTTCGAGTTCGGCCTCGCCCGGCTGCTGGACGGCATCGAGCTGCTGGTCAAAAAACGTTACGAAACCAGTGACGAAACGGGGGTGTGTGTCGTGTGCGGCACGCCGGTCGAACAACCCGCCTCGGGACGCCCCAGGGCGTACTGCTCCCCCTCGTGCCGCCAGCGGGCCTACCGCAGACGCAAGTCCGACGCCACGTGACGGCGAACCGTACTCACGTCACCTCCCTGAGCGAGAGACCCAGGCCCCGGGCGGACACCACGGCGGAGGTCTCGACGGCCGGGCCGGCGGGCGGGGGCCGCGTTCTACGCCACGACCACCAGATTCTGTGTCAGCAACCTGAATCCGGTCCCCGGCTAAGAGCCGAGCCGGTACGGATCGGCCGGAAGCGGGCCGGCGCCGATGGAAACCCGGCCGGGGAACGGGGCCGATCCCGTCTCCCGGCCGGGCGGTCGTGTCGCGGCTACGCCGCTACCTCAACGTGATGACGGCGAAATGGCCGGTGCCGTCGTCGAGCTTCAGCTGGAGCTGACGGCAGGTGTCGGACCAGCTCTTGTCGGTCTTCCAGACGTAGTTGTACTGGCCGCCCCCGTAGCTGATCTTCGAGTTGCCCGGGTTACGGGTCGGTTCGGCCGGGCCGATCGGTTTCCCGGTGTCACAGGCCACCTGCTGAGAAGCCGGGTAGCCGGGGGCGAAGACGTCGGTGCCGCGGTCACCGCCGAGGCTGAATTTGATCGGTACGGCGCTGCCCGCCTTGCCCGACATCGTCTCCGGGAAGTAGGCCTGCCAGGGGTAGACGACCTGGTAGGTCACCTTCCGGCTCGCGGTGTTGCCCGCGTTGTCGACGGCCTTGACGGTGAAGTCGTGGAAGCCGACGGAGGAGGTGTCGAGCGGGCCGCCGTCGGGCACCGTGCCGGTGCAGCCGGCGATCCCGGACAGGTTGTCCTCGCACCGGTACGACGCGGTCGTGGCCGTCCCGAGCGTGTAGACCGCGCCGTCGGCGGGCCTGGTGAGGGAGATCGTCGGCTTGGTGAGGTCGACGGTCACCTTCACCGCGTGGTCACCGGAGATCGCCACTCCGCGCTCGGTGGCCGTCGCGCCCTCGGCGGTCACGGAGAAGTCGCACGTGATGTGCGGGAAGACAGCCTTGAGCCTGCCGTCGGCTCCGGTGGTGCCCAGGGCACGCGGGCCGTTGCCGCAGTCGGCGCGTACCTGCGCCCCGGCCAGCGGCTGACCGGCGTCCGAGAGCGCGGACACCGTCACCGCGTTCAGCGCGTTGTGCGCCACCGCGCCGCCCACGACGTCCAGGGTGGTCTGCAGCCTTTCGGGGCTGATGTTGTCCATCGTGTCCGTCGGCCTGTGGTACTGCGGCTCGGTGACGTACGTCCCGCCCGTGGGACCGCAGACGGCCGGCGGGGCCGGCGGCCGGTAGTCGAGCCAGATGAACAGCGAGGACGGGATGCCCACGTCGTAGAACGCCTGGTGGTCGCTCTGCCCGAGCCTGCAGTTGCGCAGCCCGTCGAACCCGACGCGGGCGGCCGACTCGTAGGCCTCCTGGACCACGTAGTTCGACTGACCGTTCGGGGTCAGCGCCCACAGCCGGGCAGGCTCGTACGGCGTGCCGACCATGTCCATCTGCCACTCGCCGACGAACCGCGCCTTCTCCGCCGCGGTCAGCGTGTTCACGTACGCGCGGGCACCGAGGAGACCGCCCTCCTCACCGCCGAAGCCGCCGATCCGCAGTTCCTTGTCCAGCGGGTACTGGCTGAGGACCCGGGCGACCTCCAGGGAGACGCCGTTGCCCGAGGCGTCGTCGTGGGCGCCGGGCGCGCCCAGCACCGAGTCGATGTGCGCGCCGACCATGACGATGGGCGCGGTGGTGCCGTCCGGGTCGCCGACCGCGGGCCGGATGCCGATGACGTTGGTGCCCATCGGGTTCGCGTACTCGTTCGTCGCGATCGTCAGCGTCAGCGGACCCTTGGCCAGGAGCCCCCTGAGCCAGGCGCTGTGCGCGCTGCCGCCGCCGACCACCGGAATCCCCGGCTGGGGAGTGGTGAGGGTGAACGACGGCGGTGCGGAGTTGCCGGTCGGGTAGGCCAGGACGACCGCGAGCGCGCCGCGGCTCACCGCGTTGGCCACGGCGGTGTTGCGGACCGTGGCGTTGGTGCTGTAGTCCATCAGCACGATCTTGCCCTCGGTGTCGGCCGGGAACTCGGTGGCGGACTGGCCCGTCCCGGCGTCGACCACCTGGCCCTTCACGCCGGTGTCGCCGGTGAACTTCCCGCTGGCCGAGGCGGCCATCTGCCAGTTCGGCCCGCCGGGCAGGTCGGCGTCCGAGGACGTGACCTTCGCGACGCGTTTGGTCGAGACCGGGCCCCACTGCTGGAGGGTCACCTTGAAGCCGTAGGACTTCAGGATCCCGCCGATGTACTCCGCGCCCTCCCGCTCCTGCGGGGTGCCGTTCAGGCGTGGGCCGATGTCCACGGCGAGGTGCCGGATGTGGTTGACGGAGTTGGCCGAGTCGAACCGGCCGACGATCTCTTTGTCGTAGTCCGGCAGTGGCGCGTCCGCCGTCGCGGACGCCGCGGCCGTCAGGTTGGAGGCTGGCAGCGCCTGAAGCTGTACGCCACCGGCGGACGCCGGAACGGTCCCGAGGGACAACGCGGTCGCCAGGCCACCGATGACGGTCAGTCGCTCAAGTCGCCGAGGTCGTCTGAGTGAACTCCTCACGGAGAACCTCCTGGTCATGGCGGACGTGAAAGTCCGCATGGCGTCCCCACCCTCTGGACCCTCCGGGGTGCGGAGGGTGAGGACAAGGTTGGCGATTAGTACCAGGCGGGCAAACCAAGGGTCAAGGGTCGCCTCGCTCGCACCCCGGAGGAGACGCGCCTCGCGGACGGGACCGTTCCACGCGGCTGGGACGAGGACGACGCCCGGAGCGCCGGCCGTCCTCGCGGAAACGGCGGATGAGTCCTCCTAGGGGTCCGGCGACGCGCCGGATCCGCCGGGAATCCCACGGTGCTCACGACTGACCGGGGTGACCGGGTGGGTGATGGGGGTATAAGCGCGATTGGCCCCCCGGCTTCGATCTCATCTCGACCGTGGGGGACCTGTGGCAGACGACGGCAACCGGAAACAGCAGCAGCTCGACCAGTATCGGGTGGACTCGGCGGACACCCGGTACACCACCGACCAGGGCGTCCGTGTCGACGACACCGACAACTCACTGTCGATCGGTGAGCGCGGCCCGACCATCCTGGAGGACTTCCACTTCCGGGAGAAGGTGATGCGCTTCGACCACGAGCGCATCCCGGAGCGGGTGGTGCACGCCCGCGGTTCGGGCGCGCACGGCGTCTTCCAGGTGTACGAGTCCCTGGCCGAGTACACCTGCGCCGACTTCCTGTGCGACCCTTCGCTGGTCACCCCGGTCTTCGTGCGCTTCTCCACCGTCGCGGGCTCGCGCGGATCGGCCGACACGGTGCGCGACGTGCGCGGGTTCGCCACCAAGTTCTTCACCCGGCAGGGCAACTACGACCTGGTCGGCAACAACTTCCCGGTGTTCTTCATCCAGGACGCGATCAAGTTCTCCGACTTCGTGCACTCGGTCAAGCCCGAACCGCACAACGAGATCCCGCAGGCCCAGTCGGCGCACGACACCCTGTGGGACTTCGTGCAACTGCAGCCGGAGACCATGCACATGATCATGTGGCTGATGTCGGACCGGGCGATCCCGCGCAGCTACCGGATGATGCAGGGCTTCGGTGTGCACACCTTCCGGCTGGTCAACGCCGAGGGGCGGGGCACCTTCTGCAAGTTCCACTGGCGGCCCAAGCTCGGCACCCACTCGCTGGTGTGGGACGAGGTGCTGCGCATCCAGGGCAACGACCCCGACTTCAACCGCCGTGACCTGTGGGACGCCATCGAGAACGGCGACTACCCCGAGTGGGAGCTGGGCCTCCAGCTCGTGCCGGAAGAGGACGAGCACAAGTTCGACTTCGACCTCCTCGACGCCACGAAGATCATTCCGGAGGAGGAGGTGCCGTTGCGGGCGGTCGGCAAGCTGACCCTCAACCGCAACCCGGATAACTTCTTCGCCGAGACCGAGCAGGTCGCCTTCTGCACCGCCAACGTGGTGCCGGGCATCGACTTCACCAACGACCCGCTGCTGCAGGGCCGCAACTTCTCCTACCTCGACACCCAGCTGCTCCGCCTCGGCGGCCCGAACTTCCAGCAGATCCCGATCAACAGGGCGGTCGCGCCGGTGCACAACGACAACCGCGACGGCTTCCACCAGCACATGATCCACACCAGCCGGACGAGCTACTCCAAGAACTCCATCAGCGGGGGCTGCCCGGCGACCGGCGTGCTCAGCGGTGACATGACCGGGGTCTTCCGGCACTACACCGAACGGGTCGAGGGCGAGAAGATCCGCAAGCGCAGCCCCAGCTTCGGCGACCACTACAGCCAGGCCACGCTGTTCTGGAACAGCATAGCCCCCTGGGAGAAGGACCACATCGTCAAGGCGTTCCTGTTCGAACTCGGGCACGTCGAGCGCCGCTACATCAAGGAGCAGGTGGTCGAGCGGCTGACCAACGTCGACACCGGGCTGGCCGCGCACGTGGCCGCGGGGCTCGGCCTGCCCGCGCCGACGGCCAAGGGCGTCAACCACGGCAGGTCCTCCCCCGCGCTCAGCCAGGCCGACCAGCCCTCGTCCCTGGCCACCCGCAAGATCGCGGTCCTGGTGAGCGACCACACCGACGCCGAGGCGCTCTACCCCGTGATCCAGGAGCTGGAGAACGGGAAGGCGATCTGCGACGTGGTCGCCCCGCACGAGGGCATGGCCGGGCCGCTGTCGGTCGACAAGCAGGTCAGCGCGGCCTCGTCGGTACTGTACGACGCGGTGCTGTGCACCGGCGGTGAGGGGCAGGCGGACGACGGCTACGCCGTACAGTTCGTCCGCGAGGCCTTCAAGCACGGCAAGGCCATCGGTGTGCTGCCGGACGGCGAGGCCCTGTTGCGGGCCGCCGCGCTGCCCGGCCGCCAGGGGGTCGTCGAGGCCTCAGCGGGAGACGACTTCGTCCAGCGGTTCGTCGACGCCGTCGTCCGGCACCGGCACTACGACCGCGACGTGGCGTCCTTCCCCGCCTGAGCGGGAGAGGCGGCCTCCGGCCTTCGGGCCGGAGACCGCCAGGACATCCGAGCCGTCCGCCGGCGCGGGAACACGGCGGACCTCTCGGCGTCGGTGACGACGCCGAGAGGTCCCCCGATCCGTGCCGTACGGAGCTTCTGTCGGTCCTGCATGCCAAAGTGACCCATGACGACTTTCGCCCAGCTTCGCAAGACCGCGCTCTCCCTCCCCGGGACCGCCGAGCAGGGTGACCGCCCCGGCGTGATCGCGTTCACCGTGCACGGCAGCCTGTTCGCCTCGACGGAAGACAACGACCACGTGCACCTTCACCTCCCCGCAACGGAGGCGGAGAAGGTTCTCGCGGCGTACCCGACCGCGGAGCCGCTGTCCCACGACGGGACGTCGGCCGGCGTACGTGTCCCGCTCGTGGACATCGACGGTCAGCAGCTCAACCACTGGGTGCGCCGCGCCTGGTTCTCCCACGCGCCGCGACAGCTCGCGCGGCAGGCCGCCGCCGGAGAGACGGCGGTCGCCGGTGAGACCGGTGACCTGCCCAAGGCCATCGGAGGGCCCGCCACCCGGGCGCTCGCCGGCATCGGCATCACCACTCTCGCCCAGGTCGCCGAACTGACCGAGGCCGACCTGATGGCGATGCACGGAGTAGGGCCGAAGGCGGTTCGCGTTCTCGGCGAGGCACTCAGGGCGGCCGGACACGAACGCGGGAACTGACCTCACCGGGACACGTCGAGAGGTCCCCGGCCGGAATCCGTCCGCCCAGGGACCGGCGGACCGATTCCGGCAGACGGGCAAAAATCCGCAGACCTCGCTTTGGCCTTACCTCTGCGCCCCCGGCGGTATCGCCTCCGTGACGACGCCGGAGCCACCGGCCATCCATGGCCAATCCGCGTCCCGGGAGACCTTCGGAGGGTACGGCATGCCTTACGTGACCACGCGCGACGGCACAGAGATCTTCTTCTACGACTGGGGCAGCGGGCCGCCGGTCATCTTCATCCACGGCTGGCCACTGAACGCGGACGCCTGGCAGGACCAGCTGAAACTGGTCAAGGACCACGGCTTCCGGGCCATCGCGCACGACCGCCGGGGGCACGGCCGCTCAAGTCACCCCCACGACGGCTACGACTTCGACACCTTCGCCGACGATCTCAACGACCTCATCACCAAGCTCGACCTGCGTGACGTCACGCTGGTCGCGCACTCCATGGGAGGCGGGGAGCTGGCCCGTTACATCGGCCGGCACGGCACCGACCGCATCAGTAAGGCCGTGCTGCTGTCGGCGGTCCCGCCGCTGATGCTCAAGACGGACGACAACCCCGAGGGCACCCCCCAGGGGGTGTTCGACAAGATCAAGGCCGGTATCCTCGCCGAACGCTCGCAGTTCTGGAAGGACTCCGCGGAGGGCTTCTTCGGCGCCAACCGGCCCGGTAACAAGGTGACGCAGGGCAACAAGGACGCCTTCTGGCTGATGGCCATGGCCGAGAACATCGAGGCCGGGGTGGTCTGCGTGGACGCCTTCTCCTCCACCGACTTCACCCAGGACCTGAAGAGGTTCGACATTCCCACCCTGATCATCCACGGTGACGACGACCAGGTCGTGCCGATCGCGGCCTCGGCGGACAAGTCCTCGAAGCTCATCCCGAACTCGACCTACAAGGTGTACAAGGGCGGCTCACACGGCATCGCGCTGGTGCCCGGCGACAAGGAGAAGTTCAACACCGACCTGCTGGAATTCCTGAACTCATGACCCGCGGGTGGTGCCCGTCCGCACGACGGGCACCACCCTCACGGCGGGCCGGCTCAGCGGTCGGTCCACAGGTGCCAGAACACGTCGCCCTCGGAGCAGGTGTAGTGCCCCCAGTGCCCCCGGTCGATCCCGCCCTGGCCCGCGGTCACGCACCTGGCGTGGCTCGTGAACCAGTCACGGTAGACGTCGTCGCCGAGCGCCTGCACGGCGGTGCCCTCGGTCGCGACGGTGGCGTGTGCCGGGCCCGCGGTCAGCAGGCAGGCGGAGCCCAGCACGGCGGCGGCCAGCGCCACCGGACGGAACCTGGTCGTCATGTCGTCTCCTTCGCTTGTCTTCGCACGCCGTACGGCGGTGCCCGTTCCGGCGGACCGGGGCGGCGCGACCCGGGATCCCGCGCCCAGTGCCGTGGGGTCGCGCGCCCCGGTCACTCGTAGCGTGGTGGAGGCCGCCGACACGCCGGTCACCCGCCGGTCACGCGCACCGCTCCGTCGCGGGCCCGTACGTGACGCGTTGCGAGCTGAGGGTAATGATGTGATTACAATTCGCTGTGAAAGGGTTGGGTTTCGAGTTCAGGATTCTGGGGCCGGTCGAGGTCCTGCACCACGGCAACCGCCTGACCATCCGAGCGGCCAAGCTGCGCACCCTGCTCGCGGCGCTGCTCCTGGACGCCAATCGCGTGGTCACCGTCGAGACGCTGATCGAACGCGTATGGGGGGACGACGCCCCCAACGGCGCCCGCAACACGCTGCAGAACTACGTGCTGCGGCTGCGTCGTCTGCTGAACGGGGCGGGGTGGGAGTGCCCGCTGACGACGCACCCGAGGGGGTATGCGATCGAGCTGCCCGCCGACACGCTGGACCTGCACCGTTTCGACGCCCTGGTGCGCCGCGCGCGGGCGGCGGCCGCCGTCGAGGAGACGGAGCAGGCCGCCACGCTGCTTCGGGAGGCGTTGCGCCTGTGGCGCGGAGAGGCGCTCGCGGACATCGGATCAGAGGTCATACGCCGTGACGTCGTCCCCGTGCTCGACGAACGCAGGCTCGACGCCCTTGAGCTTCGCATCGAGGCGGACCTGGCGCTGGGACGGCACGAGGACGTGCTGGCCGAGCTGCACGGGCTGACCACCGCGCACCCGCTCAGGGAGCGACTGTGGAGGCAGCGGATGCTCGCGCTGTACCGGTCGGGACGCCGGGGCGAGAGCCTGCGCTGCTATCACAACGCCAGGGACGCGCTGGTCGAGCAACTCGGCGTCGATCCCGGCGACGAGCTGCGTGAACTGCACCGGCGGTTGCTCACCGCCAGCCCCGCGCTGGCCTACGTCAGCCCACCGCGGGTGCGCGGCAACCTGCCCGCCGAGGTGACGACGTTCATCGGCCGGGCACGTCAGCTCGCCGACATCGGGCGTCTGGTGAGAGGAAACCGGCTGGTCACCCTGACCGGCGCGGGCGGGGTGGGCAAGACCCGGCTGGCCCTGCGGGCGGCGGCCGAGCTGTCCGGGGACTTCCCCGACGGGGTGTGGCTGGCCGACCTGACCGCGTTGCCGGAAGGACGGCCACTTGAGCACCTCGTGGTCCAGGCGCTGAGAATCCGCGACCAGTCCGCGCGTCCGCCCGCCGACGTCCTGGCCGACTTCCTGCGTGACAGGCGGCTGCTGCTGGTGCTGGACAACTGTGAGCACGTGGCCGCCGCGGTCGGCGCTCTGGCCGACACCCTGCTCAGGGCCGCCCCGGGCCTGCGGATGCTGACGACCAGCAGGCACCGGCTCGGCCTGCGCCACGAGCACGTGCTGGTGGTGCCCCCGCTCACCCTGCCGCCCGTGGCCGCCGCGTCCCGGGAGCGTCCGCTGACCGGCTACGACGCGGTGGCGTTGCTGGTGGCGCGGGCCGCGGCGGCGGCACCGGACTTCCGTGTCACCCACGACAACCACGACCTCGTCGTCCAGCTGTGCAGGCGCCTGGACGGCATCCCGCTGGCCATCGAACTGGCCGCCGTACGGCTGGGCACGCTGTCCATCGCGGAGATCCTGGAGCGCCTCGATGACTGCTTTCGTCCGCTGGGCGGCGACATCCGGGCCATGCCCCGCTACCACCGGACGTTGTGGGACGTCATCGACTGGAGCCACGAGCTGTGCACCGAGCCGGAACGTCTGCTCTGGGCGCGCCTTTCGGTCTTCTCCAGCGGTTTCGACCTGGAGGCGGCCGAAGCCGTGTGCTCCGGCTCGGGCATCGCTCGCCGGGACGTCGTGGATCTGCTGGCGAGCCTGTGCCACAAGTCGGTCCTGCTGGCGCGGACCCAGGGTCTCCGTACGCGCTACCGCCTTCTGGAGACCATCCGTCAGTACGGCGGGCGGAGACTGGCCGACATGGGCGCGGAAGCCCGGCTGCGGCGGCTCCACCGCGACCACTACCAGAGACTGGTCGCCACCGCCGCGGCCGAGTGGTGCGGCGTCCGCGAGGTCGAGTGGCTGTCCCGGCTGCGAAGGGAGCTGCCCAACCTGCGGACGGCGCTGGACTTCTGCGTCACCGAGCCGGGGCAGGCGGACAACGGCCTGGAGATCGCCGTCAACCTCACCCGTGTCCGGTCCTGGTTCTTCACCAGCACCATCGGTGAGGGCCGCCACTGGCTGGAGCGCACCTGCGCGTTGTCCGCGCCCGGCCCCCGGCGCACCGACGCGCTGGCGATGCTGAGCTGGGTGGCCCTCCTGCAGGGCGACCACCGGCTCGCCGAGAGGTATCTCGCCGAACACCGCGCCCCGGCCTCGCCCGTCGCCACCTATCTGGAGGGCGCCCATGCGATGCTCACCCATTCCGACGCCGGGGCGATCCCCGTGCTGGCACGGGCCAGGGACATGTTCCGGCGGGCTGGTGCCCGGGGAGACGCCCACATGGCCACCATGCTCTGGGCGATGGCCTGCGCCTTCCTCGGCGTCCCGGACGTCGCGCGCGCCGCGGGAGACGCCTACCTGGAGGAGGCCGAGGCGAACGGCGCGGCCTGGGCCCAATCATGGGCACTGTGGACGCTCGGGCTGACCAGGCTGCGGCTCGGCGACACCGTCGCGGCCATCGAGCTGCTGCGCGACTCCCTGGTCCGCCAGCGCGACATCGACGACCGCTGGGGTCCCGTCTGGGGAGCGGAGGCGCTGGCCTGGGCCGTCGCCGCCGCCGGGCAGTACCACCGGGCCGCCGAGCTCCTCGGCGCCGCCCGTCATCTGCGCCAGGCCGTGGGCGTCGGCCTCATCACCCTGCGCCCCTTCCACGAGATGCACATCGAGGCCGTACGGCTGGTGCGCGACAACCTCGACGCCCGCTCCTACGCCGCGGCCCTCGAACGGGGGGCCAGGACCGAGGACGCCTCCCCGTGGCCGTCCTGCCTGGTCGAGGCCCTGGAGAGGCATGGGGTGGTTCACACCTCCTCGGAGAGCGGGGCGACCCGGTGACGGTCGTCCCGTTTCGGGCCCGGAGGTCCCGCGGGGTCTTGAGACGGCGGCCGCCGAGACTTCCGGCATCTCTTGCCTCCTGCTTCCTGGGCGGCGACCGGCCTGCTCGACTCCCTAATATTCCCTATTATTCCCTTAAAGAGGGGTGTTAAGGTGATTTTGGGGAATCGCGATTCCCCTCTTCGTCCGGATGCGCGAGCACCCGGCGGGGCGGGGACGGCACATCGACGAAGGAGAGGGTCACATGAAGGTCATCGTCGCGGGCGGCGGCGGGCGGACTCCGAGGCGCACCGGCGCGGTGGTCAGGCCATGACCGCCATCTACCGGACCGAGGACGGCGGCCGGCGCATCCGCGAGCGGTACGTCCAGACCCTGCGTACCTGGCCCGTTCCTTACGAGCACCGGAGGGTCCCGACCCGCGAGGGAGAGACCTTCGTCGTGGTCTCCGGCCCCGAGGACGCGCCGCCGCTGGTGCTGTTGCACGGCTCGGGCACCAACGCGGCGATGTGGGTCGCGGAGGTGGCCTCCTGGGCCGAACACTTCCGCGTCCACGCCGTCGACATGATCGGTGAGCCCGGCCTGAGCGCCCCCTCCCGCCCTCCGCTTGACTCCGAGGCGTACGCCCTCTGGCTGGACGACGTCCTGCGGGAACTCGGGGTGTCGAGGACGTCCGTGGTCGGCGCCTCGCTCGGTGGCTGGCTGGCGCTGGACTACGCCACCCGCCGCCCGGACCGGGTGGAGTGCCTGGCGCTGCTGTGCCCCGCCGGAATCGGCAGGCAGAAGTGGGGCTGGCTGCCGAAGGCCGTACTGCTGAACCGGTTCGGTCTGTGGGGACAGCGCAAAACGCTTGAGACGGTCGCGGGGCTCGACATGCCGGGTTCCGAGGAGTTCCTTGAGGGGATGGCCCTCACCTTCCGGCAGTTCCTCCCCCGTAAGCGGTTGCCGGTCTTCTCCGACGACACGCTGCGGAAGCTGACCATGCCCGTGCTGGCCGTCGTCGGTGACCGTGACGCCATGCTCGACTCGCAGGACACCGTCCGGCGCCTGAACGAGACCGTCCCGCACGCGACGGTTCGCCTGCTGCCGGGAGTCGGGCACTCCGTCGTCGGCCAGAGCGAGGTCGTCCTCGCCCATCTGCGGCGGACGTCCGCCACGCAGTGAGCTCCTCACGGTGAGATCGAGGCGACGGGCGTGTCGGTCCTTCTGTACGGCCGTGCCGCTCGGGAGCGTTTACGGCACCCGAGGACCACGAACACGACGGAGCGCACCGATGTCCCTGCCCGCGCACATGTACGCCGCCCACGTCACGGGCCCCGGTCCCGCCGAGGCCATCCGCTACGGCCGGATACCGGTGCCGGACATCGGCCCCACCGACGTCCTGGTGCGGGTGCGCATGGTCGCCGCCGACCCGGTGGACGTCTTCGTGCGCTCGGGCGCCTACCCCACGCCCATGCCGTCGCCGTTCGTGATCGGCCGGGACCTGGTCGGCGAGGTGGCCGCCGTGGGACCCGGCGCGACCGGCTTCTCCCCGGGGCTGCCGGTGTGGTGCAACAGCCTGGGGCACGCCGGCAGGCAGGGATCCTTCGCCGAGTACGCCGTGGTCGCCGCCGACCGGCTGTACCCGGTTCCGCCGGGCGTCGACGAGGCCGACCTGGTCGCGGCCGCCCACCCGGCGGCGACCGCGTGGCTGGCCCTGTTCCGGCACGGGCGGCTGCGGGCCGGGGAGAACGTCCACGTCGGCGGCGGGGCGGGCAACGTCGGATCCGCCGCGGTCGCCCTGGCCGTGGCGGCGGGGGCGCGCGTGGTCGCCACCGCGCGTCCGGAGGACTTCGCCTCCGTCCGCGCGCTGGGCGCCGCCGAGGTCCTCGACTACCGCGACCCGGACCTGGCCGACGGCCTGCGTACGGCCGCGCCCGGCGGCTACCGCGTGTGGGCGGACACCTCGGGACGCGGGGACCTGGCCGCCGGGGTCGGTCTTCTCGCCCGTGGCGGGCGGCTGGTGGTGATGGCCGGGCTGCACGCCACCCCGGCGCTGCCGCTCGGCTCCCTCTACACCCGGGACGCCTCCGTCGTGGGGTTCGCGATCAGCAACGCCTCCGTCGCCGATCTCGCCGACGCGGCAGGCGGCGTCGCCTTCCTGCTGCGCGAGACCCGGTGGCGTCCCCGTGTCGCCGGGCGGCTCCCACTGTCGCAGGCCGCCCAGGCACACCGCAGGCTGGAGACGGGAGACGTCAACGGCAGGCTCGTGCTCTCCCCGTAGGGGTGGTGGTCACCGGGCCGCGGGTTCCGGCGAGGAGCGGTAGTAGGCGGCGATGGAGTGGAAGGCGGCCTTGGGTTCCCACGGCCTCTCCGGGTCCTCGTGGACCTTGACGACGCCGTAGCTGGCCAGGTCCAGGTCGTCGCGGGGGTCGCCACCGGGGCGGTACGGGTGGTCGTAGAGCGCGAAGGTGAACACGAAGGCGCTGTCGACGCCTCCGGCGTCGAAGACCTCAAGCAGTTCACGCACGTACGCGGCCTGTCCGGCCTCGTCACGTTCGTACTCGCCGTTCAGCCGGACGGGCGCGCGGGTGGCCGGGTCGTACTCGACGACCTCCAGGCCGAGGGCTCCCCTGTCCCCCGCCCCCCGGTAGCTCGCCGCGCCGAACTCGGTGATCGCGACCGGCTTGCCCTGCGCGACGAGTCCGTGGACACCGGCGGCGAACCGGTCGGCGATCTCAGCCGACCGATAGAGGTCCACGGACATGATGTCGAAGGGCTCCCAGTTGACGCGTTCGAGCGGCACGGAGGCGTAGGTCACCTTTCCGCCGAAGCGTTCGCGGACGAGCGCCACCGCTTCGGCGAGGAAGTCGTTGACCCGTGCGCCGACCGTGCCGATCTGCTCGCGCACCTGGTCCGGCCTGCTCAGCAGCCCGACTCGCTCGTCGATGCTGTCACCGGGCAGGAATCCCTTGTTCATCAGGCAGAGTTCGGCGCCGGTGACGAACACGACCTCGGCTCCCCTCAGCCGGAGCCGCTCCGCGCGTTCGGCGCAGTCGGCGAACAGCGACAACATCTCGCCGGGGGTCAGTTCGAGCGGGTACGGGGAGAACCAGACTTCGAGGCCGAGGTCGGCGGCGCACTCCGCGGCGAGTTCGATCCGTTCGGGGTCGCCGCCCATGACGCGGACCGCGGTGCAGTTCAGGTCGTCGCGGATGGCGCGCATGTCACGCCTGACGTTCTCCGCGGCGAACCGCCGGTGACCGATCGTTCCGTTGACGACGAAGCCGGTGTCATAGCTGATGCCCTTGGCGCGCACGTGCTGTGCCTTTCTCTGGAGGGAGTTTTAAGGTACTCCAAGTACCCTATTTGTGCGAGGGAGGGACGGCAACAAGGATGGGAGGGCACGGCCGGTATCGACTACGGGAAGAGCCATGACAGAGGACGCGGCAGGCAGTCCGGCGGGACGTACCAGGAGGCGTGGGGCCGCCCTGGAGGAGGCGATCCTGAGCGCCGCGGCCGACGAACTGGCCGAGGCCGGATACGCCGGGCTGACCATGGACAGGGTCGCCGCGCGAGCCGGGACCAACAAGAACGCCATCTACCGTCGCTGGCCGAACCGCCTCGCGCTCGGCGTCGCCGCCTACCGGCGGCTGACCACGACGATCTCCCCCGACGACACCGGCGACCTGCGGGGCGACGTCCTGGCACTGCTCCGCCAGGCCAACCGCTACTGGAGCTCCCCGCAGGGCGCGATCCTGCGCGAGCTGTTCGCCGCGGCCGGAGGGGCCTCGGAACTCCTGGAACAGTTGCAGGACCGGTCCGGTGACGACGCCGCGGCCCCGTGGCTGACCGTCCTGGAACGCGCGCTCGCGCGCGGCGAGGTGGCCCCCGAGGCGCTCACTCCACGGGTCGCCACCGTGGCCATGGTCCTGCTGCGCAACGAGTTCGTCGTGCGCGGGGTCCCCACCGCTCCCGACGACGTCCTCGTCGAGATCGTCGACGAGGTCTACCTCCCCCTGGTACGGCGGCGCGCCCCGGCCCGGAACTGACCTCGCGCACGCCCGGGTGTCAGCCGGCCTTGGGCGGGTCCTGCGGCTGCGCGTGCTGCAGCTGGACACAGCATTCGCCGGAGCGCGGAGCGAGAACCGCCCGAACGGCTCCGGCCTGCAGTCCTTGCAGGTATCCGGTGAGGAAGGCGTGGTTCATGCCGCAGACGAGGTCGGGGGCCTGGGCGGCGAGAGGGTGGAAGGGGCAGTTGCGCAGCCGTAGCCGGTCGGGGGCCTCGCGGGCGGGCTCGAAGCCGTGCTGGTTGAGCATCTGCTCGCACAGGGTCAGGCCGCGTTCGGCGCCGATCCTGCCAGGCCGCAGGCGCGCGCGGTCCTGGCCGCCGAGTTCGTCGCCGTGCTGCCTGGCGGTGCGTATGGCGGCGTTCGCGGCGGTCTCGTTCTCGCCTTCGGCCAGGACGGCCCGGAGGAGGAGAGCGGCCAGCAGTTCGTGGCGGCGGTCGGGAATGCTGACCTGGATGGGGCTGTCGGTCGGCTCGTAGAGCTTGGGCTGCCGTCCGACCTTGCGCAGGCCGGTCGGCGACGCATGCCGGGTGCGGAGCAGTCCGGCGTCGACCAGCTTGTCCAGGTGGAACGCGGCGAGCTTGCGGGAGATGCCGACGTCGGCGGCGGTCTCCTCGCGTGTGACGGGCCGGCGGGCACGGCGGATGAAGGCGAAGATCTGCCGCCGGGTGCCTTCGCCGAGCACGCTGAGGGAGTCGAGCGCGGCGTCCGCCGGAGAGGCCGGCTGGCTCATGTCAGAGGTCACTCCTTCACGATAATGCCAGCATGCGCTGTCGGACGATGGGTGGAGGCCTTTCTCATCGGCATCGCTTGACCGCCACCCCTAATAAGACCAAAATCCATTGGTGAAAAGGAGGTGGTCATGACAACCCGGCCACACCAGGCCAAGCAGCCGGTCAGCGCCGCGCTCGCCGGCCCGTACGGACACCCGTTCCACCCCATGCTGGTCACGATCCCGATCGGTGCCTGGGCGGCCGGCCTGGCCTTCGACATCGCCTCACAGTTCGTGGCGGATCCGCGCTTCCTGTCCCAGGGAGCGATGTGGCTGATCGCGATCGGGGTGGTCGGCGCCCTGGGCGCGGCCATGGCCGGATTCCTGGACCTGTTCGCCATCCCCACGGCCACCCGCGCGTTCCGGCTGGCGCTGATCCACATGACGCTGAACCTGCTGGCGACCGTCGCCTACCTCGGCAATTTCCTGTGGCGGTACTCCGAGGCCGTCACCGGCGGCGTCCCCGCCGGGCCGCTGGCCCTCAACGCCGCCTCCTTCCTGGCCTTGGCGGTGGCGGGATGGCTGGGCGGCAGGCTCTCCTACCGCTACGGCGTCCGGGTGGCCGACGAGGCGACACAGGCCGAGGGGTTCGCACCCGCGGGCCGTACCCACTGACAGCATCGGTCGCCGCACGGTCCCCGGGGCGGCCACCATGAGCAATCTGGAGTTTTCATGAACATCGCCGCACTGGTCACCTGGGTGGTCACCGCGCTCGGCGGCTTCCACATGCTCGGCACCTGGCTCTCACGCGGTGGTGCCCGCGGCGGTAGCCACCTGCCGGTCCCGGTGATCTTCGGCCATTTCGCGCTGGCCGCCGTCGGCCTGGTCGTCTGGGTCGTCTACCTCGTCGCCGACCTGAACGCGCTGGCCTGGATCGCCTTCGTCCTGCTGGTACCCGTCGCCCTGCTCGGGTTCGTCATGCTGGCCCGGTGGATCCCGGTGTACCGGGCACGTACCACCACCGTCCCGTCGGCGGGTGAGCGCACCGCCCCCGCCGAGCGGCACTTCCCGGTCGTCGTGGTCGCCGCGCACGGGTTGTTCGCCGTCGTGACCGTGCTCCTCGTCCTGCTCTCCGCCCTGGGCGTCGGCGGCGGCTGACGGAGACCTCGCCCTCCTCGGCGCCCCGCGCGCCGAGGCCCGCTCGCGTCGCCGGTTCCCCGCCCTGACCGCCTGCCCGGATGACCGGCACGCCCGCAGCTGGAAGGATCACATCGTGGAAATCTGGATCAACCCCGCGTGCAGCAAATGCGCCTCCGCTCTTTCACTGCTCGACGAGGCGGGTGCCGCCTACACCGTGCGGCGCTACCTGGAGGAGCCGCCCACCGCCCAGGAGATCGAAGACGTGCTGCGGCGTCTCGGCATGCAGCCCTGGGACATCGCCCGTCTCGCCGAACCCGCGGCGGCCGAACTGGGCCTCACCACGTGGCCACGCGACGAAAGCCACCGCCCCCGGTGGATCGCGGCGCTGGCCGCTCACCCGATCCTGATCCAGCGGCCCATCATCACCGCGGACGACGGAACGGCGGTGGTCGGCCGCACACCCGAATCCGTACGGTCCCTCCTGCCGTGACGGCCGGCCCCGCACCACGGCGTTCAGGGGTGGGGCCTTCGCCGACGTCGGCGAAGGCCCCAC
>NZ_JBEYAB010000008.1:0-350512 GCF_040631445.1 Streptosporangium sp. NPDC020072 | reverse complement strand
CCTCCTCCCCGCCCCGCCCCCCCGCGGGGCCGGGCCCCCCCCCCCCCCGCGGGGGGGGGGGGGGGGCCGGCCCCCGGGGCGCCCCCCCCCCCACCCCTGTAGCCCGCGTCATACCGGAGGCGTCCAGATGCGGCTGCGCAGATCCGTGCCGCGGATCACCTGGATGCGCCAGGGTTCGAGGCGCAGGACGTGCAGCCTGGGGTCAGCGGGTGACTTCCAGAAGGCCCCGAGGTCGTATCCGGCCCCGCGCGGGCTGGTCGCCCGGTAGAGGTCCCAGACGTGGCGCTTGGTCTCCAGGTCGTCGTCCCAGGTGGCCGTGGCCTCGATGGCGACCGAGCTGTTGCCGGGCTTCCAGTAGGAGAAGGAGGTGTGCGGGTTGCCCGCCAGGTGGGCCGCCTTGACCGGGGTCTTGTAGGTGGCCAGCCACCCGCGCGGCTTGCCGTCCACGTTCTCCCAGATGGGAATGAGAATGCGCGTGCGGGGGCGGTTCCCGGAGTCGACGGTGACCATCGTGGCGTACCGGATGGCACCGATGTAGGCGTTGAACTCGCTCTCGATCTCGGCGAAGGACGTGGTCATCGGAGGGACTCCTTCCGCAGGCCGTACGCGCTGAAGGCGGCGGCGAGGACGGCGGCGACGATGGGGACGGACAGGGCGGCGCGGTAGGCGCCGAGCGGATCACCTTCGCCGGCGGCGACGATGACGGCGGTGCTGGCGGCGAGCCCGAGGGCCGCGCCGAACTGGAAGGACGTGTACAGCAGGCCGCCGGCCAGCCCCTGCTCGCTCTCGTCGACACCCTCGGTGGCGACGATGGTCAGCGGCCCGTAGGCCAGGGCGAAGGACAGGCCGAGGATGAGCATGGTGGGGAACATCGCCAGGTAGACGGTGTCCGTCCCGATCGGCAGGAACAACACGTAGGACAGGACGGCCAGCAGCAGCCCGCCCAGGATGACCTTGGCGTTGCCGAACCGGGTGACCAGCCGGGGGGTGAGGGTCGGGGCGAGGATGGCGTCCGCGCCGATGGCGAGCATGGCCAGGCTGGTCTGCATCGAGCTCCAGCCGCGCAGTTCCTGCAGGTAGAGCACGGCGATGAACTGGAAACCGAAGAAGGCGGCGGCGAACAGCAGGCCCGCAAGGTTGGCCCGGACCAGCGATCCGGAGCGCAGGATGCCGAGCCGCAGGAGCGGAGCCGGGGACTTCCGTTCGATCAGGACGAACAGCACCAGGAGGGCGAGCCCGGCCAGGAGGATGGCGGCGGTCAGACCGGCGCTCACGTGGGCGGCCCGCTCGATGCCCAGCACCAGCAGCATGATCGCGCCGGTGATGGTGACCGCGCCCGGCACGTCCACCCGCCGGTCCGTGGCCTGCTCCGCCGGGGTCGTGGGAATCAGCCGTACGGCCAGCACGAGGATGACCAGGGCGAGCACCGCGGGCACGAACAGCACCAGCCGCCAGTTCACCTCGGCCAGCAGGCCGCCGAGCACCAGCCCGAGCGAGAAGCCACCCGCCGCCGTACCGGAGTAGACGAGCAGCGCCTGGTTGCGCTGGGGGCCCTCCTCGAAGCTGGTCGTGATGATCGACAGCCCGGCGGGGGTCATGACGGCGGCCGCGACGCCGGCCACGAACCGGGCTGCGATCAGCACCCCGCCGCTGTCGGCGACGCCTCCCAGGGCCGAGACGACCAGGAAGACCCCGAGCCAGGCCAGGAACATCCGGCGGCGGCCGAACAGGTCGGCCGCACGGCCGCCGACCAGCATGAACCCGCCGTAGCCCAGGACGTAGGCGCTGATGACCCACTGGAGTTCGCCGGTGGACAGGCCGAGTTCGGCCCGGATCGCCGGCAGCGCCACGTTGAGCATGGCGACGTTGATGCCCTCCAGGAAGATCGCTCCGCAAAGAACGAACAACATCCCCCAGGTCCGGGGGGATCTCACGATGGTAGACACAGTGACTTCTCCCGTGGTTCTCTTTAGTAACGAAGGAATCTTGCGTCACCGTGGGGGAACTATGGAAGACGGCACTTCAAAGGCACTGAGTTACTGCACGGGAACCGATGCCGACCAGGCAAGACAGTGGGACGTCCGGGCGGACTGCGACGTACGGAACATCCTCGACCGTGTCGCCGACAAGTGGTCGCTGCTGGTGATCGCCCTTCTTGACCGCCAGACGATGCGCTTCTCCGAGTTGCGCCGCACCGTTGACGGCGTGAGTCAGCGCATGCTCACCGTCACGTTGCGGAACCTGGAGAGGGACGGGCTGGTCAAGCGGACCGTCTATCCCGTGGTGCCGCCTCGGGTCGAGTACGAGCTGACCCCGCTCGGCATCTCTCTCCACGAGGTGATCAAAACGCTGGTGATCTGGACGGAGGACCACCAGCAGGAGATCTCCGACGCCCGCTCCGAATTCGACCAGCGGGAGCTTGAGGCGGCCCTCCCGTAGCCGTGTCGCCGCGTTGTCGCCGCGCGGCTTCCGCGCGCTCCGCGGTGGGGTGCCGTGAACGAACGCGGCCCCCGCCGACCGGAGCCGGAACGGGGGCCGTGCGGTCCGGCGAGGCCGTCCCGCGCGGGCGAGGGGGTGCGCCTGGCCGCGCGGGACGAACGACGCCTGGAACGTTCTAAGCCGGTCGGCAACCGGCCGCGACGACGCCGTCGGGCAGCTGCGCGCGGCCACCGGCCCGGCAGTGGAACCTCACCGGCGCCTGGCGGGCGACCACCAGCGACTCGCCCTGGAACTCACCCTCGGTGGCCGCGCCGTTGGAGGCGACGCAGTTGCCGTGCCCCAGCACGACCGCACCGGGCAGGACCTGGTCGCAGGTGTAGGTCGGGGTGGCGTCGGCCTGGGCGGGAGCGGCGAGGGCCAGGGCGCCGGCCGCCGAGACGGCGGCGAAGGTGATGGTGAGCAGGTGGCTGGAGAAACGCATGGGGGTGGTGTCCTTTCTGAGATAGGAGAGACAACCACCCGTTATGTTACCGACGGTAGTCGGCTGACTATCTAGCGTTACAGCTGGGTTGATGTAACCTTCGCTCCCCACTTCGGGTGCCCTTTTCGTAAGCCCCGCGGTCCATGCCGAACCCGGGGAGGAGGCGGCCCCCTCCCCGGGCGGTGACTATCTGAAGGCCGTCACGTGATCGGCGGCCCACTCGTCGAAGGTCCGGGCCGGGCGGCCCGTGAGACGCGGGACGAGCGTCGCCCACTCCTCGTTGAGCGGGGCGGGATCACGTGCCGACTCGGCCCATATCCCGAACAGCCAGTCCACCACGGTGGCCGGATAGCCGTGCCGAACCCACTGCTCCCGCGCCGTCACCGGGTCCTGCTCCTCGAAGCGCACCCGTTCGCCGAGAGCCCGCCCGATCGCCTCGGCCTGCTCGGCGACGGTGAGCGACCGCGGTCCGGCGAAGGTGTAGGTACGGCCCGCGTGACCCTCCCCGAGAAGGACCGCCGCGGCGACGGCGGCCACGTCCGCCTCATGGATCGGCTGGGTCACCGCCCCGCCGTACGGACGGCGCACGACCCGTTCCGCGCGGATCGACGGCGCCCAGTCCAGCCAGTTGCGCGCGAACTCCCCCGGCCGGATGTGCGTCCACTCCAGACCGGACTCCTCGACGGCGCGCTCGACCACCTGGTAGCCGTCCGCGAACATCGCGTCGTCGGCCAGGGCACCCGACAGGTTCACGATCCGCCGCACCCCGGACTCGGCCGCCAGCGCGACGACCTCGGAGATCGCCTGTGGCACGGGAAACAGATAGAGCCGTTCCACGCCGGTCAGCGCCTCCCGCAGCGACTCGGGACGCTCCAGGTCCCCCTCGAACACCTCGACCCCGCCGGGCAGGCCGGCAGTGGCGGAACGCCGGGTCAGGGCCCGTACGGCGTGGCCGGACCTCAGCAGCTCCGTGACGACGCACCGGCCCACCTCCCCGGTCGCCCCGGTCACCAGGATCGTCATGCCGCCTTCCCCGTGAAGTCCGCCGCGTGGTCCCGGGCCCACCTGGCGAAGGTGCGCGGTGGACGGCCGGTTATCTCCTCGTACGTGCCCGTCGGCGCCAGCGCGCCGGTGCCCTCGACGGCGGCGGCCATCAGCTCGACCAGCCAGTCGGCCATCTCCGGTGGGCAGCCCTCCGCGAGCCACCGGACGCGGGCCTGTGACGGGGTCAGCTCCTCGAAGCGCACCCGCGCGCCGATGGCGGCGCCGATCGCCGACACCTGCTCGGCCTGGGTGACCTTGGCCGGGCCCGTGACGGTGTACGCCGCGCCGAGATGCCCGTCGGTCAGCAGCGCGGCCACCGCGACCTCGGCCACGTCCGCCTCGTGGACCAGCGGATACCCCGAGGCGGGGTACGGTTCGCGCACCGTCCGCTCGGCGCGGATCGAACCCGCCCAGCCGAGGGCGCGCGCGGCGAGCAGACCCGGGCGGACGTGGGTCCACTCCCTGCCGGTGGCCTCGACCGCCGTCTCAAGACCGCGATGGGCCCGGCGTTCCTCCTCCAGGTGACGGCCCAGCGCACTCGGATCGTCGGACGGGGCGAACCCGGCCGCGGCGGCCGAGTGCACCACGAACCTGCGCACCCCCGCCGCCACGGCCTCCTCCGTGAATCCGGGCCCGGCGGACCCCGGCTCCTGGTAGGCGTACGGGAACAGATAGACCCGTTCGACCGCCTTCAGCGCCCGCGGCCAGGTGTCCGGCCGGGTGAAGTCCCCGTGGACCAGTTCGACCCCTTCGGGAAGACGCGTCCTGGCCGCCCGCGGGTCGCGGACCATGGCGCGTACCCGCTGGCCCGCGCCCACCAGCCCCCGCACCACATGGCGGCCGATGTTGCCGGTCGCCCCCGTCACTAAAATCGTCACGTTGCTCCTCTGAACTCCGGATGGGCAATGGGGGCCGCCGCGTCCGTTGCCGTGGTTTCGCGGCGGCGCCCCGGCCCCGGGATGGTAGGCCGGTTCCCGAGGAGCTCGCATATGGATCGTTCCAAGGCATCACGGCGGAGCGCCGCCTGAGAACCGCGTGACCACCGGAAACGGTGCTCGACGGCCCCGCGAGGCTCCCCCGCCCGCCGGGTCGTCCCGCGCGGGAACGCGGGCTCAGGAACGGTTGTTCAGGCCGTGTTCGTACGCCCAGATGACGGCCTGGACCCGGTCGCGCAGCCCGAGCTTGCCCAGGATGCGGCCGACGTGGGTCTTGACGGTGCCCTCGGCGAGGAACAGCGATCCCGCTATCTCGGCGTTCGTCTCGCCCCAGGCGATGTGCCGCAACACCTCGCGTTCGCGTTCCGTCAGCGGGTCCGGCGTGACGTCCGGCAGGCGCCGCGCGACGTGGTCGAGCAGACGCCGCGTCGTGGACGGCGCGATCACCGCGTCCCCACGGTGGACGGTCCGCACCGCGGACAGCAACTCGTCGGCGGGGGCGTCCTTGAGCAGGAAACCCGACGCTCCGGCCCGCAGCGCCGCGAAGGCGTATTCGTCCAGGTCGAAGGTGGTCAGGACGATCACCCTCGGCCCTTCGTCCGTCATCGGCAGCCGCCTGATCGCCTCGACCCCGTCCATGCGCGGCATCCGCACGTCCATGAGCACCACGTCCGCCGTCACCGCGCGCAGCCCCGCCAGGGCCTCCGCCCCGTCGCGGGCCTGCCCCACCACTCGCATGTCCTCCTGCGCGTCGATCACCATCGCCGTACCGGTACGCACCAGATCCTGGTCGTCGACGACGTAGACCCGAATCGTCATGCTCGATACGGCAGGCGCGCCTCGATGACGAACCCGCCCGCCTCCCCCGTCCGGATCTCCAGGGTTCCGCCCACGGCGCCCACCCGCTCCCGCATTCCCGTCAACCCGTTCCCCGTCCCTGGCGCCCCCGCCGGGGGCCTGCCGTCGTCGCTGACGGTGAGGCGCAGGTCGTCCTGTGCCCACTCCAGCATGACCGTGCCGCAGGCACCGGGGCCCGCGTGCTTGAGCGTGTTGGTCAGCGCCTCCTGAACCGTCCGGTAGACGACGAGTTCCATGCCCGGTCCGAGAGGGCGGACCGTGCCCCGCACGATCTCGGTCACGGGAAGCCCCGCCCCCCTGGTGCGCTCCAGCAGTTCCGGCAGGTCGGCCAGCCCCGGTGACGGCCGCGCCCCGCCGGGTACGGCGCGCAGCACGCCGACGGCGGCCCGCATGTCCGTGAGCGCCGTGCGCCCGGTGTCCTCGATCGTGGCCAGGATCTCCGCCGCGCGCGCGGGCGCGAACCGGCCGCCCCTGGCCTGGGCGACGATGACCGCCAGCGCGTGCGCGACCACGTCGTGCATCTCCCTGGCGATCCTGGCCCGTTCCGCCGCGGTCGCCCGCGCGGCGGCGTCACGGGCCCGCTCCCGCAACAGGTCGACGTAGGCGAGCTGGGTCCGCCGGTACAGACCGAACCCCCACGCCGAGACCACCACCGCGGCCAGCAGCCCGAACAGTAACCACGGGTTCGGCCCCAGGGCCGCGGCGGCCACGCTGGAGTCGGTCGCGAACCTGGCCGCCGCCACCCCGGCCCCCGCCAGGCCCACGGCCAGCGGAGGGCGGCGCCGGTCGTACGCGGCGCAGGAGTAGACCATGAACGGGAAGACCAACGCCGACGGCAGCACGAGGAACAGCCCGGTCACGGCGACCTGGACGGCGAAGGCGGCGGCGACCACGAGAAACGCCCAGTATGTCCGGCGGTACGCGACGGCCACGTGCGCCACCAGGCATGCCGCCACGAGCAGGCCCGCGCGCGCTCCCGGCACCGAGAGCACCGCGACCACCACCGACAGCGAGAACAACGGCACCCCGGCGACGAAGGCCGACACCATGTCCGCGCGCCGTGGCGTCATCACACCGTCGCCCGCTGGTAGGCCAGTGTGGCCCCGCCGACCGCCAGCCCGAACAGCAGCCAACTCCCGTACACCAGCCCGACCGTCACCACGGCCGAGGGATCGGCCAGCGGTACGGGCCCCCGGGTGAGGCCGAGCAGCTGCGACAGCGTACCGAAAACGGACATGGTTCCCATGGTGGTCAACATAGCGGCGCCCGTCCAACCGCCCGCCAGCACCAGCCGCCTCGGCAGCCACCGCCCCCACCGCTGGACCAGCGCCAGGGAACCGGCCGCCCCGACGACCAGCATGATCAGCTCGCCGTACGGCAGGCCCTCGTCGTACCCCGTGGGACGCAGCAGCGTGCCGCCGAACGACCAGTACAGCTTGGCCGTCGGATAGACGAACCCGACCGCGAAGGCGCTGTACCCGAGCCACGACCCGCCGGGCACCCGGATGTGACGCAGGACCAGCGCCCCCAGCAGCGCGCATCCCGCCAGGCTGAGCCCGCGCAGCGCCATCCCGGGCCAGTCGACCCGCGCGAACTCCCCCGCCGGGATGCCCGTGACGGCGAAGAACGCGCGGAACGCGTCAAGCACGATGCCGCCCGCCGACCACAGCAGCAGGACGGCGGGCAGCAACCCCGCGGCGTGCGGTCGCACCACGAACACCGCGCTCAGCACGGCGGCCGATACGGTCACCCAGTGGGGAGCGAAGCCCGCGGTGTAGGGAAGCGCCGGCAGCGGCACGAGGGCGAGCGCGGCGGTCAGCGCGAGGACGATCAGCGCCGAGATCTGCATTCGTTGGAGTCGCATGACGTCAACGATTCCGGCCGAGGCCTGCGGGCCGCGTCTCCGTCAGGTCCGGACGAGATCTGACCTGAGAGGTATTGACACGGCCCGCACCCGGCGGGTCAGCGCGTCCATGAGAGATCGGCCCGGTGCTCGGCCGCTCTCTCATGGAGACCCCGGCCACCGCGAAAAGGAATCGGTCAGGTCTGAAACATGCCGGTACCCGGTGCTTCGTCGCTGCTTGGCTGAGTGCCCGTACGCCACACGCACCTGTCCGAACGGGAACCATGTCCACCATCACGCTCGCCCGGCCCCGCTCGCCCCTCATCGGCTGGCTCGCGGTCGTCTCACTCATGCTGGGCATCTTCACCATCGTCACCAGCGAGATCCTGCCCATCGGCCTGCTGCCCGTCATCGGCGCCGACTTCGGCGTCTCCGACGGCACCACAGGGCTGACCATGACACTGCCCGGAGTCGTCGCCGCGGTCGCCGCGCCCACCGTCACACTGACCACCGCGCGCCTGGACCGCCGCGTGATGCTGTGCGTCCTCATGGCGGTGCTCGCCATGGCCGACGTGCTGGCCGCGGTGGCGACCTCCTACTGGGTCATGCTGATCTCCAGGGCGCTCGTCGGTCTCACCATCGGCGGCTTCTGGTCGATCGGAGCGGGGCTGGCCGGTCGCCTGGTGCCCCCGCCCGCCGTCGGCACCGCCACCGCTGTGATCTTCTCCTCCGTACCGCTGGGCTCCGTGCTCGGCGTACCGGCCGGTACCCTCATCGGCGACCTCGCCGGTTGGCGGACCGCCTTCCTGGTCCTGGCCGCGCTGGCCGTCCTGGTTCTGGCCGCCCTGCTGACGCTGCTACCGCCACTGCCCGCCCAGCAGGCCACCAGCCCTCGTGTCCTGCTCGACCTGCTGCGCGCCCGGGGTACCGCCGTCGCCCTGTCGGCGACCTTCCTCGTCGTCCTGGCCCACTTCGGCACCTACACCTACGTCACGCCCTTCCTCCAGGAGGTCACCGGCCTGGCTCCCGCGGCCGTCGGCGCCGTCCTGCTGGCGTACGGCGTCGCGGGAGTCGCAGGCAACTTCCTGGCGGGCAGGGCCGTCGTCGCACACCCGCGAGCCACCTTCGCGGTCTGCGGTTGCCTGATCGCGGCCACCACCCTGGCTCTGCCCTCGGTCGGAGGAACAGCCGTCGGGGCCGTGGCGTCGCTCGTGCTCTGGGGCCTGGCGTACGGAGGTGTGCCCGTCTGCTCGCAGGCGTCGTTCATCGCCGCGAGTCCTCACACGCCCGAGGCCGCCACGGTCGTCTTCACCTCCTCCTTCCAGGCGACCTTCGCCCTCGGCGCCTTCCTCGGTGGCCGTGTCGTCGACGCATTCTCGGTCTCCACCGTGATGATCTGCGGCGGGCTGGTCGCGCTGCTCATGGCGGTTTCCCTGCGCGCGTTCAGCTCGGCTGAGGGGGCTCCTCCAGGGTCGGGTAGAGGAGGGCGTTCATGACGACGGGAAGGGCGCCGGGGCTCTCGTCGCTGTAGGCCTCCCTCTCGATCAGTTCGGTGATCGCGGTGCGCACCCGCACGTACCGCTCCGGCGTCATGTTCACCCGGACGCTGCTGATCTGGAGGCTGAGGTCGGGGCCGTAGGCGGGCGGGTCGAGCGGGACCCGGCCCGCGCGCAGGTCGGCGCGCAGCCGGTCACGGGCCGATTCGAGGAGTGCCAGCGTGGTGTCGCTGAAGTCCTCCGAGTCCTGGGCCAGGTTGAACACGTCGTTCTCGATGGTGAGCCTGCGATACGTCGGCCGGTAGCGCTTCTCGATGATTCCGGAGACCACCCTGGTCTGCGCCACGTAGATCAGGTTGGCCTCTTCGAGTTGTTTGATGTGCCGGTACAGCTTCGTCTGGTTCTCGCCGAGTCGTTCGGCCAGCTCCTTGACCGTGAGGGGGTCGGCCTGCTCTCCGCTGGGGAAGGCGGCCAGGATCGACAGGCGCAGGGGGTCCGCGACCATGCGGAGGGTCTCCAGGTCGGTGATCCTGCGGACGTCGACGACCGCGCTCTCGGACAGGCTGGCTTCCATCATCTCGGGCTCCATCGCCGGTCAGCTTCACTGGTTGCGTTACAGTAGCGCATCCGTCAACATTCACGTTAGCATGAATGAGTGTGATGATGTGAATGATCACGGCGTCGAGAACGAGAGTGAAGACGATGACGGTGACAGAAACGCCCCAGGCGCAGGCAGACTCCGCTGACCTGCCGTTACGCAGGAACCGGCGCTTCCAGGCCCTGTGGGTCGGCGGCGCGGGCGCGGCGATGTCGGTGAACATGGCCCTGGTCGCCATCCCCGTGCTGGTGCTCGCGGTGACCCGGTCGGCGATGGTCGCCGGACTGTACGGCCTGGTCACCGGGGTGGCCGCCTTCGCGGCGGGCGTCCCCGCCGGGGCGATGCTCGACCGCTACGACCGCAGGACCCTGCTCATCGTCTCCGAACTCGTGCGGGCGCTGGCGTTCGCCACGCTCCTGCTCGCCCTGGCCTACGACACGTTCGGCGTCGTTCACCTCCTCGCCGTCGCGGCGGTCACCGGAGCCACGCAGCCGCTGTCCAGCGGGGCCCGCATGCTGGCCACCCGAAGCGTCGTCCCGCCCGCCCAGCTGACCAGCGCGCTGACCCAGGAGGAGGTCAGGTCGCACAGCGCCTCGATCATCGGCCCGGCGCTCGGCGGCATGCTCTACGCCGCATCCCGCACCCTGCCCGTCATCGGCATCGCTGCCGGGTACCTCCTGTCCGCGCTCTGCGCGCTGGCCGTACCCCGGGACAGGGAGGCCAGCAGGGAGCGGCGCGCGCGGTCCGGCGGAGGCATGCTGGACGGGCTCGCGCTGCTGCTGCGCGTCCCGGTGCTGCGCGCCTCGATCATCGCGCTGAGCGTGCTCAACCTCGGCGGCTCCGCGCTCGACCTGCTGGTGGTCGTCCTGATCAAGACCAACGGCGGCTCGGAGGCGGAGGTCGGGTTCGCCTTCACGATCGTGTCGATCGGCGGGCTGGCCGGAGCCGGTCTGATCGGAGTCCTGCACAGCAGGCTGAGCCCCGGCGCGCTGCTGATCGGGCTCTACGCCTGGGGCGGCGCCCTCACCGCGGCGCTGGCCGTGCCGCTCGGCTTCTGGTGGTACGGCGTGGTGCTGGCGCTGGCGGTCCTGCCGCTGCCCGCGACCATGGTGCTGGTCGACATTCTGATCTTCCGCCAGGTCGAGGACGCCCTGCGTGGTCGGACCATCACCGCGACCATCACCATGCTCACGGTCGGCGCGGCCCTCGGCCCGTTCGTCGCCGGGCTCCTGCTGCAGTATGCCGGGCCCGTTCCCGCGGTGCTCACCGTCAGCGGCGTCTTCCTGGCCGCCGGGGTCTACGCCCTGAGCAAGCGTGTCATCCGCACCGCCCGGTGGCCGCAACCACAGGACTCGGGGGCCTAATGCTCAAGCCAGCCCTGGCGCACCGCCCGCACGCCGGCCTCGAACCGGCTGCGGGCTCCGAGCCTTTCGATGAGCGTGGCGGCCAGCCGCCGGGAGGTCCTGGGCGAGACGCCCAGCCGTTTGGCGATGGCCTCGTCGGTGTGACCCTCGGCCAGCAGGGCCAGCGCGCTCTGCTCCTGCGGCGACAGGCCGTGCGCGTTGATCGGGACGGCGCTGGACAGCGGCCTGGCGTTGGCCCAGACGCTCTCGAACAGCGCGCACAGGGCGGTCACGGTGCCCTCACCGGTCAGGACGACCGCCCCGGCGGCGGTGTTGTCGCTGGAGACGGCGATGACGACGGTGTCACGGTCCAGGATGATCATCCGGTTGGGGAGCGTCGCCACGGTCCGCACCTCGGCGCCGCGCTGGACGATCCAGTTGGCGTAGTCGACGGTCGGCTGGTTGTTGCGCAGGCTGTCGAGGTAGACGACGCGCAGCCGTACTCCCCGCTCCAGCACCGCCGCGTCCTGCGGGCGGGCGCTCTCCAGGTTCTCGGGTGTCTGGGCGCCGTCCGGCGCGAAGGTCATGATCTCCCTGCTCACCGCACGGCAGAGCACCGCGATCCGGTCGCGGATGTTGTCGATGCCGACGATCTGCTCGACCCCGGCGCCCCCGGTCTCGGATCTGAGGCTGGCGTGGTCGGCGATGAGCCGGGCGGCGGCGGCGCGGGACTCCTCAAGGCGCTGTTGCTGCGCGATCAGACCGGCCTGCTGCCTGCTGAGCAGAATCTGCATTCCGATGTCGGGCGAGACCGCGTGCAGATGTCCGTTCTGCTGCTGCGAGGGGCGGATCAGAGCGAGTTCGCTCAGCTCATCCAGTGCGGACCTTATGTCGCCCGCTTCGCAGGAGAGCCGTTCGGCGAGTTCGCTGACGCCCTCGTTCGGCCGGGTCAGCATCGCACGATAGACAGACTCAGCGACCTTAGTCAACCCCAGGGAAGTGAGCACCTGCATTTCCTTTTGGATCGAACATCGCCGTTGACCGGAATCGTCGCAGAGCCCCAACCGGGATAGCAAGGTTCATTTCGCCAAAAACTTTAATTTTTTATGACATACCTCCCCACTGCCGGTCAGTGGCAATCGCAATTCGCCACGAGAAAGCGAGCGCCGATGTACCTCGTGCACGTGCAGGTCAGGTCGTCGGCCGGAAGCGGCCTGCCGGCGGACGTGGCGGGCCGGGTCCTGGCCACGGCCGTCCCCGACGAGCGCATCGAGCACGTCGCCGTGCACCCGCACGCCAGGCCGTACCCGGTGCTCGGGGTCGTCCTCGGCGCCGACGGGCTTGAGCAGGCGGAGGAGCGGGCCGCCGCCGTGGTGCGCCGCGCTCTGGCCGCCCACGACGAACTGCGGGAGTGGGAGCAGGTCACGGCGCAGGTGCCCCTCGTCGGGCCCTTCTACGAGCTGCTCGTCGAGCGGGAAACCCCCGGAGAGTTCTCCGGATGAACCGGTGAACGGTTCCGGCCACGGCATAGACAGGCCAGCTCGATCCCCTTCCGAGCAGGGGAAACGGTGATGAAGATAAGTCTCACACCCCGGGATGAGCAACCTGGAAGGCGGCCTGACGAGGCGCCGACCGCCCAGCCGGAGCCACACGGCTCTGATCCGATAAGGACTCTCGTCATGTTCGACAGCCTGCGCACCCTCCCCTCCCGCGTCGTCACCCTCCTGGCCGTCTCCGCCCTCGCCGTCCTGGCCGCTTTCGCCGCCGGAGCCGTGGACACCGCCGCGTCCGGAGTCTCCGCCGCCGTGGTCGCCCAGAGCGGAACCGGCTGGCAGTGACCCGGCGGTAGTCCGGCGGCGGCCCGTGTGGCCTGTTCGGGCCACGCACACGGAGCCCGGCCGTGGGACCCGGCCCCGGAACCCGGCTCGCCATTTGTTTGACTCCCCCGCCTCGGCATGGACTTTATGACGGCGGATCACCGCCCCTTCTTACTCCGGCCGGCCGTTATTGCAGGTCATCGAAGTCGCCCATTGACAGCGGGCGCCGGTGAACCCCTTTCCTCAGACGAACATTCTGCTGCCGCGTGCGCGGAAAAAACCCTCTCACGGACGCCCGTCACGGGTTTCCCCGCCTCTCCCGAGAACCCTCATGAAAAGCCACCGTCCAGCGACGAAAGGACGCGACATGCCGCCGACGAACCCGGTCGCGACCTCGGAGCGTCAGTTCCACGCGATAAATCCGTGCCCCAGACCGAACCTCCGGCTGGTCTGCTTCCCGCACTCCGGCGGCTCCGCCGGGTATTTCCGCACCTGGAAATCGGCGGTGCCGGAAGGCGTCGAACTCCTCGCGGTCCGCTACCCCGGACGGGAGGAACGACTCTGCGACCCGTTCGCCGAGGACATGCGTGAACTGGCCGACTCCATCGCCCACGCCTGCGCGCGGTTCGACGACGCGCCCCTGGCCTTCTTCGGCCACAGCCTGGGATCGCTGGTCGCCTACGAGGTGGCCGTACGACTGTCGGCGCGGTACGGCATCACACTCAGAACGCTCTTCGCCTCCAGCTGCGCGGCGCCCTGGCTGGCGCCCAGGCTCGGGCTCGGGGACGCCGACGACGAGGCCCTGATCGAACGGGTCGGACGGCTCGGCGGGACCGACATGAGCGTCTTCGACAACCTGGAACTACGTGAGCTGATCATGCCGGCGATCCGGGCCGACTACCGCCTGCTGGACCGTTACACCGAACCGGCCACGACCGCGCTGGACTGTCCCGTCCACGTCTACCACGGCACGGACGACCCGGGCGTCGGGGCGGAAACGGTCGCCGCGTGGTCCAGGGCGACCGCCCGCGCCTTCTCCACACGGGCCTTCCCCGGCGGCCACTTCTACCTCGCGGAACACCTTCCCGAGCTGGCCCGCGACCTCTTCGCCCGCCTGGAGACCCCGCCGGCCGGCCGCCCCTCCCGCTCCAACCTCCTGTTCGTCCTCGGGTGAAAGACCCAGAACCGCTGAGAAAGGAAACACCGTCATGGCCAACCCCTTCGAGGACCCGGACGCCCGTTACCTCGTGCTCGTCAACGACGAGGGCCAGCACTCGCTCTGGCCGACCTTCAGCCCGGTCCCGGCCGGATGGGAGGTGGTGTTCGGGGAGGCCGCCCGTCAGGAGTGCCTCGACCACATCGAGCGGTCGTGGACCGACATGCGGCCGAAGAGCCTGATCGCCGCCATGGAAGACAACAGCTGACGACGACGCGTACGGGAAAGCCGAAGGAGGGAACCGCATGTCCGCGGTTGGTGGGGTGCCCCCGGCGACGCTGCCGGAACTGATCGGGGCACAGGTGGCCAGGACACCGGACGCCGTCGCCCTGGTGGCCGGGAAGACCCGGCTCACCTACGCCGAGCTGGACCTTCGGGCCGGTCGGCTGGCCCGGCTGCTGGCCGGGCGGGGAGTCGGCACGGAGGACGTCGTCGCCCTGGCGCTGCCGAGGTCCGTCACGGCGATCACGGCCGTCTACGCGATCGCCAAGTCAGGGGCGGCCTGGCTGCCGGTCGACCCCTCCCTGCCCGCGGACCGGATCACGCGCATGGTCGCCGACTCCGGGGCGAAGCTGGTCCTCACCTCGGCGGAGACGGCTCCGGGCCTGCCCGACTGCGGCGTCCCCCTCCTCCTGGCCGACTCCCCCACCGACACCGGGACCGGGGAGGGCCCGCTGCGGACCCTCTCCCCGGCCAACACCGCCTACGTCATCTACACCTCCGGCTCGACCGGCACCCCCAAGGGCGTGGCCGTGACCCACGCGGGGCTCGCCGCCCTGGTCGCCACCCACACGGGCCTGACCGGCATCGACGGCACCAGCCGCGTACTGCAGGGCGCCTCCCTCAGCTTCGACGTCTCCGTCTCGGACATCGTCAACACCCTCGCCAACGGCGCCACCCTCGTGCTGCCGCGCGAACAGAGCCAGATGGTCGGCGAGGAGCTCGCCGGCCTGATCGACGAGTACGGGATCACCCACGCCGACCTGTCGCCGGCGATGCTGGCCACGCTGCCCGACGTGCCGCTGCCGACCCTGCGCGCCATCGTCGTCGGAGGGGAGGCGGTCCCCCGCGAACTGGTCTCCCGATGGAGCGCCGGGCACGCCGTCTTCAACGGCTACGGCCCCACCGAGACCACGGTCACCGCCACCATGAGCGGCCCCCTGACCGGTGACGAGGAACCGCCGATCGGCCTGCCCTGCCGCGACACCCACGTCCATGTCCTGGACGACTCCCTGCGCCCGGCCGCCGAGGGCGAGCTGTACGTCGCGGGACCCGGACTGGCCCGGGGCTACGTGGGCAGGCCGGGCCTGACCGCGGAACGCTTCGTGGCCTGCCCCTTCGGCGAGCCGGGCGAGCGGATGTACCGCACCGGCGACAGGGTACGGCTGCGCCCCGACGGGCAGCTCGACTTCGTCGGCCGAGCCGACGACCAGGTGAAGATCCGCGGCTTCCGCATCGAACCGGGCGAGGTCGAGGCGGTCCTGGCCGGGCACCCCGCCGTACGGCAGGCCGTGGTGCTGGCCAGGCAGGACGAGCCCGGCCGCAGGCTCCTCGTCGGCTACGTCACCGGCCAGGCCGACCCGGCCGAACTGCGTGAGCACTGCGCGGGCAGGCTGCCGCACTACATGGTGCCCGCCGCCGTCGTCGTGCTTGAGACGTTCCCGCTCAACGCGGCGGGAAAGGTCGACAGGAAGGCCCTGCCCGCCCCGGTCTTCGGCCAGGCCGACGTGGGGACGCCCGCCCCGGCCGACGAGCTGGAGCGGACCCTCCACGAGCTCTACCGGAAGGTCCTCGGCCTGGCGGACGTGGGGGTCGAGGAGTCCTTCTTCGAACTCGGCGGCGACTCGATCACCGCGATCCAGCTGGTCTCCGAGGCACGCAGGGCCGGGCTGCGGATCAGCCCGCGTGACGTCTTCACCGCGGGCAGCGTGGCGGCCCTGGCCAGGATCGCCGGGACGGTCGAGGAACGGCCCACCGTGACGGAGGAGGCGGGCGCCAATCTCGGCGAGGTCCCGCAGACCCCCGTCATCGCCTGGCTGGCCGCGCAGCGGGGCCCGCTGGACGGCTACCACCAGTCGATGAGCCTGTCGATCCCCGCGGAGACGACCGACGAACGGCTGACCGCCGCGCTGCAGGCCGTACTGGACCGGCACGACGTGCTGCGGATGCGGACCTCGGCGCCCGCCGTACGGCCGTGGCGGCTCTGGACCCGGCCCGAGGGCGCCGTGCGCGCCGGGGACGTGGTCGAGTTCGTGACCGGTGAGGCGGACTTCGCGGCGGCGGCGCGCACGGCACCGGCCCGGCTGCGGCCCGAGGCCGGGGTGATGCTCCAGGCGGTCAGGTACGGCGCGCGCCTGCTGCTCGTCGTCCACCACGTGGTCGTCGACGGGGTGTCCTGGCGGACCCTCCAGGCGGACCTGCTGGCGGCGCTGCGCGAACCGGGAACGCCGCTCGAACCGGTGCCGACCTCCTTCCGCCACTGGGCGCGGCGGCTCGGCGAGGCGGCCCTGTCCCCCGCCCGCGTGGCCGAACTGCCGTTCTGGGCCGAGACCCTGAGGACACCGGAGACACCGCTCGGCGGACGTGCCTTCGACCCGGCCCGCGACACCTACGCCACCGTCGGCTCACTCCGCCTCGCGCTGCCGCCCGAGATCGCCGAACCACTGCTCACCCAGGCCCCCGCCGCCTTCCACGCGCAGGTCAACGACGTGCTGCTGACCGCCTTCTCCCTCGCTCTCGGGCACTGGCGCGCACGCCGCACTCCCGGTTCTGGGACGCCCGTGCTCGTGGCCGTCGAGGGACACGGCCGGGAGGAGATCGTCGACGGGGTCGACCTGTCCAGGACGGTCGGCTGGTTCACCTCGGTCTTCCCCGTACGGCTCGACCCGGGCACGGTTCCCTGGCCGGAGGTGACCGCCGGAGGCGCGGGAGTCGGCGCCGCGCTCAAACGGGTCAAGGAACAACTGCGCGCCATCCCCGACCACGGCATCGGCTACGGCCTGCTCAGATACCTCAACCCCGAGACCGGGGCCGTCCTGGGCGAACACCCCGAACCGAGGATCGAGTTCAACTACCTGGGCCGCTTCCCGATGGACGACGTCACCGGCGAGGACTGGCTGGCCGGAGCCGACCTGGTGGGCGAGGGCGGCGAACCCGGCATGTCGCTGCCGCACGCCCTCGGCCTCGACGCCCTCACCCTCGACACCCCGAAGGGCCCGGCGCTGCTGGCCGAGTGGACCTGGGCGGGCGAACTGCTCACCGAGCGGGAGACCGCCGAACTCGCCGAGGCCTGGTTCACCGCGCTGCGCGGTATCGCCGCCCACGTACGGCGAAGCACCGTGAACACCTACACCCCCTCCGACTTCCCCCTCGTCGAGATCGACCAGGCCGGACTGGACGCCCTGGTGGCCGCGCACCGGCCCGCCGAGATCGGCGACGTTTGGCCCGCGTCCGCGACGCAGAGCGGCATGGCCTTCCACTCCCAGTACGACCTGGGGGCCGCCGACGTCTACACCGCCGCGTGCAGCTTCGACCTGACCGGGGAGCTTGAGGTGCCCAGGCTGCGCGCCGCCGCCACGGCGCTGCTGGAACGCCACCCCAACCTGCGCGCCGCCTTCCACCGGGGCGAGGACGGCTCGACGCTCCAGGTCGTCGTGGACGGCGCGCGGGCGCCCTTCACCGAGATCGACCTGTCCGGCGTGGACGACTTCGAGGAACACGCCGCGAGGATCGTCGAGGAGGAACGCGCCCGCCGCTTCGACCTGTCCCGCCCACCGCTGGTGCGCTGGCTGCTGCTGCGCGCCGCACCGGAACGTCACCGGCTCGTCGCCTCCATCCACCACATCCTGCTCGACGGCTGGTCCATGCCGATCTTCGCCGAGGAGCTGTGGGCCCTGTACGCGAGTTCCGGCGACGACTCCGCGCTGCCGCGCCGCGTGCCGTACCGGGACTATCTGGCCTGGGTCGGCCGGCAGGACCGGGAGGCCGCCAGGCGGGCGTGGACCGCGGCGCTGACCGGATTCGAGGAGCCCACGCTGGTCGCGCCCGGCCAGAGGGCGCCGGAACCGCCCCTGCGGCTGCGCAGGGAGCTGCCCGCCGAGACCACCGACCGGCTCGTACGGCTCGCCCGGCGGCACGGCGTGACCGTCAACACCGTGATCCAGGCGGTCTGGGGGGTGCTGCTGACCCGGCTGACCGGCCGGGGCGACGTCGCCTTCGGCATGACGGTCTCCGGCCGCCCGCACGAGATCCCCGGCGTGGAGCGGATGGTCGGCCTGCTGATCGACACCGTCCCCGTCCGGATCGGGGTCCGCCCCGCGGAGAGCTGGGCGGCGCTGCTCACCCGGGTACAGGCCGAACAGGCCGAACTCCTGGACCACCAGCACCTGGGGCTGGCCGAGATCCAGCGGTGCGCCGGGCTCGGCGGCCTGTTCGACACCGTCGTCGTCTACGGCAACTACCCGGACAACGCGCCTCTCGGCGTCGAAGGCGTCCTGGACGTCGCACTCGTCGAGGACGCCGACAGCGCCCACTACCCGCTGCTGCTCGCGGTCACCCCCGGCGAACGGCTCGGCCTGCATCTCGACCACCAGCCCTCCGTCATCACCGGCGAGGCGGCCACGACCCTGCTCGGCCGGTTCGAACGACTGCTCGGCCACCTGCTGGACGACCCCGGGGCACCGGTCGGCCAGGCCGGAGTCCTGACGCCCGGGGAGCGGGCCGAGATCCTCGGCGGATGGAACGACACCGCGGGGCCGGTCCCCGAGCGGAGCCTCCCTGAGCTGTTCGCCGAACAGGTGGCGCGCGTCCCGGACGCGGTGGCTCTGCGCTGCGGCGATGAGGAGCTGACCTACCGGGACCTCGACCTGCGGGCGGAACGGCTGGCCGACCGGCTGGCCGCGGCGGGCATGGGCCTGGAGACGCCGGTCGCGTTGCTGATGGACCGCTCCGCCGACCAGGTGGCCGCGCTGCTCGCGATCCTCAAGGGCGGCGGCCTGTACGTGCCGCTCGACGACCGCCACCCGCTGGAACGGCTCAGCCGCGTGCTGGCCGACAGCGGCGCCGGGCTGCTGCTGGTGGACGAGGCGCACCAGGGACACCCGCTGACCGGCTCTGACCGGCTGCGGACCATCCGGGTGCACGCGGCGGAGCAGGCCGGGGAACGTCCCGCCGTCCGCGTCCTGCCGGACAACCGGGCCTACCTGATGTTCACCTCGGGGTCCACGGGGGTGCCGAAGGGCGTGGCCGTCACCCACGGGAACGTGGTGGCGCTGGCCGCCGACGGCCGGTTCGGTGGAGAGGAGCACCGCCGGGTGCTGGTCCACTCCCCGCTGGCCTTCGACGCCTCGACCTACGAGCTGTGGGTGCCGTTGCTGTCGGGCGGTCAGGTGGTCGTGGCGCCGCCGGGGCAGCTCGCCACGGCTGATTTCGCCCGGTTGTTGTCCGGTGGTGGGGTGGACGCGCTGTGGTTGACGGCGGGGTTGTTCAACCTGGTGGCGCAGGAGGCGCCGGAGTGTTTCGCGGCGGTTCGGCAGGTGTGGACCGGCGGCGACGTGGTCTCCCCGGCTTCGGTTCGGCGGGTGCTGGAGAGTTGTCCCGGGTTGACGGTGGTCGACGGGTACGGCCCGACCGAGACCACGACCTTCGCCACCTGCCACCCGATGCGCTCGGCCGGTTCCGTCCCTGCCTCGGTGCCCATCGGCGGGCCGATGGACAACATGCGGGCCTACGTCCTGGACGAGGCGCTGCAACCGGTCCCGGCCGGAGTGGCCGGCGAGCTCTACCTCGCGGGCGAGGGCCTGGCCCGTGGATACGCGGGCAGGCCCGGTCTGACGGCTGAGCGGTTCGTGGCCTGTCCGTACGGCGGGCGGATGTACCGCACCGGGGACCTGGTGCGGTGGAACGCCTCGGGGGAGATCGAGTTCGTCGGCCGTAGTGATGACCAGGTGAAGATCCGTGGTTTCCGGATCGAGCCGGGTGAGGTCGAGGCGGTGGTCGGGGGGCTTTCCTCGGTCGGTCAGGTCGTGGTGGTGGTCCGGGAGGATCGTCCGGGCGACAAGCGGCTGGTGGCCTACGTCACCGGGGAGGCCACTTCCGAGCAGGTGCGTGAGTATGTCGCCGCCAGGTTGCCGGGGTACATGGTGCCGTTCGTGGTGGTTCTCGACGCCCTGCCGGTCACGGCCAACGGCAAGATCGACCGCCGCGCCCTGCCCGAGCCCGAGGTCGGTGCGAACGAGGGGCGTGAGCCGCGCACGCCGAGGGAGGAAGTCCTGTGTGGCCTGTTCGCCGAGGTCCTCGGGGTCGAACGGGTCAGCCTGGATGACGGCTTCTTCGACCTGGGCGGACACTCACTCCTGGTGATGAAGCTGGTCAGCCGGATCCGCACGGTCCTGGGGGTCGAGCTGCCGATCAGGGCGCTCTTCGAGAACCCGGACGTGGCCAGGTTGGAGCGGTACCTGGCCACCGAGCAGGCCGGTGCCGTACGGCCCGCCCTGGCCGCCATGACCCGGCCCCAGCACGTCCCGCTGTCCTTCGCCCAGCAACGCCTGTGGTTCATCGAACAACTCGAAGGACCCAGCGCCCTCTACAACACCCCTCTGGCCGTACGGCTACGCGGCCCCGTGGACACCTCGGCGCTCGACGCGGCGCTGGCCGACGTGGTGACCAGGCACGAGGCACTGCGGACGACCTTCCCCTCGGTCGGAGGACTGCCCCGCCTGCGGCTCGCCGAGAACGCCCGCCCGGTACTGGAGACGCGCGTGTGCGCGGACGACGCCGACGTCCGCGCGGCGGTCGAACGCATCTCCGTCGAGCACGTCTTCGACATCGCCGTGGACATCCCGGTGCGGGCCTGGTTGCTGTCGCACGGTGCGGACGAGCACGTGCTGGTCCTGCTGCTGCACCACATCGCCGGGGACGGCTGGTCGCTGAGGCCGCTGTTCGACGACCTGGCCGCCGCCTACCAGGCACGACTGGCCGGGGACGCCCCTGACTGGGCGCCGCTGCCGGTGCAGTACGCCGACTACGCCCTCTGGCAACGCGACCTCCTCGACACCCTCCTCGACGGGCAGCTCACCCACTGGCGCAACGCACTGGACGGGACGCCGGAGGAACTGGCGCTGCCGTACGACCGGCCCAGGCCGGACCGGGCGAGCCACCGGGGTGGGAACGCCCCGTTCCAGGTGGACGCCGAGTTGCACGCCAGGCTCGTCCGGCTGGCCGCAGGGCACCATGTCAGCCTGTTCATGCTGTTGCAGGCCGCCGTCGCGACCCTCTACAGCCGCCTCGGAGCCGGAACGGACATCCCGCTCGGCACCCCGACGGCCGGACGCACCGACGAGGCGCTCAACGACCTGGTGGGCTTCTTCGTCAACACGTTGGTGCTGCGCACCGACCTGTCGGGAAACCCGACCTTCACCGAACTGCTCGACCGGGTCCGTACGACCAACCTGGACGCCTACACCCACCAGGACGTGCCCTTCGAACGGCTCGTCGAGCACCTCAACCCCGAGCGGGTCCCAGCCAGGCACCCGCTCTTCCAGACCCTCATCGCGATGAACAGCCAGACCCCGCTGCCGGAGGAGTTCGCCGGGCTGGAGTGCGGGGAGTATCCCTTCGACCTGGACGTCGCCAAGTTCGACCTGGCCTTCAACTTCGCCGAGACCGGCGACGGCCTGACCGGCATGATCGAGTACTCCTGCGACCTGTTCGACCACGGCACCGTGACGGCTCTGGCCGAGCGGCTGGTCCGGGTGCTGCGGGCGGTGGCCGACGACCCCGGACAGCACGTCGCCACCCTGGAGATCCTGGCTCCGCAGGAGCGGGAGCTACTGGTGACCGGGTGGAACGACACCGCCGTCCCGCAGGTCGTCTCCACCCTGCACCGCCTGTTCGCCGAACAGGCCGCCAGGACCCCCGACGCCGTGGCCGTCGTCTCCGGCGACACCCACCTCACCTACGCCGACCTCGACACCCACGCCAACCACCTCGCCCACACCCTGCTCGGCCAAGACCTGGCACCGGACACCCCGGTCGCGTTGCTCATGGACCGCTCGCCCGCCCTGGTCGTCACGATCCTCGGCATCCTCAAGGCCGGAGCCGCCTACCTCCCCCTCGACCCCCGGCAACCCACCGAACGCCTCCAGCGGATCCTGACCGACGCGGGCGCCACCCTCCTGCTCACCGACACCACCCACGATCTCCACATCACCACCCTGACCATCACCCCACCCACAACCCCGGTGCCCGTCACGACCCCACCGGACACGACCCGGCCAGAACACACGGCCTACGTCATGTTCACCTCAGGATCGACCGGGACGCCCAAGGGCATCACGGTCACCCACCAGAACGTGATCGACCTGGTGATGGACAGGTGCTGGCGGCAGCCGTACGAACAGCGGATCCTGTTCCACGCGCCGCACGCCTTCGACGCCTCCACCTACGAGCTGTGGGTGCCGTTGCTCTCCGGCGGCCAGGTGGTCGTCGCGCCGGCGGGCAACGTGGACGCGGCCGGGATCCGTGCCCTGGTCGGACGGCACGACCTCACCCACGTCCACGTCACGGCCGGTCTGTTCCGGGTGATCGCCGAGGAGGACCCCGACGCCTTCGCGGGGGTGCGGGAGGTGCTGACCGGAGGCGACGTGGTCTCGCCCGCCGCGGTGCGCCAGGTGCGCGAGGCGAACCCCGGCGTCACGATCCGGATCCTGTACGGCCCGACCGAGACGACGCTCTGCGTGACCCAGCTCGATGCCGGGCCGGGGCGGCTGTCCATCGGTCGCCCGATGGACAACACCCGCGTCTACGTGCTGGATGAGGGACTGCGGCCGGTCCCGGCCGGGGTCGCGGGCGAGCTGTACATCGCGGGCACCGGCCTGGCCCGCGGTTACGTGGGCAGGCCTGGTCTGACCGCTGAGCGGTTCGTGGCCTGTCCGTACGGCGGGCGGATGTACCGCACCGGGGACGTCGTCCGCTGGAACGCCTCGGGAGAGATCGAGTTCGTCGGCCGTACCGACGACCAGGTGAAGATCCGTGGCTTCCGGGTCGAACTCGCCGAGATCGAGGCCGTGACCGGTGAGCACCCCTCGGTACGGCAGGCGGTCGTGGTCGCCCGTGAGGACCGGCCGGGAGACAAACGCCTGGTCGCCTACGTCACCGGGGAGGCCGTCCCCGAACAGGTGCGTGAGCACGTCGCCGCCCGGTTACCCGCCTACATGGTGCCGACGGTGATGGTCCTGGACGCCCTGCCCGTCACGGCCAACGGCAAGATCGACCGGCGCGCGCTGCCCGCACCCGACTTCGGCACGGCCGGTGGTCGTGGCCCGCGCACCCCGCGGGAGGAGATCCTGTGCGGCCTGTTCGCCGAGGTCCTCGGCCTCGAACGGGTGGGCATCGACGACGGCTTCTTCGACCTGGGCGGACACTCGCTGCTCGCCACCAAGCTGGTCAGCCGCATCCGCACCGTTCTCGGCGCCGAGTTGCCGATCCGCTCCCTGTTCAACGCCCCCACCGTCGCCGGTGTCGTCGACGAACTCCCCAAGTCCGGCCCGGCCAGGCCCGCGTTGCGGCCCAGGCGCTGAGCAGCCCGTGATCTCCGTCGGAGGAAGACCATGATTCCGCTTTCCTACGCGCAGCAGCGCCTGTGGTTCATCGAACAGCTTGAGGGGCCGAGCGCCCTGTACAACACGCCGCTCGTGCTGCGGCTCGGCGGCCGGATCGACGCCGGAGCCCTGGAGGCCGCCCTCGGGGACCTGCTGACCAGGCACGAGGTGCTCCGCACGGTCTTCGTCTCCTCTGACGCCGGGCCGTACCAGGAGATCCGGGAGGCCGGGGCCCGGCCGGTGCTTGAGGTGCTGACCTGCGCGGACGACGCCGAGGTACGGCGGGCGGTCGAGCGGGCGGCCGGGTACGTCTTCGACATCTCGGCCGAGTTGCCGGTGCGGGCCTGGTTGCTGTCGCGTGGCGCCGATGAGCACGTGCTGGTCCTGCTGCTGCACCACATCGTCAGCGACGGCTGGTCGGTGGGCCCGCTCTTCGTCGATCTGGAGACGGCCTACGAGGCGCGGCTGGCCGGGCGGCTTCCGATCCAGGAGCCGTTGCCGGTGCAGTACGCCGACTACGTGCTGTGGCAGCGCGACCTTCTCGAAACCGTTCAGGATGAGCAGCTCGCCTACTGGCAGGGTGCGTTGGACGGGGTGCCGGAGGAGTTGGCGTTGCCGTATGACCGGGCCAGGCCTGCCGTGCCGAGTCATCGGGGTGGGGTGGCCGGGTTCGGGCTGGACGCGGAGTTGCATGGGCGGTTGGTCCGGGTGGCGGCCGAGCGGCAGGTCAGCCTGTTCATGCTGTTGCAGGCCGCCGTCGCGACCCTCTACAGCCGCCTGGGGGCCGGGACGGACATTCCGCTCGGGACGCCGACGGCCGGACGTACCGATGAGGCGCTCAACGACCTGGTGGGTTTCTTCGTCAACACGTTGGTGCTGCGGACGGATCTGTCGGGGAACCCGACCTTCGCCGAGTTGCTGGGCCGGGTTCGTACGGCGAATCTGGACGCCTACACCCATCAGGATGTGCCGTTCGAGCGGCTGGTGGAGCATCTCAACCCGGAGCGGGTTCCGGCCAGGCATCCGTTGTTCCAGACCGCCGTCACCCTGGACAGCCAGACCCCGCTTCCTGAGGAGTTCGCCGGACTGGCCTGCCGGGAGTATCCCTTCGACCTGGACATCGCCAAGTTCGACCTGTCCTTCTCCTTCACCGAGACTCCCGATGGGCTGACCGGTCTGCTGGAGTACGCCACCGACCTGTTCGACCACCACACCGCCACCACCCTGACCGAACGACTCCTGCGGGTACTGCTGGCCGTCGCCCACGACCCGGACCTGCCGATCGCCGCCATCGACGTGCTCGCCCCCGAGGAGCGGGCCGAGATCCTGGACGAGTGGAACGAGACCGCCGGTCCGGTGGCCGGGGGAAGCATTCCCGAACTGTTCGCCGAGCAGGTCGCACGCACCCCGGACGCGGTCGCGCTCAACCAGGACGAGCGGACGCTGACCTACGCGGAACTCGACGCTCGTGCCGAGCGGCTGGCGCGGCGCCTGACGACCGAGGGGGTGACCAGGGAGACCCCGGTGGTGCTCTTCCTGGAGCGTTCCTTCGAGGCGGTGATCGCCGTCCTGGGGGTGCTCAAGGCGGGTGGCGTGTACGTTCCGCTCGATCCTCGCTATCCGGCCTCGCGCATCGAGGTGATCCTGCGGCAGAGCGGGGCTCACCTGGTCCTGGGTGACGAGACCGCCCGGCGGGTGACGTTCCCGGGCGACATGACGGTGCTCGACGTCGCCACCCTGCTCAACGAACCGGACGTAGAACCCGCCGGGCAAAATATGCCCATTTATCAGGATCAGCTGGCGTACGTCATGTTCACCTCGGGGTCCACGGGGGTGCCGAAGGGCGTGGCCGTCACCCACGGGAACGTGGTGGCGCTGGCCGCCGACGGCCGGTTCCGCAAGGAGGAACACCGCCGGGTGCTGGTCCACTCTCCCCTGGCCTTCGACGCCTCGACCTACGAGCTGTGGGTGCCGCTGCTCTCCGGCGGTCAGGTGGTCGTGGCACCGCCGGGCGAGCTCGACCTGGACGCCATGTCCACGCTGCTGATCGAACGGCGGCCGACGGCGGCGTTCTTCACCACGGCGTTGTTCAATCTGCTGGCCGAGCACGGGTCGCGTCCCCTGGCGGGGGTGCGGGAGGTGTGGAGCGGCGGCGAGGCCGGATCGGTCACCGCGATGCGCCGGGCCGTCGAACGCTGCCCGGACCTGGCCTTCGTCCACGTGTACGGTCCCACCGAGACCACGACCTTCGCCACCTGCCACCCGGTGCGGCGCCCGTTCGCCTACCAGGCGGTTCCGCCGATCGGCGGCCCCATGGACAACATGCGGGCCTACATCCTGGACGAGGCGCTGCAACCGGTCCCGGCCGGGATCGCGGGCGAACTCTACCTCGCGGGCGAAGGCCTGGCCCGAGGCTACGTCGGCAGGCCGGACCTGACCGCCGAACGCTTCGTCGCCTGCCCGTACGGCGGGCGGATGTACCGCACCGGGGACCTGGTCCGCTGGAACACCTCCGGACAGATCGAGTTCGTCGGCCGTACCGACGACCAGGTGAAGATCCGTGGCTTCCGCATCGAACCGGGTGAGATCGAGGTCGTCGTCGCAGAGCATCCCTCGGTACGGCAGGCCCTGGTGATCGTCAGGGAGGACCGTCCCGGCGACAAGCGGCTGGTGGCCTACGTCACCGGGGACACCGTCCCAGAGGGAGTGCGCGAGTACGTGGGCGCCCGGCTGCCGGCCTACATGGTGCCGTTCGTGGTGGTTCTCGACGCCCTGCCGGTCACGGCCAACGGCAAGATCGACCGCCGCGCGCTGCCCGCCCCCGATCTCAGCACGTCCGAGGGTCGCGAGCCGCGCACTCCCCGGGAGGAGATCCTCTGCGGCCTGTTCGCCGAGATCCTCGACGTTGAGCGGGTCGGGGTCGACGACGGCTTCTTCGATCTGGGTGGGCACTCGCTGCTCGCGACCAAGCTGGTCAGCCGGATCCGCACCGTCCTCGGAGTCGAGCTGCCGATCAGAGCGCTCTTCCAGAACCCGGACGTGGCCAGGTTGGAGCGGTACCTGGCCACCGAGCAGGCCGGTACCGTACGGCCCGCCCTGGCCGCCATGACCCGGCCCCAGCACGTCCCGCTGTCCTTCGCCCAGCAACGCCTGTGGTTCATCGAACAACTCGAAGGGCCGAGTGCCCTCTACAACACCCCTCTGGCCGTACGGCTACGCGGCCCCGTGGACACCTCGGCGCTCGACGCGGCGCTGGCCGACGTGGTGACCAGGCACGAGGCACTGCGGACGACCTTCCCCTCGGTGGACGGCGTGCCATACCAGAAGGTGCTTGAGGACGCCCGGCTGACGCTGAACGTTCGGGACTGCGCCGACGACGAACAGGCGCGGGCGGTCGTGGAGGACCTGGCAGTCGGGGTCTTCGACATCTCGGCCGAGTTGCCGGTGCGGGCCTGGTTGTTGTCGTACGGCGCGGACGAGCACGTGCTGGTCCTGCTGCTGCACCACATCGCCGGGGACGGCTGGTCACTACGGCCGCTGTTCGACGACCTGGCCGCCGCCTACCAGGCACGATTAGCCGGGGACGCCCCCGACTGGGCGCCGTTGCCGGTGCAGTACGCCGACTACGCCCTCTGGCAGCGCGACCTTCTCGAAACCGTTCAGGATGAGCAGCTCGCCTACTGGCAGGGTGCGTTGGACGGGGTGCCGGAGGAGTTGGCGTTGCCGTATGACCGGGCCAGGCCTGCCGTGCCGAGTCATCGGGGTGGGGTGGCCGGGTTCGGGCTGGACGCGGAGTTGCATGGGCGGTTGGTCCGGGTGGCGGCCGAGCGGCAGGTCAGCCTGTTCATGCTGTTGCAGGCCGCCGTCGCGACCCTCTACAGCCGCCTCGGAGCGGGGACGGACATTCCGCTCGGGACGCCGACGGCCGGACGTACCGATGAGGCGCTCAACGACCTGGTGGGCTTCTTCGTCAACACCCTCGTCCTGCGGACGGATCTGTCGGGAAACCCGACCTTCGCCGAGTTGCTGGGCCGGGTTCGTACGGCGAATCTGGACGCCTACACCCATCAGGACGTGCCGTTCGAGCGGCTGGTTGAGCATCTCAATCCGGAGCGGGTCCCGGCCAGGCATCCGTTGTTCCAGACCGCCGTCACCCTGGACAGCCAGACCCCGCTGCCCGAGGAGTTCGCCGGGCTGGAGTGCCGGGAGTATCCCTTCGACCTGGACATCGCCAAGTTCGACCTGTCCTTCTCCTTCACCGAGACTCCCGATGGGCTGACCGGTCTGCTGGAGTACGCCACCGACCTGTTCGACCACCACACCGCCACCACCCTGACGGAGCGGCTGGTCCGGGTGCTGCGGGCGGTGGCCGACGACCCCGAACTGGCGGTCGGCGCCATCGACGTGCTCTGCGACCAGGAGCGGGAACTGCTGCTGGTCACCCGGAACGACACCGCCGCCCCGCAGGTCGTCTCCACCCTGCACCGGCTGTTCTCCGAACAGGCCGCCAGGATCCCCGACGCCGTGGCCGTCGTCTCCGGCGACACCCACCTCACCTACGCCGACCTCGACGCGAACGCCAACCACCTGGCCCATCGGATCATCGAGGCGGGCGCCCGGCAGGACATGCCGGTCGCGTTGCTCATGGACCGCTCGCCCGCCCTGGTCGTCGCGATCCTCGGCATCCTCAAGGCAGGAGCCGCCTACCTCCCCCTCGACCCCCGGCAACCCACCGAACGCCTCCAGCGGATCCTGACCGACGCGGGCGCCACCCTCCTGCTCACCGACACCACCCACGATCTCCACATCACCACCCTGACCGTCACCCCACCCACGACCCCGGTGCCCGTCACGGCCCCGCCGGACACGACCCGGCCAGAGCACGCCGCCTACGTCATGTTCACCTCAGGATCGACCGGGACGCCCAAGGGCATCACGATCACCCACCAGAACGTGATCGACCTGGCCCACAGCCGCTGCTTCGACGGGATCACCTCCAGGAGTGTGCTGCTGCACTCGCCGACCGCGTTCGACGCCTCGACCTACGAGTTGTGGGTGCCGTTGCTGTCGGGCGGCCGGGTGGTCGTGGCGCCGCCGGGGCAGCTCGCCACGGCTGATTTCGCCCGGTTGTTGTCCGGTGGTGGGGTGGACGCGCTGTGGTTGACGGCGGGGTTGTTCAACCTGGTGGCGCAGGAGGCGCCGGAGTGTTTCGCGGCGGTTCGGCAGGTGTGGACCGGCGGCGACGTGGTCTCCCCGGCTTCGGTTCGGCGGGTGCTGGAGCGGTGTCCCGGGTTGACGGTGGTCGACGGGTACGGCCCGACCGAGACCACGACCTTCGCCACCTGCCATCGCATGGACGAGTCCTCGGCTCCCCAGGCTTCGGTGCCCATCGGCCGTCCGCTGGACAACATGCGCCTCTACGTGCTGGACGAGGCCCTGCGGCCGGTCCCGGACGGGGTCGCGGGCGAGCTGTACATCGCCGGTTCGGGCCTGGCTCGTGGGTATGCCGGCAGGCCTGGTCTGACGGCTGAGCGGTTCGTGGCCTGTCCGTATGGCGGGCGGATGTACCGCACCGGGGACGTCGTCCGCTGGAACGACTCGGGAGAGATCGAGTTCGTCGGTCGTAGTGATGACCAGGTGAAGATCCGTGGTTTCCGGATCGAGCCGGGTGAGGTCGAGGCGGTGGTCGGGGGGCTTTCCTCGGTCGGTCAGGTCGTGGTGGTGGTCCGGGAGGATCGTCCGGGTGACAAGCGGCTGGTGGCCTACGTCACCGGGGAGGCCACTTCCGAGCAGGTGCGTGAGTATGTCGCCGCCAGGTTGCCGGGGTACATGGTGCCGGTGGTCGTGACGCTTGGGGCCCTGCCGGTCACGGCCAACGGCAAGATCGACCGCCGCGCCCTGCCCGAGCCCGAGGTCGGCGTCACGGAGGGGCGTGAGCCGCGCACTCCCCGGGAGGAAGTCCTGTGTGGCCTGTTCGCCGAGGTCCTCGGGGTCGAACGGGTCAGCCTGGATGACGGCTTCTTCGACCTGGGTGGGCACTCGCTGCTCGCGACCAAGCTGGTCAGCCGGATCCGCACCGTCCTCGGAGTCGAGCTGCCGATCAGAGCGCTCTTCCAGAACCCGGACGTTGCCCGCCTGGAACGGTACCTGGCCACCGAGCAGGCCGGCGCCGTACGGCCCGCCCTGACCGCCATGACCCGGCCCCAGCACGTCCCGCTGTCCTTCGCCCAGCAACGCCTGTGGTTCATCGAACAGCTGGAAGGACCCAGCGCCCTCTACAACACGCCCTTCGCCGTACGGCTCCACGGTTCCGTCGACACCCGGGCGTTGGAGGAGGCCCTCGGGGACCTGGCCGACCGGCACGAGGCGTTGCGGACGGTCTTCCCCTCGGTGGACGGCGTGCCGTACCAGAAGGTGCTTGAGGACGTCCGGCCGGTGCTGCACCTGACGGGTGAGCTTTCCGAGGTCGTCGGCCGTGCCTTCGACCTGGCGGCTGAGCCGCCGCTGCGGGCCTGGTTGTTGTCGTACGGCGCGGACGAGCACGTGCTGGTCCTGCTGCTGCACCACATCGCCGGGGACGGCTGGTCGCTGAGGCCGCTGTTCGACGACCTGGCCGCCGCCTACCAGGCCCGACTGGCCGGGGACTCCCCTGACTGGGCGCCGCTGCCGGTGCAGTACGCCGACTACGCCCTCTGGCAACGCGACCTCCTCGAAACCGTCCAGGACGAACAACTCGCCCACTGGCGCAACGCACTGGAGGGGATGCCCGAGGAGTTGGCGCTGCCGTACGACCGGGCCAGGCCGGCTGTCCCCAGCCACCGGGGCGACCTCGCCGAGTTCAGGGTGGACGCGGAACTGCACGGGCGGCTGGTCCGGGTGGCGGCCGAGCGGCAGGTCAGCCTGTTCATGCTGCTCCAGGCCGCCGTCGCGACCCTCTACAGCCGCCTCGGGGCCGGGACGGACATTCCGCTCGGGACGCCGACGGCCGGACGTACCGACGAGGCACTCGACGACCTGGTGGGCTTCTTCGTCAACACCCTCGTCCTGCGGACCGACCTGTCGGGAAACCCGACCTTCACCGAACTGCTCGACCGGGTCCGTACGACCAACCTGGACGCCTACACCCACCAGGACGTGCCCTTCGAACGGCTCGTCGAGCACCTCAACCCGCCCCGTACGCCCGCCAGACACCCGCTCTTCCAGACCGTCGTCACCTTCGACAACCAGACCCGCGCCGAGCTGGACTTCGCCGGGCTGCGCGGGACCATGGAGCCGGTCGGTGAGGCGCACGCCCAGTTCGATCTCAATGTCACCTTCACCGAGACCCCTGACGGCCTGACCGGTGCGATCGGGTACGCCTGCGACCTGTTCGACCACGGCACCGTGACGGCTCTGGCCGAGCGGCTGGTCCGGGTGCTGCGGGCGGTGGCCGACGACCCCGAGCTGGCGGTCGGCACCGTCGACGTGCTCTCCGACCAGGAGCGGGAACTGCTGCTGGTCACCCGGAACGACACCGCGGTGGAGACCGACTTCGGCCGTTGCGTCCACGAGCTGTTCGAGGCCGAGGCCGCCGCCCACCCCGGCACGGTCGCCGTGGTCCTCGGCGAGACCGGTGTCACCTACGCCGAGCTCAACGCCCGCGCCAACCACATCGCGCGCACCCTGCTCGACCGGGGGCTGGTTCCCGAGGAGCCGGTCGCGGTGCTGATGGAGCGGAGCGTCGAGCTGGTCGCCGCGATCCTGGCCGTGGCGAAGGCGGGCGGCACCTACGCGCCGCTCGACCCGCGTTATCCGCTACCCCGGCTGCGGCACGTGCTGGACGCGACGGACGCCCGTTTCGTCCTGGTCGACACCGAGCACACCGGGCACCCGATCGCGCAGGACCCGCTCAGGAGCGTCCTGGAGATCACCGGCTCCGGAGCCGTGGCGGAGAACCCCGGGCTGAGGATCCACCCCGACCGGCTTCTCTACGTGATGCACACCTCGGGTTCGACCGGCCTGCCCAAGGGGGTCGGGGTCACCCACCGCAACGTCGTCGACCTGCTGGCCAACCCGCAGTTCCTGACCGGCGCGCACGAGCGGACGCTGCTGCACTCGCCGACCGCGTTCGACGCCTCGACGACGGAGGTCTGGGTTCCGCTGGTGACGGGAGGCCGGATCGTGCTGGCCCCGCCGGGCGCGCTGGACGCGCACACCCTGGCCAGGACCGTCGCAGAGCACCGGGTGACGCTGGTCCAGGCCCCCTCGGGGCTGCTCAGTGTGCTGGCCGCGGAGTCGCCGGAGAGCTTCCGCGAGGTGCGGCAGGTGTGGACGGGCGGGGACGTGGTCTCGCCCGCCGCCGTCCGCGACTTGATGGCGACATGTCCTGAAATAACGGTTGTCGCGGTCTATGCCCCGACGGAGACCACTGCCATCAAGACCTGCCACGTCATGACCGCCGAGACCGGCGTCCCCGCGACGGTCCCCATCGGCCGTCCGATGCGCAACACCAGGGTCTACGTCCTGGACGCCGGGCTGCGACCGACCCCGGAAGGGGTCGCGGGTGAGCTGTACATCGCGGGCACCGGCCTGTCCCGGGGCTACGTCGGCAAGCCCGGCCTCACCGCAGAGCGGTTCGTCGCCTGCCCGTACGGCCCGCCCGGCGAGCGGATGTACCGCACCGGGGACCTGGTCCGCTGGAACGCCTCCGGTGAACTGGAGTTCGTCGGCCGTGTCGACGACCAGGTGAAGATCCGTGGCTTCCGGGTCGAGCTCGCCGAGGTTGAGGCGGTCCTGGCCGCCCACTCCTCGGTACGGCGCGCCCTGGTGGTGGCCAGGGACAACCGGCTGGTCGCCTACGTCACCGGGGAGGGCGATCCCGAGCAGGTGCGCGCCTACGCCGCCGGCAGGCTGCCGGACTACATGGTGCCCGCTGCGGTCATGGTGCTGGACGCGCTGCCGGTCACGGCCAACGGCAAGGTCGACCGGCGCGCGCTGCCTGAGCCGGACTTCGGCACGGCCGGAGAGGGACGGGGACCGCGCACCCCGCGGGAGGAGATCCTGTGTGGCCTGTTCGCCGAGGTCCTCGGCGTGGAGCGGGTGGGCGTCGACGACGGCTTCTTCGACCTGGGCGGACACTCGCTGCTCGCCACCAGGCTCGTCAGCCGCATCCGCACGGCCCTGGGCGTCGAGGTGTCCGTCAGGACCCTCTTCCAGCACCCCGACGTCGCCGGGCTCAGCCGTCACCTGGAGCAGGCGGGACGGGACGACGTCCGCCCGCTGCTGCTGCCGGTCGTCCGTCCGGAACGGGTGCCGCTCTCCCCCGCCCAGTCGCGGCTGTGGTTCATCGAGCAGATGAAGGGCACCGGCGGCCTCTACAACTCGCCGCTGGCACTGCGCCTTTCCGGCCCGCTCGACCTGGCCGCCCTGCGGGAGGCGCTCGGCGACGTGGTGGAACGGCACGAGGTGCTGCGCACGGTGTTCCCGGTCGAGGGCGGCCTGCCGTACCAGGAGGTGCTGGCCGGGGTGCGTCCCGAGCTGCACGTGCGGGACGTCAGGGACGAACGGCACCTGCGTGAGTGCCTCGGTCTGGCCCAGGGGCACGTCTTCGACCTGGCGGTCGAGCCTCCGCTGCGGGCCTCGCTGTTCGTCCTGGGTCGCGGGGAGCACGTGCTCGCGCTGGTCATGCACCACATCGCCGGGGACGGCTGGTCCATCGGGGCGCTGCTGCGCGACCTGGGAGAGGCCTACGCGGCGCGGCTGGCCGGGGAGGCACCCGGCTGGGCGCCGTTGCCGGTGCAGTACGCCGACTACGCCCTCTGGCAGCGCGACCTCCTCGAAACCGTCCAGGACGAGCAGCTCGCCCACTGGCGGCGGACGCTGGAGGGGGCGCCCGAGGAGCTGGCGCTGCCGTACGACCGGCCCCGGCCGGTGATCCCGACGAACCGGGGCGACTCGGTCGAACTGCGGATCGGTCCGGAGACGCACGCCGCCCTCACCGCCCTGGCCAGGAGGGAGAACGCCAGCCTGTTCATGGTGGTCCAGGCGGCGCTGGCCGTACTGCTCGGCGGGCTCGGCGCGGGCACCGACCTGCCGGTCGGCACCGTGATCGCCGGGCGCACCGACGACGCGCTGGACGACCTGGTCGGCTTCTTCGTCAACACGCTCGTCCTGCGGACCGACCTGTCGGGCGACCCCACCTTCACCGAGCTGCTCGGCCGGGTGCGGACGCTGGACCTGGACGCCTACGGTCACCAGGACGTGCCGTTCGAGCGGCTGGTCGAGGTGCTCAACCCGGCCCGTTCGATGGCCAGGCACCCGCTCTTCCAGGTGATGCTGACGCTGCACGACACCACGGGAGAGCCTCCTGAGCTGCCCGGCCTGCGTGCGGAGGTCATGGAGCTTGAGACCGACGTCGCCAAGTTCGACCTGTCCTTCGGCCTGTGCGAGACACGCACCGGAGACGGCCTGACCGGGGTGCTCGAATACGCGACCGACTTGTTCGACCGGATCACGGCCGAGGAGATCGCGGGACGGTTCGTCCGGGTGCTCGAAGCGGTGGCGGCCGATCCCGGCCTGCGGGCCGGTCAGGTGGACGTGCTGACCCCCGCCGAACGTGAGCGCCTGCTGCGCGGTACGGAGTTCACCCCGGCGCCGGGCACGCTGAAGGACCTCTTCGAGGCGCAGGCGGCCCGCACCCCGGAACGGGTCGCGCTGGCCTTCGGTGAGGAGGAGCTGACCTACGCGGAGCTGGACGCCAGGGCCAACCGGCTGGCGAACCTGCTGGTCGAACGCGGGGTCGGTCCTGAGGGCCTGGTCGCCCTGGCGCTGCCGCGCTCCGCGGACCTGGTCGTGGCGATCGTCGCGGTCATCAAGGCGGGTGGCGCCTATGTGCCGATCGACCCCGGCTACCCGGCCGACCGCATCGCCTACACCCTCGACGACGCGGCCCCGGTCCTGCTGGTCAGCACGGCCCCGACCGTGGCCGGGCTGCCCGCGACCGCGCTGCCGTACGTGCTGCTGGACGAGCTGGACCTCGGCGACCATACGGTGACCGGCCCGGTGACCGGCCCGGCGCCGGAGAACCCCGCCTACGTCATCTACACCTCCGGCTCGACCGGCAGGCCCAAGGGCGTGGTCGTCCCGCACGGCAACGTGGTCCAGCTGATGGCCGCGACCGAACGTCACTTCTCCTTCGGTCCCGACGACGTGTGGACCCTGTTCCACTCCTGCGCCTTCGACTTCTCCGTCTGGGAGCTGTGGGGCCCCCTGCTGTACGGCGGACGCCTGGTGGTCGTGCCCTTCGAGGTCAGCCGTTCTCCGAGGGAGTTCCTCGGCCTGCTGGCCAGGGAGCGGGTCACCGTGCTCAACCAGACCCCCTCGGCCTTCTACCAGCTCGTCCAGGCCGAGGCGGAGGACCAGGAGACCGGTTCGAAGCTGGCGCTGCGCAGCGTCGTCTTCGGCGGTGAGGCACTCGACCTGAGCAGGCTCGCCGACTGGTACGGCAGGCACCCCGACGACGCGCCGGTCCTGGTCAACATGTACGGCATCACCGAGACCACGGTGCACGTCTCCTACCGGGCCCTGGACGCCGCGACCGCGGAAGGGCAGAGCCGCTCGCTCATCGGGACCGCCATCCCCAGCCTGCGCGCCTACGTTCTGGACTCCGCGCTGCGGCCCGCCCCGGTGGGGGTCGCCGGGGAGCTGTTCGTCGCCGGGGAGGGCCTGGCCCGGGGTTACCACGACCGGCCCGCGCTGACCGCGGAACGGTTCGTGGCCGACCCCTACGGCCCGCCCGGCACCCGGATGTACCGCACCGGGGACCTGGCCCGCCGGACCCGCGACGGGGAGCTGGAGTACCTCGGCAGGATCGACGACCAGGTCAAGATCCGGGGCTTCCGCATCGAGCTCGGCGAGGTCAACGCGGTCCTCGGCGCCCAGCCGGGCGTCGCGCACAGCGCGGTCGTCGTCCGGGACGACCGGCTCGTCGGTTACGTCGTCCCCAGAGGCGGTGCCGGGATCGGGGCCGGGATCGACGTGGCCGCGCTGCGGGCCGTACTGGCCGCGACGCTGCCCGAGCACATGGTGCCCGCCGCGCTGGTCGTCGTCGACGCGCTGCCGCTGACCCCGAACGGCAAACTCGACCACCGGGCGCTGCCCGCCCCCGAGTACGCCGCCGCCCAGGACGGTCGAGGACCCCGCGACGCGCGGGAGGAGGTGCTCTGCGAGCTGTTCGCCGACGTCCTCGGCCTGGACAGGGTGGGCGTCGACGACAACTTCTTCGACCTGGGCGGGCACTCGCTGCTCGCGGCCAGGCTGGTGGCGGAGGTCCGGCTCAGGGCGGGGCTCGACGTGGGCGTCCGTGACCTGTTCCAGGCGCCGACCGTCGCCGAACTGGCCGTGCTCGGCGGTTCGCCGAACCGGGAGGCCTTCCCCGTGCTGCTGCCGATCAGGGCACGCGGGACGCGCAACCCGCTGTTCTGCGTGCATCCGGCGGCGGGCATCAGCTGGGTCTACACCGGCCTGCTGGGGCACATCGACGCGGACCGCCCGATCTACGGTCTCCAGGCGCCCGGCCTGGGCGACCTGTCCCTGCACCCGGCCAGCGTGGAGAAGCTGGCCCTGACCTACGTCGAGCAGATCAGGGAGGTTCAGCCGGAGGGCCCCTACGCCCTGCTCGGCTGGTCCTTCGGCGGGGTGGTCGCGCACGCGGTCGCCGCCGAGCTCCAGGCCATGGGTGAGCGGGTCGAACTGCTCGCGATCCTGGACGGCTATCCGGAGCTCGACGAACGTCCCGCCGACCGGGACCCCGCCCTGCTCGCCGCCATCCTCACCTCCCTCGGGCAGCCCGTGGGAGAGATCCCCGCCTGGCCGGAGACCCCGCAGGAGCACGCCGCACTCGTCGCGCACGGTCAGGGACCGCTGTCCGGGCTGAGCGGTGAGGCCGTCGCCCGCGTCATCGGGGTGTTCCTGGCCAACCTGGCGCTCGCCGCGGACAGGCCGAGACGGGCCTACGACGGCGACGTGCTCTTCTTCCTCGCCGCCGCGGACCGTCCCGGCGACGCCCCCGACCCGGCGGCCTGGCACCCGCACGTGACCGGCCGCCTCGACATCCACCCCGTCCCTGTCACACACGGCGAGATGACCGGCGCGGACGCGCTGTCGGTCATCGGTCCCGTGCTCGACTCGCACCTCTGAACCCCTCCCTGAGATTGGACGAAAAATCATGAACAAGTACGACATTCCCGAGCAGTGGCACGGCCAGGCGTCCACCCCGATCGCCCCCGCCGACGCCTACAACGGATACATCGCCGCGAACGTGGTCTTCGCCCTGGACCGCCTCGGCCTGATGGAGCGGATCGGCAGGGGCGACAGGCTCTACACCGAGGACTACGCGGGCAACGGGCGGGCGGTGGCCCTCCTGCGCGCCGCGACCTGCTGCGGCTACCTCAAGGCCGACGACGACGTCTACATCCCCACCGAAGCCGGCCAGGAGATCGCCCGCTCGCGCGGCTACTTCACCTGGGCGGTCGGCGGCTACAACGAGGTGTTCGCCAACGCCGGGCAGCTCACCGGGGGCTTACGCCACTACGACCCCAGCGACATCCACCGCGAGGAGTCGATGGTCGCTCTCGGCTCCGCCCAGTGCGACCAGGCCATGTTCGCCGCGCTGCTGGACGAGGTGCTCGACGACGTCGAGTTCGGCACCATCGCCGACCTCGGCAGCGGCAACAGCGCCCGGGTCAGCCGGGTCGTGGCCCAGCGGCCCGGAACCCGCGGCATGGGCATCGACATCAGCGAGCCCGCGACCCTCATGGCCAGGCGCGACATCGCCGCCGCCGGCCTGCAGAACCGGGTCCAGGCCGTCCAGGCCGACGTGCTCGACGTCCTCGACAGGCAGCGGCAGCTGGAGATCACCGGCGAGGTGGACACGGTGATGAGCTTCTTCCTCCTGCACGACCTGCTCGCCGACCCGAAGACCCGCGCCGACATCATGCCGCGGATGCGGGAGGCCTTCCCCAACGCGCGCAGATTCATCCTGGGCGACACCATGCTCCGCGACCGGATCGACCACGAGAGCATGCAGCCGATCTTCTCGGTCGGGTTCGAGCTGGCCCACGCCATGATGGGCATCCCCCTGCACACCAGGTCCACCTACGACCGGCTCTTCACCGACGCGGGCCTGCGCATCGCCAGGGTCGAGCCGTTCGCCACCCCGCACTCCTGGCTCTACGTCCTCGACGTGGTGTGATGATGAAGCACCTTCTGGCACAGAACGAGAACCCCTTCGGGCCGCTGCCCTCCGTCCGCGCCGCCCTGGTCCGGGCGATCGACGGCCTCAACCGCTACCCCGAGTTCCGGCCCGCCTCGCTGACCCGGACGATCGCCGCCTGGCAGGGTGTCCAGGACTCCGAGGTGATCGTGGGCACCGGCTCCGCGGGCGTCGCGCACGACCTGTTCCGCGGTCTGCTGCGCCCCGGCGACGCGGTCCTGCACAGCGACCCCTGCTTCGACGTCTACCCCATGCTCTGCGCGATGGCCCAGGCCGAGTCGGTCGCCGTGCCCCTCGGCGCCGACGCCCGGCACGACCTGGCCGCCATGGCCGGGAGGATCGACGAACGGACCCGGCTGATCGTCCTGTGCAACCCGCACAACCCCACCGGGACGGTCTACACCTGGGACGAGCTGACCGCCTTCTTCGCCCTGGTCCCGCCCTCGGCGGTGATCCTGCTGGACGAGGCGTACGTGGACTTCGCCCCCGACCTGGGGGCGCCCGAGGTGGCCGGCCGCCTGGCCGACTGGCCCAACCTCGTGGTCCTGCGCACCTTCTCCAAGTCACACGGCCTGGCCGCGCTGCGGATCGGCTACGCGCTGGCCAACGCCGAGATCGTCGAGCGGGTCACCCCTCACCAGGTCCCCTACACCCCCGGACAGCTCCAGCTCGCCGCCGTCCAGGCCGCGATCGCCGCCGACGACGAGGTACGGCAGCGCATCCGGCTGATCTCCTACCAGCGTGACCGGCTGCGCGGGAAGCTGGTCGAACTCGGCTGGTCGGTCACCCCGAGCAGGACGAACTTCCTGTGGATCACGGCGGGCGACCCCGCCCGGCTCGACCTCGCGCGAGCCGCCCTCGAACGGCACGGCGTGGCCGCCCGGACCTATCCGGGACGGGCCATCCGGCTGGCCGTCGGCGACCAGGTGGCGAACGACGCGGTGATCACCGCACTGTCCACCCTCAAGAACGAGAGCACCATGCCTGTTGACGTCACCCTGGACCACATCGAACTCTACGTCGAGGACATCGCCTCGCAGATCGACCGGCTCACCACGGGCTACGGCTTCGACCTGCTGATCCCGCCGAGCCGCCGCGCCGGCTACGAGGAACAGCTGTCGGCGCTGCTCGGCCAGGGCGGCATCCGCATCCTGCTCACCCAGCCGTTGTGCGCCGAGCACCCGGCCGCGGGCTACCTGAGACGGCACGGGGACGGCGTGGCCGACATCGTGCTGCGGGCCTCCGACGCGGGCGCCGTCTACACCGAGCTGATCGAACGCGGCGCGGACGGCCTGTCCCGGCCCGCCGGACGCGCCGGATGCGTCGTCGCCACGGTCTCCGCCTTCGGCGACGTCGCGCACACCCTCCTCGAACGCGCCCCCGGCGTCCCCGCCGACCGGATTCCCGGGCTACCCGACCCACGGTCACCGGGCGAGGGAGGGGTCGGGCTGCGGACCATCGACCACTTCGCGATCTGCCTGCCGCTGGGCGAACTGGACAAGACAGTCCGCCGCTACAACGAGGTCTTCGGCTTCTCCACCATCTTCTCCGAGCGGATCGAGATCGGTGCGCTGGGCATGGACTCGACGGTCGTGCAGAACGCCGACCGGACCGTCACCTTCACCCTGATCGAGCCGCTCTCGGTGAACTCCGGCGGCCAGATCGTCACCTTCCTCGCCGACCACGGCGGCGCCGGGGTGCAGCACGTCGCCTTCGACTCGCACGACATCGTCGAGACCGTCGGCACGATGGCCCGGCGGGGCGTGCCCTTCCTGCGCGCCCCCGAGGTCTACTTCGACCGGCTGCTCGACCGGCTCACCCCGATGCGCCACTCGGTGCAGCAACTCCAGGACCTGCACCTGCTGGCCGACCAGGACCATGACGGCCAGCTCTACCAGATCTTCACCCGCTCCGAGCACCCACGCGGCACCCTGTTCTTCGAGGTGATCGAACGGGCCCGCGCCAGGACCTTCGGCAGCAACAACGTGCGCGCCCTGTACGAGGCGGTCGAACTGCAGAACAGCGCCAGGGAGAGCACGGGGAGCCTGGGGAGCCCAGGGAGCGCGGAATGACCCGGCTCGCCGTGACGGACTTCGCGGCCGAGGCGAGAGCCGTACTGGACACCTCGGTCTGGGACTGGCTCGACGGGGGCGCCGAACGCGAGTGGACGGTCGCGGGCAACAGGGCGGCACTCGACCGCGTCGCCCTGGTCCCCCGCGTCCTGGCCGACGTCTCCGGCTGCGACACCAAGACGACGCTCGTCGACAGCGGGGCGAGCCTGCCGGTGGCGATCGCGCCGGTGGCCTACCACCGGCTCTTCCACCCCGAGGGGGAACTGGCCACCGCGCGGGCCGCCGCCGCGGCGGGCGTGCCCTTCACCGTCGGCACGCTGAGCAGCGTCGGCCTTGAGGAACTCGCCGAGACCGGCGCGGTCCTGTGGTTCCAGCTGTACTGGCTGCGCGACCGGGGCCGCCTCCTCGACCTGGTACGGCGGGCCGAGGAGGCGGGCGTCGAGGCGCTGGTCGTCACGGTCGACGTGCCCTTCATGGGGCGGCGGCTGCGGGACGCGGCCAACGGCATGACCCTGCCGCCGACGGTCCGCGCCGCGTTGCTGGACGAGGGCTCCTCGGGCCGCGCTCACCGGTCGGCCCGGGGCTCCTCCGCCATCGCCTCGCACACCGCCGAGATCTTCTCCCCCGCCGTCACCTGGCACGACATCGCCTGGCTGCGCGGCCAGACCCGGATTCCCCTGCTGCTCAAGGGGGTGCTCGACCCCGAGGACGCCGTGCGCGCGGCGGCGGAGGGGGCGCGCGGCGTGGTCGTCTCCAACCACGGCGGCCGCCAGCTCGACCAGGCCGTCCCCGCGGCCATGGCGCTGCCCGCCGTGGCCGAGGCGGTCGCGGGGCTGCCGGACTCACGCTTCCAGGTGCTGGTCGACAGCGGCATCCGCAGCGGCTCCGACATCCTGTCGGCCCTCGCGCTCGGCGCCTCCGGCGTCCTGCTCGGCCGGCCGGTGATCTGGGGTCTGGCGGCCGGAGGCGAGAGCGGCTGCGCGCGGGTGCTCTCCCTCCTCGAAACCGAACTGCGCAACGCCCTGGGGCTCGCGGGCTGCCCGGACCTGCGGTCCGCGACGCGCCTGCGGGTCGCCCGCATGCCCTACTTCCCGGGAAAGACGCCATGACCGTACGGACTCCACTCCGAGACGACCTGAGCCTGGACGACCTGCACGGCTCGCTGACCGACCCGGCCATGAGCTCGATGAACCTGCTCAACGAGATATCGATGCGTTACCCGGCGGCGATCTCCTTCGCCGCCGGGCGACCGGCCGAGGACTTCTTCGACGTCGCCGACGTCCACGAGTACCTGGAGGTCTTCCACGACCACCTGCGCACCGAGCGGGGCCTGACCGAGCGGGAGGCCCGGAGCCTGCTGCTCCAGTACGGCAGGACCAAGGGAATCATCCACGACCTGGTCCGTGAACACCTGCGGGTCGACGAGGACGTCCACGTCCCCGCCGAGTCGATCGTGGTGACCGTCGGCTGCCAGGAGGCGATGTTCCTGGTGCTGCGGGCGCTCGCCACGACGCCGCGGGACGTGCTGCTGGCCGTCTCCCCCACCTACGTCGGCCTGACCGGCGCCGCCCTGCTGGCCGGGTTGCCGGTCTGGCCGGTGCGCGGCGGGGAGGAGGGGCTGGACCTGGCCGACCTGCGCGCCCAGATCGACCGCGCCAGAGCCCGGGGGCTGCGACCCCGCGCCCTCTACCTGGTGCCGGACGCGGCCAACCCCACCGGGGTCAGCCTGCCCCCTCACGTGCGTCAGGAGGTGCTGAACCTGGCGTCGGCCGAGGACATCCTCCTGCTTGAGGACAACCCCTACGGCTTCTTCGGCGGGGGCGAGCCGCTGCCGACCCTCAAGGCCATGGACACCGAGCGAAGGGTCGTCTACCTGGGATCCTTCGCCAAGACCGCGCTGCCGGGCGCCAGGATCGGCTACGTCGTGGCCGACCAGCGGATCTCCGACGGGTCGCTCCTGGCCGACCGGCTGGCGATGATCAAGAGCATGACGACGGTGAACACCTCGCCGATCGCCCAGGCCGTCATCGGCGGCGCCCTGCTCAAGCACGGCTGCAGCCTCCGCGCGGCCAACCGCAGGCAGATCGACCTCTACCGCAGGAACCTGCGGCTCGTCCTCGACGGGCTGGCCGAACGCTTCCCGCCCGGACGCGGGGTCACCTGGACCACCCCGTCCGGTGGCTTCTTCCTCGTGGTGACCGTCCCCTTCCCGGTCGACGACGAACTGCTCGAACACTCGGCGAGCCACCACGGCGTCATCTGGACGCCGATGTCGCACTTCTGCCCGGACGGCGGTGGGGAACGGCAGCTCAGGCTCTCCCTCAGCCAGGTCACCCCGGAGACGGTCGGTCAGGGCCTGGACCGGCTGTCCGCCCTGATCGAGGAACGGCTGCGCTGAGCGGGACCTCCAGCGTGCGGGGTCCCCGCTCTTCCGCCCACGGCCTCCGGGACGCGGTGACCGTCAGCCCGGTGGAGGATGATGCAGGGATGCTGATCCGTATTGAGGCGTCCGAGTTGCCGGGACGGGAGTGCGAGCGGGCACCGGGTTTCCCCGGCTACCGGAACATTCACGTGGGAGTGCAACGAAGGGAGCACCCCGGCGAGTTGCTCGACCCGCGTCCGGCGGACGTTCCCTCTGCGGTCTGGGAGCTGGAGGCGACCACGAGCCGCAGGGAGACCGGGCGGGACCTGCGGGGCCCGTATGTGCAGGGCAGGCCGGGCGGCCGGTTCGTGTACCTGTCGTGGGGGGCGGTCGACGACGCCGGGGTGTTCTCCATGTTCCGCCGCGCGAAGCTCATGCTGGACGGAGTTCCCGCGGCCGTGCTGGACACCGCGGTGGAAGGCGGGCTGCTGATGGCGCGGCTGGGGCTGACGGACTCCCACGGTCACCCGTTGTGCGCGGCCGTCCGCCCGCCGCTGGTGGAGTGGTCGGCCCCCGCTCGCTGAAACCCGCCGCCGGCGGGACAGGCGCCGAGGGGACGGCGGTTCAGTAGCCGATGGTGAAGCGCCGCTGGACGAATCGAGGCAGTTCCGCCTCGTCGACGAGGGCGACGGCGGCGTCCTCCGAGGAGATGCGGCTGCGTCCGTCCGCGTCGAGGACCGGCTGGTCGCCGCCGATCCTGAATCGGCCGGTGCGCGGGCCGGGGGCGATCTCCTCTGCCGGGCTGAAGTAGGTCCACAGCCGGTTGGAGGTGCGCAGGACGTTCAGGGCGTCCCGGTGCCCGCGCACGGCGGCCGCGTACTCTCTGGGCAATCCCAGCTGGTCGAGGCTCCGGTGCAGGAGTTCGTCGGAGTCCGCCCGGGTGAGGCCGGGCTCGATTTCCAGGCTGCCCGCGCCGCCGATCACGATCAGCCGGGTCCGGGGGTGGCTCTCCAGCGCCTTGAGCAGCGCCCGGGCGGCGCCGGCGTAGACCGTGGGGTCGGCGATCGAACGCGACACGGTGTCGTCGAAGTCTCGGGCGGCGTTGCCGGGCTGGTATCCGCTGATCAGGACATCCATTCCGGGCAGGACCGCGGCGATGCTTTCGGCGTCGAGGACGTCAACGGTCTTCCAGACGATGTTCTCCCGGTTCTTCCGCTCTTCGCCGATCCGGGTGGCGTCGCGGGTGAGCGCCGTGACGTGATGCCCTCGCAGGAGGGCTTCGGTGACGACACGGCTTCCGATGCCGCCGGTGGCTCCGATGATTCCGATGCGCATGGGTCTCCCCGTTCACTGAGTGGTGTGAAGGAACTATACGGCGTGAAGTTTCCGTACGCCAGTCATCCAAGTGACGCTGTAGAGTGATCGCTGTGGGAAGCATGGGAGGACGACGCGAACGGCTGCGGGCCGAGACCACAGCGGAGATCAAGCAGGTCGCGCTCAAGCTGATGGCCACGGGCGGACCCGACGCGATCACCCTGCGGGCCATCGCCCGCGAGATGGGCATGACCGCCAACGCGATCTACGGCTACTTCGCCACCCGTGACGACCTGGTCACCACACTGATCAACGAGGTGTACACCGCACTGGCCGACGCCGTGGACTCCGCATGGGCCGAAGCCGCCGCCGCTCATCCGGCCGGTCGGATCCAGACATGGGCGCGGGCCTTCCGGGACTGGGCCCTGGCCAACCCCGAGGGATTCCGCCTCATCTACGGCGACCCCGTGCCCGGTTACCAGGCACCCGAGGGCGGTGCCGCCCCGGACGCCGCACACCGGGTCTGCACCGGCATCGCCGCCCTCGCCGACGCCGCCTGGCCGTACGCCGAATCTCTTTACGCGCACAGCGACTTCCAGTGGTCCGACTTCGACGACGGGCTGCTCGGCAAGGTTCGTCCGGCGTTTCCCGACCTGCCACCGGCCGGTGTGGCACTCGCACTGCGCATCTGGGGCCATCTGCACGGCCTGGTGTCACTGGAGATCTACGGACACCTGCACACCCAGACGATCAACCCCGACAAGCTCTTCCAAGAAGAACTGACCCAGCTCGTCCGATCACTGGGCGTTGCGCCCGAGACATGACAGCGACCGCGGGCCTGCCCCGGGCCCAAGCACGTCCGCGTCGCGACGTGGTCTTCTCGTCGCCCGCCCCTGAAGCCCGTAGACGGACAAGGCACGAGGGCTTGGCCGCCGCCCAGAGGGATGTCGGCATCAGGGGCCGGAAAGCCGAGCCGACGTCGACCGATGAGGACCGCACCTGTGAGCGCCGCCGGATCACTCACCCAGCGTCGACGCGGGAACAAGGAACCGCCGAGTACGGCCTACGGCGGCCGGTACAGGCGAGCCGAGGCGGCGGGTCGCCGAGGGCGGGCCAGGACAAGCCCGGGTTCGCGGTGATCGTGCGATGGGAACCACCGGGTCACCGGCCCCCGGCGTGGTTGATCGAACCGGAAGCCGATGGGTGACGTCAAGGCAGCGGGTATACGAGGGCGTCCCCTCCGCCCTCGGGGCCTCCGCTGATCAGGGCGACCCCGGTGGAGCCCTCGTAGACCGAGCCGCCGCTGTCTCCTTCGGCCGCCTGAACGGTGGTGAGGGCCAGGCCGTAGACCGGCCCGTCACCGTAGTTGGTGGTGACGTCAAGGCTGACGACCGTGCCGCAGGTGGTGCCGGTCGTGGCGCCGGTCTTGCACAGCTCCTGGTTGATCGACGGCCTGCCGAACCGGGTGATCGGCTGGATGCTCCCGTCGGCCTGACGGACAGCCGAGGGAAGCTGCCAGCCGGTGGTGGGGGTGATGTAGGAGATGTCGCCGCCCGGATAGTGGAAATCGGTGATCCTACCCAGGAGCTGGCCGGCCAGACCCCAGGTGATCCCGGCCCTGCGGCAGTGTCCTGCGGTGAGGACGGCCGGCTGCCCGTTCCTGGTGACGTTGAAGCCGGTCGTGCAGTAGACGCCGCTCTGGGTCACGATCTGCTGGCCCCCGTAGACGGTCTCGGCCAGGGCGGCGGAGCCGGTCATCGGCGGACGGAGCGGTGCCGTCGCGGTGGAGACATAGGGCCTGACGGGCTCATCCACGGTGAACGTGCTGGTGAGATCGGAGGGGCCGGCCGTCAGGAAGGATCTGGTCGTGACATCGAGGGGGCCTTTCAGTACCGCGATGCGGACCTTGCCTTCGGCGGCGTTGATGTACCAGTACTGCGCGTTGCCGGCTTTTCCCTGTTCGGCGAGCCGGTCGAGCTGTGCCTTCAGCTCTGTCAGTTCGGGAAGCGGGACTGTCGTCCGCGGGGTGCTCGAAGAGGCGGAGGCGGGGAGCGCGTATCCGGAGACGATCACTGTGAGGACCGTCGCGAGGGCGCGGGAGAAGAGTCGGGGGGAGCGCGATCGCACAGGGGACTCCTGTAACCAGAAGGGTTTCGTAACACACAGATATCTACCAACTACATAAAGTTACTAAACTCGGGATCTACGTTCGTCGAGCAGGCGGTCTTCCTGCGACCGCGTCCCCAGCCGTCAGGCAACCCGCTCCAACGCCCCAACAGGAAGGCGGAGCGACCGCCGGTCAACTGAGCCGAGCCGATTCGGGTCCGATCCGGCGAGCCACGAAGCGGGGCCATGTGGCCGAAATATGGCAAAGAGGAAGGTCCCCGGTCCCGCCGATCGGTGCTCACCTGAAGGTGCCCTCTCACTTGGCCATGAGGAGCCACCCATGAGAATTCGCCGCTTACTCGCGGTCCTCCTCGCGACGGCGTTGAGCACCGGCATCCTGGCCGCACTCGCGCCCGCCCCCGCGATCGCGTCCACCGGCCGCCAGGCCAGTGCGGTCACGAGCATCGTGTGGATGCCCTACTGGAACTACGAAGTCGGCGACCTCGTCTACGGCCTGACCAACCGTTCCGCTATGTACAGGTGCCTTGTCGACCACTTCTCCATGCCCGAGTGGGCACCGGAGGACACCCCCGCCCTGTGGCAGCGCATATGACCTGTCCCCTCTCCTTGGCGGACTTCTGCGGCGTCACCCACCGGGGAGAGCGAGCAGGACGGTCGACGGGCCCCCGTCGGCGCGGGTTCGAGCCGTTGGCGTAGGCGGTCCGCGCAGGGCCGCAGCGTACAGCCGGTCCCAGGACCGGACGAGATCGCGTACGGCTCGTTCGACACGAACCATGAGTGGTACCGAATGCGTACGCGCCGCCCGTCGAACACCGTGATTTCTCGACAGCGACCACCGTCAGCGCAGCCGTGACACAACCATGACACGGCGCGGACGAGGCCGGGACGCGGCCGATCGACAGTGGACGAGGTCGACGGCGAGAGAGCAGGGCCTCGAACCGCTCCTGACCTGAACCGTTCTCCGTGGGCTGGAAGCCCTGCCTGCCAGGTCGGAGGCGGTCTGCGGCACGGTGACCGTACCGGTCGACGGGTCGAAGCCGAACGGGTCGCCTGCCCAGGGGGCCCGGCCCGATGTGAGGCCATGACCCGGTGCCTGCGTCGGGCCGGGGGCGTCTCCCCCGTCAAGCAGGGCGAGATGAGCCGGCCGTGACCGTCCTTCGGGCGGAAGGCCACGGCGAAGATGATCACGAAAAGGAGAAGGCGTGACTGATGACAGGAACCGGGGTTGGCGTTCGCCGGTATGGGGCGCCGCCGGTGTCGTCATGTTGATGATGGCCTGTGCCGGGCCCGCCGCCGCCGCTCCGGCGCGGGCCGGGAACGTGCAGAGGGCGATGGAGGAACTGGCCAGGGTCCCCGGGGTCGTGGGGGCCGTCGGCGGGGCCTACGTCGATGGGAGATCCATCGGGCTGGGCAGCGCAGGCTCCCGGTTGCTGAACGGCAGGGGCGGGAGGATACCCACGAACGCCCGCTTCCGGATCGGGTCGCAGACCAAGGAGATGGTGGCCACCGTGGTGCTGCAACTGGTCGAGGAGGGCAGGCTGGGCGTGGACGACAAGCTCGGCGACCTGCTGCCGGTGGTGGCGAAGGAGAACCTGGTGGCGCGCGCCGATGAGATCACGGTACGGCAGATGCTCCGGCACACCTCCGGCATTCCCGACTGGTACGCCAAGGAGCCGAACCCGGACGGGAGCGAGGGAGACGTCTCGTTCGACGTGTTCGACTTCACGACCCCCTATCAGCCGCTCGATCTGGTGAAGTGGAGCCGCGGTCGGCCCCGTACCGGGGAACCGGGTGAGAAATACTCCTACTCCAACACCAACTACACCCTCCTCGGCATGATCATCGAGAGGCTGACCGGCCACGACCTGGCCACCGAACTGCACAGGCACCTGTTCGGCCCGCTCGGGATGACCAGGACCTACCTTCCCGTCAGGCCGCCGGAAGGCATCAAGGGGCCACACGGCCATGGCTACTACCCCGACGCCGACGGCGAACTGCGCGACGTGGACCGGTTCAACGCCGGTTTCGGCGGAGCGGCCGGAGGGGTGGTCTCCACCGCGCACGACGTGAGCGCCTTCAAAAGAGCGTTCTCCCAGGGCAAGCTACTGCCGCCGGCACTCCAGCGAGTCCTGACGGACCGGTTGCCCAACGACCCACCCCCGGGTGGGGGCGGCCCCGCCTTCTGCGACGGCGAGCTCGACGGCTTCTTCATGGGCGGGAGCACCGCCGGATACCTCGCCATGACCTTCTACACGAAAGACGGCAGCCGTCAGCTCTCGATGTCGACCACCCTGAGCGTCAAGGACATCAGCGGGCCGGCCGAAGGCATGTTCAAGGCTGTGGAGACCGTCTTCTGCCCATCCTCATCAGCGACGGCTCCGGGTCCCTCTTGAGGCTGAAAGCGAAGGCGTCCGTTTCCGGAGGTCTCTGCGCCTGATCGACCAGGAAAGACAGCAGTACTGAGTTCCGTCTTCGATCGGCGCGTCCGGGTGCTGAGCGCGGGCTGTGCGATATCGATCCGTGCGGCCGCGCGGGTGAGGTCATCTCCTGCGCCGGCACCAGGAAGTACCGCAGGCTCACCGTATCCGGCGCCATGTGCCCTTCCTGCTGATTGATAACGATCCGTTCTGGGTCTATCCCGTATTGGTCTTTCCCTCGTCTGCACATCGAGCCCTAACCTGCGCATATGACGCTTCAACTGACCGCAGCACCGGACATCGCCCTCACGCACACCGCCGATTTCGAGTCCGCTCTCACGGGTCTCGCGAAGGCCGCGGCCACCGAGCCCGGTGTGCTCGACGACGGATTCCGGCGCGACCCGACCCATCCGGGTCCTCCCCGATGTCGTGACCTTCGTCGGCGACCTCCCGCTGCGGCCGGCCACCGACTCCCACGCGCTTCTCGAAACCACCTCCGTCCTCACCCAGATTCCGATGCTCCGCACCCAGCGAGGCCGGCGGCAGTTCTCAGCGGGAGCTTCCAGGTCACCCGGAGCGTTCTGGACGGAGGTCGTCATGCATAAGTTGGTGGTCCTGTATTCCAAGCCCGCCGACCCTGACCACTTCCGCGACTACTACGTGACCAACCACCTTCCGCTGGTCATGGATTGGCCCGGCCTGCTTGCGTGGCGCTACAGCTTCGACGTGGCGGCCACGGGAGAAGCGCCGTATTTCGCGGTCTTCGAAGGCGACTTCGCTGACGCCGCCGCCATGACTGCGGCGCGGGAGTCGCCGCAAGGCCGGCGACTGGCCGCCGATGTCGCCAACTACGCCACCGGCGGTGCGGTCATCATCCACTATCCGGTGCAGGACGGCACCGGCTGAGGCAGGACGGTACGCTCCGGTGCGCGTTCGGTCGGCCGTCGCGGCCGGGTCGGGCTGTCGGTGCGACGCCGTTCGCGGTTGCCGGTTCGTTGAGCGTCAAAGGGGGGGCCGATGTCCTGGCCGGATGTCACGGTGGTCGATGCGTGCGTGCGGCGTGACGGCCGGGGCGGCAGCCCCACGGCCGTCACCGACGACGACCCGGCGGCGACGGACGCGGACCGGCGTGCGGTCGCTGCTGCGGCCGGCACCTCGCACGCGGCGTTCCTCGGCCCGGAGCGGACGCCGGACGGTGGCCGGCCGGTCCGGTTCTTCACCGCCACCGCCGAACTGTCCGGCTGCGGCCACGGCACCGTTGCCGCGCAGGCCGTCCGGTTGACTCGCACCGCGCTGGGCGAGCTGAACGACCGCCAACACACCGGCGGGCGCACGTTCGACACCGTGGCGATCCGCCGCCCCGTCGGCATCGAGGTGTGGTTCGACCAGGGCCTCGTCGCGCTGCGTCACCCGGCGCCGGACGAGAGCGCCGCGATCGTCGCCGCGCTCGGGCTCACCGCGGACGACGCGCATCCGACCGACGCGCCACGGATCGCCGCGCCCGGCGCACCACGCATGCTGGTACCGGTCCACGACCGGTCGGCGCTGCTCCGGGTCCACCCACACCTCGGCAGGCTGACAGCGGCGTGTCGGCGGTACGGGCTTCTCGGCTGTTTCGTGTACGTACCGCCGGTGGGCGACCGACCGGGTGCGGCACGGATGTTCGCGCCGGCGATCGGCGTCGACGAGGACGTCGCCAACGCCAACAGCACCGGCTGCCTGGCCGCCCACCTGCTCGACACGACAGGGGCGCAGACGGTCACGATCGAGGTGGAGCAGGGCGACGCCCTCGGCCGACCGGCCAGCGTGCTCGCTTCGGCCCGACGCGGACCGGCGGGCATCACGACCCGGGTCGGTGGGTTAGCGGTGGTCCGCGACGGACACCGAGGCGACGACTAGACCGTCCTCTTCTGCGATCCGCGCATGGGGCTTTCGCGATGGCACTCATCGGCCTGGTCCGTGTCAGCACCGACAAGCAGAAGACCAGCTTCGGGAGGAGGACGCCCACAAGGTCAGCCAAGGCGCGGGCCGGAAGCTTCTTTCGTCTCCCTACCTACCTTTTGGCGTTCGACCCCGACCCCTGCCGCTTGTCGGCCTGGGAAACCCCGAAACGCTGGGCCTCCCGGTCTGATCGATGCCCTGCGGCACGCCCGTTGCGTCCGCTCCATGACCTGCGGCGCGTCGGTCGCGTCCGTAGAGGTCGCCGGTCCCAAGGCAACAGGACAACGGCTGAGCGGGCTTCGAACCCCCGGGTCATGTCATGTCGCGCCGATCGCGCAGGATTTCGACGCCGTCGCCGTTAAGTTCATCGCAGAACACCGAGCGTCCGGTCGTGGCCATCACCAGCGCCAGGGTGGTGCCGGACACCAGCGGGCCGGAGCCCGTGGTGAAAGGGCCGTCGGTGGCGACGAGCCGCAGGCCGGCGATCCGTCTCTTGGCGGCGACGACCAGGTCCGAGCTCCGGTAGTAGTCGGCCACCCGGGTGAGGGTCTCGATCGGGTAGTCATGGCGAATGCCCAGCGGCCGCCGGATGTCCTCGGCGTGCACGATCGTCTCACCCAGCATCGCGATGACCGGGAGAGGCGGCTTGGTGGTGCTCGTGATGACGCGGCGGAACCTGTCATGCGTCTCGGCCGCGGTCGCGCCCAACTGCTCGGCCAGCCGCATGGCGACCTGCTTGTCGAAGTCGAACCGGTAGCGGATCACCCCCGTCAGCCACCGCACACCATTGAGGCTCGCCCCTGCGGTGAGGTGCGCCAGCACCTCCCGCACCGTCAATCCGGCGCACAACGACGGCGTCGTCCACTGCTCGTCGACCAAGTCCACCAGGTCGCCCGCCAGAGCCGCTCGCTCGGCATGCACCAGCGGCCAGAGGTCGGCCACGTGACCGCCCCGTGCTTTGGGTGCCGGATCGGTCATGTCAGACGGCCTTTTCTCGTCAGTCACAGGAGCCCTCGCGTCAGGTTGGTTAGGACGGTCGAAGGTGAAGACTTCCGCCAGGGGACGAAATCGTCGCTCATGAGCGACAATTTCGGCCAGCTTGCCGATTCAGGCCCTTCTGGATCTGTCCCCAGCGGGATCCCAACGCCCGCGATCCCGCCTCTGATCCGAGGGGCGTCGATGACGGAACCGTGACAGCGGCAGACCGGGACGAACCCACTGCCCAACAGACGGCCGCCGAGCAGATCCGGCCACCCTACTTGCCTGACGTGGCTACCGACCTTCAAGCGGCTGACCAGATAGTTCATTCAGCTACGACCGGACGACGCCTCGGGAACCCTTGAGGAGTTCGGCCGGGCGCGGTTCGACGCCTGCCTTGACCACCTCGTCGCCACCGTCCCCGGGGCGGTCGGTTAGGGGTCGAGGAACCTCCGTGCCGGAGCGTGCGCCAAGCGTTCCGAGTCTTCCTGGGGGTTTGACCAGGGGTGAATAGTCCGCTGAATTCTTCGCGGGTCGCGTTTGCCGGCCTTCGGAGGATGTCGTGGCAGTGGGGTTCCTGACCGATGACCAGGCTGCCGGGCACTGGGGAGCTCGGAACGAGAAGTCACGCCCAGGGGTTCGATCCGACGTTCTGGGACCTGCGCTCAATCCGGCGAGCCGTTCAGACGAGCGCAGACCGTGACTGATCGGTACCGGAGAAGGCTCATTGTCAGACTGCCGGCGCGTCCTCGGTGATCCGGTGGACCCCATGTGGGATGAGGAAGTCGAGGAACGAGTTCGGGTGGTAGGCCTGGGCGGGTGCGAGTACTCCCGGCTTGGCGGGGTCGGCGATGAGACGGCGGGCGCTTTCGACGGCGATCACCGCGGTCGTGCCGTAGGTGTCGGGGCCCTGGACGATGCCGCGGGCACGGCGGCCGTCGGTACCGGTGGCGTCGAGCACGTAGGTGAAGCGCTGGGTGCGGCGGCGGTCCTCATCGGGTCCTTCTGGCAGGCTTTCGATGAGCTCCGGTGTGAGCGGGGTGTTCAGCTGGTCGCCCAACGCCGCCTCCGTCAGGCCCTGGACATGCCGGAGGCGGACGTGACGGGGAATGGTCACCACCTCCGGCACCGGGAAGGCCGTCACCGGGGTTGCGTCCGACTGTCCAGGCAGCCTGATCGTGGTGTGGCGGGCGGGTATGCCGAGGCGCCAGTCGCCGTCGTCGTAGGTCATGCCTCCCGTTTTGATGGCGTCGATCGTTTCGACCAGTGAGCGCAGCGAGCCGCGCGACATGCCGCCGCCCCCGACGATCACGTGGGTGGTGATGATCTCTTCGACCGACTCAAGATGGTCGGCCAGGATGTGGGCCATGAGGTCTACCGGGACGCAGCCGTCGTTGGCGGCGGGCACGACGGTGACCCCGGCGTTCTCCGCTTCCGTGGTGAAGGTGTCGAAGATCTTCTTGATGTAGAGCTGCTCACCTGAGGTGTCGACGTAGTGGCAGCCGGTGGTGATCGCGGCGCGGACCACGGCTTCACCTGAGGAGGTGAAGGGTCCGGCGCAGTTGATGACGCCGTCGCAGCCGCGGAACGCGCGCACCAGCGCCTCATGGTCACCGGTGTCGGCCACGCGTTGTTCCGCGTCGGGGAGACCGACCGTCGAGGCGGCCTCCCCCAGACGTGCGAGATCACGTCCGGCCAGGACCATCTCGATGTCGCGGCGTGCCAGTTCGGTGAGCACGAGCTTTCCCTGGTATCCATTCGCGCCATAAACGGCGATCTTCATGTCGTCTCCTCACGATGGAGCTGCGCGGTTGTTCGGCCATCAGCACAGTAAGGCGCTGATACGAGACGATTGAATACGTAATACGCTTCAGAGTTTGCGTCATCGTCTTCGCCGAGGTCGTCATTGGTTACACTGGCTGCGTGGATGTCCTGTCTGACGTGGTGAGTGCGGCGCGGACCGGTCGACCTCATTCGAGTCGGGTGGTCAAGTCCGCTCCCTTCGCCGAGTGGTTTGCGCCGGTGCCGTCCGCCGGGTTCCACATCGTTCTCCAGGGAACGTGCTGGCTTCTCCCTTCGCAGGGTGAGCCGATCGCGCTCGGACCGGGTGACGTGGCGTTCCTGCCGCGCGGATCCGCACACGGTCTGGCCGACGACCCGTCCACCCCGGCGAGCGATCCGCCCGCAACGTTCACCGGAGTCCGTGATGACCGCGCCGACGAGACGTCAGCCGAGCGGCCGCCCACGGTGGTCATGCTCTGCGGCGCCTACCTCCTGGACGGCTCCGGGCCACATCCGCTCCTGAACGACCTGCCCGAGGTCATCCACCTGCCGACACGGGTAGGGCGCCACAGGGAACTCCGCGCCGCGATCGAACTCCTCGGCGTGGAACTGGACAACGACGCCCGCCCAGGCTCCGACACGATCCTGCTCACCCTGCTGGATCTTCTCCTGCTCTACATCCTGCGCGCGTGGTTCGAACAACGGCGCCTCTCCAGCCACTCCGCCACCGGCTGGGCCGCGGCCCTGCACGACCCCGCAGTCGCCGCCGCCCTCCGCGCCATCCATGGAGACCCCAGCCGACAATGGACCGTCGAGGAGTTGGGCGCGCAGGCACGCCTGTCCCGTGCCGCCTTCGCCCGGCGATTCACCCACCTGGTTGGCCAGCCACCGCTCACCTACCTGACATGGTGGCGGATGACCACCGCCGCCCGGCTCCTGCGCACCTCCGACGCCCCCGTCAACACGATCGCCCAACAGGTCGGCTACAGCTCGCAGTACACCTTCACCCATGCCTTCAAACGCCAGTACGGGTCACCGCCCGGCGGTTACCGGCGCCACGTCGGCTGAAGCACGACACCCGCGTCGGGATCTTCGAGGTCCGGCGGCCTATGACAGTCGGTTAACGGCGTCCAAGAGGCCGCGCGAGTCCTGGAAGCCTGTTCGTGGCGAATCCAGACAGGAGAACGGGCGGGCTTCCCGGTCCTCGGGTCCGGCGGAACGACCCGTGGGCGGCACGTCATGCAGCCGAAATATGGAAACCGGGAACCCTCGGCTTCGCCGACCGTCCTCCTCCGAAGGCGTTTTTCCACCCAGCCGCCAGGAATCGGTAACACCCCGATTTGGCCGGTGGGTGGGAACGCGGGCGCCGCGACAGCCACACCCCGTCGTCGTTGGGGCCACCGCACGGCTGCCGCGCCTGCGGCGTCGCCGAGCGTGATTGGGAAGTCGTTCGATCGCCCCGCCCTGGCTGAGACGGCCCTGTCACACTTCGCCGACGACGCGACCTGACCGTTTCCGCGGGACGCGTGCTAAGTTGGCCACATGACCAATTTGGCCGATCGACCAAACTCGGCGCGAGGCGACCGGCGTCGCGAGCAGCTGGTGGAGACCGGCATCGCGCTCCTGGACGAGCAGGGGTGGCCCGGCGTCACCACGCGCGCGGTGGCCGAGCGCGCCGGAACCAACCCCGGCCTGATCCACTACCACTTCGGCGGACTGCCCGGCCTGCACGCGGCGATCTTCCGGCGAGCCACCGACCTCATCATCAACCCGCTCGTCGAGGAGTTGCTCGGCGCCGACGACGAGCGGGCCGCCCTCACCACGATCGCGACCCTGCTGCCCCGTACGGCGGGTGACGGGCCCACCCGGCTGGCCGCGGAACTGATCGTCGGAGCGACCCGCGACCCCACACTGGGCGCGGTGCTGCGCGACGAGCTACGCCAGGCCCGGGGGCGGATCGCCGAGCGCCTGAGCCGGTCGCATCCCGACTGGCCGCCCGGCCGGTCGATCGGGATCACCACCCTGGTCGTCGCCGCGATCGACGGGCTGATGCTGCACTACATGATCGACAGCGAGCTTCCCATCGGCGAGGCGCTGGCCGTGGCCGAGCAACTGCTGCCCGGGGAGGACGGATGAGGGTCCTCATCAGCGGGGGCGGGATCGCCGGACTCACGCTGGCGTACTGGTTGCGGCACCGCGGCATCGAACCCGTCGTGGTGGAACACGCGCCACACGGTCGCCTGGGCGGGTACGGGATCGACTTCTTCGGCACCGGATACGACGTGGCCACCCGCATGGGCGTCCTCGACCGGCTGACCCCGCACCGGCTGCCGGTCGACGCGGTCGATTTCGTCGACGCCTCAGGGCGTTCCCAGGCCAGTCTGACGCCGGAGCTGCTGGAGCGGATCATCCGGGGGCCACACCTGCCGCTGATGCACTCCACGCTGGAGGGCGCCCTGCTCGACGCCGTCGCCGCCGAGGTGGAGATCCGCTTCGGGGAGAGCCTCGCCGATGTCCGCGACACCGGCACGGCCGTCGAGGTCGGCTTCACGGGCGGTGGCAGGGAACGGTTCGATCTGCTGGTGGGGGCCGACGGCGTTCACTCGCGGACCCGGGAACTCGTCTTCGGCCATGAGAAGCGGTTCGTCCGTCACCTCGGCTGCCGCCTGGCCTCCTACCCGGTGACCGACCGCTACGGCTGGGGCCGGGTGCGCGCCCACTACACCGAGCCGGGACGTCAGGTCGTCGTCTATCCCGATGATGAGCCCGGTCGCCTGGTCACCCTGCTGTTGTTCCGCTCGTCGTACGGCGAGAGCGTTCCGCGTGAGCGGCGCCTGGACCTGCTGCGGGCGCGGTTCGACGGCGCGGGCTGGCTCACGCCGTCGTTGCTGGACGACGCCCCCGCAGGGGAGTCCATCTTCATGGACACGATGGCCCAGGTCGTGATGCCCACCTGGCATCGTGGCCGGGTCGCCCTGGTCGGCGACGCGTGCGGCTGCATGACCATGGTCTCGGCCCAGGGCGTGTCCATGGCGATGGCCGGGGCGTACGTGCTGGCCGAGGCGCTGGCGTCCGAGCCCGGCCACGAAAGAGCCTTCGCCCGCTACCAGGCGCGGATGCGTCCCCAGGTACGGCGTCGCCAGCGCAACGCGCTGCTGTTCGCCCGGATGCTGCTGCCCGTCACCCGAGCCGGGCTGACGGCCCAGAGCCTGGCCAACCGGCTCATCACACGTCACCTGTTCGCACCCGTCCTGCGCCGGCAGTTCGGCGCGGACAGTTTCCTGCCCCCGGCCACCGTCGAATTCGAGAGAGGCTGAATCATGGAGATCGTCAACAGGCCCGCCCCGCCGACCGGGATACGCCGCAGGCTGTGGCGGCTGCCCATCCTGCTGTACCGGGCGGGTCTGGGGGCGCTGATGGGCCACCGCGTCATGCTGCTCACCCACACCGGACGGGTCTCAGGACGTCGTCGCCAAGCCGTCATCGAGGTCGTCCATCACGACGAGCACGGCTACTTCGCCGCCTCCGGGTTCGGAGTCAAAGCCGACTGGTACCGCAACGTCATGGCCACTCCCGAAGTGACGATCCAGGTCGGCGGCCGCGTCCTCCAGGTGACGGCCACCCCCGTCGAGACCGAGGCTGGGGCCGAGATCATGGCCCGGTACGCGCCCCGCCACCCCGCCGCGGCCCGTCGGCTCTGCAAGATCATGGGCTTCGCCGTTGACGGCAGCCAGGAGGACTACCGCGAGGTGGGCAGACACATCCCCTTCGTCTGTTTCACCCCGCGCCAACCCTATGACGGCTGACCAACCGGTGACCGCCCCGGGGGCCGCTCAGCGCGCTACCGCCGGATCGAACGCTTCACCGACCTTTCCTGAAAACGGGCGAACTCCCGCGAAATGCCTCTGGTCGATGCGCTTTGTCGCTGCTACCGCCAACGTCGGAGTGCCCGGTCCGTGACGGCCACCGCTTCGGCGATCGTCGAGCTGTACCCGAACCTGGAGGAGAGGCTCGCGCCGGGGCTCACCGTCGGCGCCAACCCGGCTCTGCGGGCGCTCACCGGGCCGATCTCCGATCCGTCCTCCGCCGGAGGCCTGACCTCCTGGCGGGTGACCGGCGTCGCCGCCGTCCTCGCCAGTCTGTTCGCCACCTGGCACACCCCACGCCGAGAAGGAGTCCGGCGAGCCGATCGGTGCCGGGACGGTCGGCCGTCACGCGCTTCCGGCGACCGCCGTACTCGTGGCCGGTGCGGCGAACCTCGCCGTCGCCCTGCTCGGTGCGCTCGGTCTGGCCGTGCGGGACTGCCCGCCTCCGGGGCGCCGGCCTCTTCGGCCTCTCGCTGGCGGGGACGGGCTGGGTGTTCACCGTGCCCGCGGCGCTGATCGAGACGGCCCGCGCCGCAACGCCATCGCCGTCCCCGGTCCGGCCTTCCTCCTGCGGGCGGCGGCCATCCTGTATCCGGTCGCGGTGCCCTCCCTGGGATCGCGGTGCATCCTTTTGTCGGCGCCGCCCGCCCGCAAGTCCCCGAGGAATCGGCGTCCGGCCCGTACGGCGGAGCGAGTGGGCAAACGACGGCTGTCCTCCAGACCGGGCAGGGGCAGCCCGCCCCGAGATCGCCTCCCACGCGGCTCGCAAAGTTTGCGAAAGCCGGTGTCTCCTGACCGGTGGCCACCTGGTGGCTTCGGCATCCGTAACGGCGGTACCGGATGGCGGGAATGGCAGGCATGCCGTTCCTTCCGCGCCGTCGTCCTTCCCGCCGACAGACCGTCACACTCCCGCCACTGCGCACGCCCCGGTCGGCCCTCTGGTGGATTGCCTGCGTGACCGTGCTGGTGGCCGTCGCGGTCGCCGCCACGTTGTGGTGGCTCCTGGCCGACCCGGCCGCGACCGTTCCCATCTCGAACCCCAGCACCGGTGGAGCGGGGAACGCGCGAGGAGAGGTGCTACGCACCGCACTGGCCGCCGGGGCCGCCGTCGGGGCGGCGGTCACGCTGATGCTGGCCTTTCGCCGTCAGCACCACCAGGAGGTCACCGCCGCGCACACCACCCACGACGCGACCGAACGCCGGGTGACCGACCTGTACACCAAGGCGGTCGAGCAGCTCGGTCATGAGGCGGCCGCGGTACGGCTGGGTGGCCTGTACGCACTGGAACGCCTGGCGCAGGACAACCCCGGCCACCGGCAGACCATCGTCAACGTCATCTGCGCCTACCTGCGCATGCCCTGGGTGTCACCCGACGATGCCCAGCAGGACTTGGCGCCGGCTGTCCCGCGCGCGGCCATCGCCGGGGCCTCCACCCCCGCCACTGGGCGCAACCCGCACGAGGAACTCCAGGTCCGCCTCACCGCCCAGCGCATTCTGAGTGAGCACTTACGCGACGACCGCACACCGGATAAACGCACCGCCGAACCGGCCGGCCCCCAGTTCTGGGAGGGCATGCGCATCGACTTGACCGGCGCCACCCTCACTAACCTGAACTTCCGCAACTGCCACGTCACGGAGGCCGACTTCAGCAACGTAACCTTCGCCGGGCGTGCAACATTCTTCCGAGCGACCTTCATCGAGGTCGCCTGGTTCGTTGGAGCAACTTTCACCGGGAGCGCTGAGTTCACCAGGGTGACCTTCACCAAGAACGCCGCGTTCCACTGGGCGGCCTTCACCAAGGGTGCCGACTTTCATCAGGTGACCTTCACCCAGGCCGCCTTGTTCTTTGGGGCTACCTTCACCAAGAGAATCGGGTTCCATGAGACGACCTTCGCTGAGAACGCCCGGTTCGATGAAGTGACCTTCATTGAAGGTGTTGATTTCGTCGACGCGACGGCTGTTCCTATGGATGATCATGTGTGGCCGGATGGATGGCACCTGGAGATGACGTCCGACGGTAAGGGTTACCTGGTCGCAGACGACGCGAGCGAGAAAGCTTGACAATCCTCCCTGCGTTCGCGCATCAGGTGGTGAGTCCTTACCAGTCGGCGGAGTAGTCGAGGCGGGCACTCCGGCCTCGACGGCGACGCGCGGCCAGCTGAGGGTGTGGTCGACGGCGGTGTGGGAGACCGGGAAACCGGTGACTGCGGTGGCGGAACCGGCTGGACGCAGCTGGGACTGCAGGGTGTTCACCGGTCTTCCTGCCTACTGTGCTCGGTTGATCCGCGGGTGTCCCAGGATCTGGCGTAGGTGTGTGAACCGTCATCGGGGGTGTCGTCGGGTGGGCGGGTACCAACCTGTCGCACAACGACACAGGCGGTGTAGAGGTGCGGGTCTCGTTGGATCATCGTGGCCTCGCCGTTGACGATGCAGACTTCGGCGTCGTCTCCGAAGAACTCCCAGCCGCGGCTGAGCGCCTCGTGGGCCAGATCCTCCAGGCTGTCTCCGGCAACGGTGACCCGCAGGGTGATCGGAGAGAGCGACTCACTCATGACTGTCGTTTCCGGCTGAACTCAGAAGGAAGATCACAAAGATCACCCTAGCTCTTGAGAAGGCCCGTTATCAGGAGCCAGACAACCGGGCTGACACCAACCGACACGCTCAGACGCGTCCTGACTCAGCCGAACTGGCGCTGACCCAGTAGAAGAAGTGGTGCAGAAGACGGTGAACGTGGTGCGGCTCAGCGAAGGCGGCACATCGCCAGGTCGCGTCATCGTGTTCCACAACGGGAGAGTTCCGTGTGCGTCAGTTTCACTGAGTCGACCAGCCCTCACAATGGCTCAGCATAGAAGGCGCGCTCATCAAGCCCGCGCACGCAGCAGTCACTGCTGGAAACGCTGGCTCCGCCACAACAAGATCCATTTATAGATAACGAAAAACAACTGCAGTACTAGCATTCGCCAAGCTCCCGCTCGCGAGCCAATTCTATTGCGACCTTTAACTGATCACGGGCTGACTCAAGTCGCGAACCGACCGACCGTGAAACCTCATGCCTGAGTATTGAGATCGCCTGTTCGCTGTATTCGCCCAAATCGCCCAGGAGAAACGCCGCATAAGCAAATCCTTCACCTGAAAGATCCCTGACCGCCCTGTCGATAATCGGAAGCTCCGCCAAAAGGCGCCCCCGGCAATAATCCTCAATTATGCTCCCACAGAAGTTTCTGCATGATTGGTGGGGTGCCCGATGCATCACCACTCAATGTTTCAAGCTCTCGTCAATCCCACACAATCATACCTCTTTTACATTATCGGGCTGGCCGGCTTAGATCAAGTGGAACCTGCGACGGACTGATCCGAGTACGACACCTGTCACAGAATTTCGCCTCATTCATTGAGTCTGGATGGGCTGGGTGCCCGTATCGAAGATACTCGGGCAGTGACCCGCGGCTGACAAGATCATCCCGGCCGAGATCCTCAGCACAGTGCGTTGATCCTCCTTTCTCCGACCGTTTCTTTCCGACTGCCACCGCTCCTGTGAGACAGTCGACTACCCCAACCATCATGACGCGTTTTCTACGTTGCTTATTCGACATAGCCTCACGGGCTTCGTCTCTCGCCCTGTCGGCGATCGCAAAGCATTCATCATCGCTAAGAACTCTTAACGCAATGAGCTCAGACGGCGCCAGCAGCTCAGGGCGCAACCAAGGCTGAGGAAGGCCTCATGGATGTCGTCGCGGATCTCCCAGCGGATGCGCAGGCGGCACCGCTCTCTACTTCATCCGTCCACCAAGCACTTTCGGCCCCACATCATGAAAGTGCGCTCGGCGCTGCCCGATCGTTCCGGAGCTGCGTCCGCCCTGCCATTTTTATTGAAATATCCGTAAAGATCGGCAATATAAGCCCAGGTTTGATCGAGGTGTTTTTGTGAAAACACCTCGATCAAACCTTCACCTCAAACGCTACTCGGACAACTGGCGCACTACTATCCGAGTGCTTTCCTCCCCATCATCAAGGATGAGCTCCACCTCGAAGGTGCGCGTTGGGTAGCATTCTCGGAGACGAGCCGACCAGGTCTGCACCAAAACCTTTCCGAGGGCCTCAGCCGCCGGCCCCATTATATTTTGCGGCCCACTCCAATGATTAAATAAGTGAACGATCTCAAACTTGTTAAAAGTGCTTATCCATTCCCTCCAGATCGAAGTGTGAGGATGAATGCCCTCTTTGTTGACTAAACTTCGAAAGCGATTGGCCAATTCAAATTCATCGTCGCCGTGCAGGGCAACAAAAACTGCGCCATCAATCTCTATCAATCTCGGCCAAAAAAGGGCACTGCACGCGAGGGCCGAATATAGCGAAGCCACTTCTCCGAAATAGGCGACCTCGTCATTTAAAACTACTTCAGGATATGCCGCACGGAGGATTTCCAGCATACCCTCACGAGGATTCAGCATGAATCCTCGTATCCTCGCGGGAGATTTTCCCCACTAGCTCGCTCGCCATACCCCCCACCCTTTGGATAGTAAAGCGGAGGATTGATTCCGCTGTGCGGCATGCCAGTTCCCCTGAATCTGGGCCCTTTTCGCCAGCCAATTGGACTCCTCGGCTCTTTGATCCAAGTTTGATATCTCTTTATGCGCCCATTCTCGTCGTCCCACTCAAACACAGTGTGATCGCCAGAAGCGTTTTCATTCCAAGGAAGGTCTGCTGCTCTCTTCTTCTTCTCAGGACCGTCGTTATGAACGAGAACTGCCTGGTCGCCTGCTACCACATGATAGGTGTGGAGGCCGTCAACGGTCAGGTTGTGGACGCGTTGGATGGCGGTCCGTTTCTGCAGGGCGGTGATCTGGACGTGGGTGCCGGCTGAGGTCTGCAGCCACATCCCGAGCTGGAGGTCGGCCGCCTTCACCCAGATACGCAAGGACGGGACCCAGAAGGGGTGTTCGTCGGTGGCGGTGATGAGGTCGGTGGCCTTGCCGCGGTCGCCGTCGATGTCGACCATTATGTCGACGAGGTTCTTGACACCGTCACCGGTGATCAGGGTGACGACCGGCCTGGTGGCCGTGATGCCAGAGACGGGGTCGGTGGCCACGACCTGGTCTGCGACCTTGACGTCCTCGATCGGCTTCGTCGAGCCGTCGGCCATCAGCACCCGGGTGCCCGGCACGAAACTGTTATCGCCTGGTCCGCAGGTCGCTCCCCCGGTGCCCGGCGGGTCCATCATCGGCAGGTCCGGAGTCACCTGGTCCAGGACGTTATCGACGACTTCGTCGATCGTGTTGTCGACAAATTCCTCCACGACGTCCTTGGCGCAGCTTCGCACGCTGGAGCAGCCGTCGAAGCCGCCGAGGTCGGGGAGGTCGACACCGGTGAAGCGTGCGGACTCTTCGAAGGCCTCTGTGGCGAGGTCCAGTTTGGTGGTGTTGTGCGTCGGGCCCTTGGCACCCGACCCCGGCCCCTTTCCTGTTCCCGGACGCGCGGTCTTGCCGGTGCCTGAACGGGTCGTCTTGCTCGAACCCGATCGGGTTGTCTTGGTGGAACCGGCTCGTGTTGTCTTGCCCGAACCCGGACGGGTCGACTTGCTTGAGCTGGGCCGCGTCGTCTTGCTGGTGCCCGGGCGGGTTGTCTTGCCCGTACCGGGCCGTGCTGTCTTGCTCGTGCTGGGACGGGCCGTTTTGCTGGTGCCCGGGCGTGCCGTTTTGCTGGTGCTTGGACGGGCGGTCTTGCCTGTGCCGGACGAGCCTTTTCTTCCTCCGCCACCCTTCGCTGACGCCTGTGGTTTGCTCGGCTGTGGCTTGGATACCTGCGGCCTTGCCGGTTGCGGCTTCGCCGGCGCCTTGGCCGCTGGAACCTTGGGAGAGGCGGGTTTGATCGCCGGAGGTTTGAGCTTCGGCTTGACCTTGGCGGCCGCTCCTATCACGCGCGGGAGCGCCCGGGCCGCCACCCGGACCGTTGCCCGGATCACGATCGGGGCCAGCACCCGGACCGCGACGATCAACAGGGGGATGCAGATCGGGCAGTGTCCGCTGGGGTCGGTGTTGGCCAGCGGGTTGGCGTTGCCGTAGGTGTAGCGGTTGAGATTGATCGACGGATACGGCGACAGCGTCCAGTCGTCGCGGGAGGCGAACCCGCCTGTGCCCGGCATGTACCAGCGGGCGTGCATGTTGACCTTGCCGGTGGCCGGGTCGGTGTACTCGCCCTGATAGCCGAGTGCACGCTGGGTTCCGGTTCTCGCGACCACCTCGCCGAACGGGCTGTAGGAGGCCAAGTCGACCAGGCCGGTGCCGGAGAAGGTGGCGACCACGTCGTCGTGCAGGTCGCTCATCACTCCCAGCCGCTGGCCGCCCTCCTCGATGCCCAGCAGGTCTCCCGACGGGCCGCGGCCGTATCGCGACTTGACCGTGCCGGCGCCGTCGGTGATGGCCACGATGTCGTTGGCCATGCCCGAGTAGACGAACCGCTGGTCGTCGTTCGCCTGGTTACGGGAGACCACCCGGCCCAGCGCGTCATAGCCGTAGGTGACGTCCCCGTCGGAGATCAGCTGATCGTAGGCGTCAAACGTCAGGTTCTTGGTGGCGCCCGCGGTCGTCTCGCTGGCGAGCGTGCCGCGCGGGGTATAGGTGTAGTCGGTTCCGCCCCCGGAGACCAGCCGGTTGCGTTCGTCGTAGGTGAAGGTCTTGTCACCCGCAGAAGTGCGGTTACCCGAGGCGTCCCAGGTGTAGGAGGTGGTGTTGCCGTTGGGCGCTTTCCACGAGGTGAGTCGGCCAAGCTGGTCATAGCCGTAGGTGTTCGTGCCCGCTCCGGCGGTACCTTCGGTGGTCTTGGAGACGAGGTTGTCGTCTCGGTTCCACTCATAGACGATCTTCGCCAGCTGGGTGCCCGCTGAGTTCTTCAGCGTGTGCGAGGTCAGCCGGTCCATGGCGTCGTAGCCGAACCCCTGGGTGGTGGTGGGGGTGGCCGAGGTGAGCGTGGTCAGCCGGTCGGCCCCGTCGTAGCCGTAGGTGAACGACCGGGCGGAGACCGGGTCGGCGGCCGTGGTCAGGCGTTCGCCCTTGTCCCAGCCGAACGTGGCCGTGCCGGAGGCGTCGGCGCGCTGCACCGGGTTGCCTGCCGCGTCATAGCCGAATGTCGCGATCTGGTTCGACGCCTTGCTGACCTTGGTGAGCAGGCCACGGTCGTTGTATTCCAGCGTGTAGTCGCCGATGGCCGTCTGACGGTCGGCGGCGTCGTAGCCGAAGGTTCGATCCGGCGTCGTCACCGCCGCACCAGTACCGGTCTGCTTGGTCAGCCGGCCCAGCGCGTCGTACTGCCGGTCGACCCGGATTCCTCCCGGCTGCTGGACCGAGACGAGCTCGCCCGCCACGTCGTAGACGTTGGTCCAGGTTCGATCCGCCGCCGCCGGGTGCGCCTGGGTGGACGGTTCGATCACCGACTCGACCAGACCCCAGCTGTTGTAGGTCGTCCACACGGTGTTGCCGCGCCCGTCGGTGGTGCGGGTCAGCGCGCCGGTGGCGTCGTAGCCGTAGGTCGTGGTGATCGTCGTGTTCGCGGCGACCGGCTCGACCAGCTCGACCAGCTCACCGAGCGCGTCATAGCGCATCGTCGTGACACGACCCTCGCCGGAGGTGGTGCGCACCTGGTTGCCCGCCGCGTCATAGCCGAAGGTGGTCGAGCGCAGGGTGGAACCGTTGCCGCCCAGGTCCTTGGCCTCGATCTGCCGGCCTGCCAGGTCGTATTCGACGGCGCTGGCATTACCGAGCGGATCGGTGCTCTTGGTCGTACGGCCCCCCAGGTCGTAGGCCGTCGTGGTGACGTTGCCCAGCGGGTCAGTCTGCGACGTCACCTCGCCCGCGGCGTTGAGCCCGTACAGACTGATCTTGTCGCCGGGTGCGACAGCCTTGGTCAGGTCGTCGGCGTCGTTGTACTCCATCCGGGTGGTCAGCGCCACGGGGGTGGGCCTGCGTTCGATCACCGTGCGGGTGATCTGGCGCCCCAGATCGTCGTAGGTCGCCTCGGTACGGGCACCCGTGGGGTCGGTCTCGGCCAGTTGCTCACCGAGGAGGTCATACTCCAGGGTCCGCTGCCCGCCGGGGGCCGGATCGGTGAACCGGACGGGGTTGCCGAACGCGTCGTATTCGGCCGTGCGGACCGTGCCACGCTCATCGGTGACGCTGGTCGGCCTGCCCGCCGCGTCGTAGGCGTAGCTGACTTTCGGTACCAGCGTCTGCCCACCGGGCTGGGTGTAGGACGGCGCGGTCACCGATGTGACCCGGCCCACCTTGTCGAAGGCGGTAACCACCGTGCCGCCCTCGGGGTCCACGGAATGGGTCTGGCGGCCCGCGCTGTCGTAACCGCTCCTGGTGGCGGGCCTGGCGGTCGTGACCGTCCCGTTCTTCTCCACCCTCACCTGCGGATAGCGGGCCTCGATGAGCTGTCCGGCCAGGTCGTAACGGTAGGTGGTGGTGAAGTCGGCCGGATCGGCTCCGCTCACGTGTCCACGCGGGTCGACCACGGCCGTGACCAGGCCCCGCTCGTCCACCGTCCGGGTCGTGATGATGTCGTCGGCGCCGTTCTTCACCGTGCGGTGGGTGAGGATGTCGTCGGAGTTGTAGGAGAACTCCGTCGCCTCCTGCCGAGTGCTTCCCGCCCCGGTGAGGGTGGTCTTGACGACGTTGTCGTTGGCGTCGTAGACGTAGGCCGTCTTACGGGCCAGCCCGCTCGGGTCGAAGGTCTCCGACGTCACCCGGCCCGCGGCGTCGTAGACGTAGTCGGTGCGTTCCCTGCCGCCCGAGTCCAAGGCCGAGACGAGGTTTCCGGCCGCGTCGTAGCTGTTGGACTCCAGCACCACGTCCCGCGGGGTGGTGGAACCGTTGAGTTTGACGTCGTCGGCGATGACCTGTGCGGGCAGGTCGTCGGTGAAATAGGTCTGGGTCAGCTTGCGGCCCATCGAGTCCACCGTGGCCGCCAAGCGTCCCGCCGGGTCGTAGGCATAGGACTCCAGCACCTTGTCCTGCGGCGCCTGCGGGCTGACCGGGCTTCCCGTCCAGTTCTTCAAAGTACGGGAGGCCAGCTCACCCCGGACGGTGTAGCCGTACTGGAAGAGATTGCCGACCTCGTCGGTCACACTGGTCCGTGCTCCGACCTCGTCCCAGGTGTAACGGACAACCGCGCCCTCCGGGCCGGTCACCGACGCGGCACGGCCGTGGTCGTCGTAGGTGTAGGTGGTCTTACGCTCGGGGTCTCCGCCGGTCAGGTCCACCACCGTGTCGCTGAGGCTGTTGCCGTCGGCGTCGTAGGTGTACCGCGTCTGCGCGGTGTGGGTGACATCGGTGACCTCGTTCTTGACCCCCGGACCGGTGTGGGTGGCCAGGCGGCCCGCCGCGTCGTAGGTGAAGGTCGTCGCCACCCCGTTCGGGTTCGCCGTGGAGACCTCGGTTCGCGAGGTGATCCGGCCCAGCGCGTCACGCTGATATTTGACGACCAGTCCCGAGGCGTCGGTCTGCTCGGCCAGGTCCCCGGCCGCGGTGTAGCGGTAGGTCGTCTCGTTGTTCCTGGCGTCCTTCTCCGACTTCACCAGCCCGGCCGGTGTGTCACCACCACCGACCGCGGACTCGGTGCCGTCGGTGTAGGTGTAGGTCACCGAGCGACCATTGGGGAAGTCTGGGGTGGCCGGGGTGGTCACCTTGGCCAGCTCACCGTAGGTGGTGTACTCGGTGGTGGTGGCGTAGGTGTTGTCACTGCCGCTGGCCGAGCGGGCGTCCCGACCGGCGACCACCTGGTCGTTGCGCGGGTCGAACTCGTCGCTCGTGTTGCGGTAGTAGGAACGGTAGGCGGTCTGGCAGTTCCCCGCCGCCCGGCAGGTCGTGACCGCGGTGACGTTACCCCGGGCGTCGTTGACCTGTTTGACGGTGTTGCCGTTGGGGTCGGTGACCTTGGCCAGGAAGCCGCCGGTGTCGTATTCGTAGGCGGTGATCTTGCCGAGCTGATCCTTCCGGCTCACCAGACGGTCACCGCGCCAGGCGTCGTGGGTGTAGTTGAGGGTGTTGTTCTTGGGGTCGGTCACGGTGATCGTGGACAGGCCGTCGCCGTCGATGCGGTCCACCTCGCCCAGGGTCCAGGTGCCGCCGTTCTGGTCGGTGTGTGTGGCGACCCGGTCGGTGGTCGTGCTGTAGGTGGTCGACATCCACACCCGGCCGGAGGGCAGCGTGATCTTGTTCAGTTTGGAGGACTCTTCGGCGCGGGCGTTGTAGTGCGCGCTGACCTGCTGAGGGGTCAGTGCGTGGTCGTAGACGGCGAACTCGTCGATGAGGCCTTTGAAGCCGAATTCGGCCGGGTTGGGCCGTCCGGCCGGGGAGCCGGGAAGGGAGGAGTCCGCGGCGCCGCTTCCGATCATCGCGGTGGGAAACCAGGTCCCGGTGTCCACGCCGTCGTTGAGCGTGCCCGCGACCGCGCCGTCCACGTACAGCTTGGTGGTGTCGTCGGCGGCGGTGATGACGGCGTGGTGCCACTGGCCGTCGTTGACCGTCTGCGTGGAGGCGATCGGCGTCCCCCCGAACCAGGCGTTCAGTTGTCCGCGCAGCTTGCCGTCCACACCCACATACAGGCCAGGAACGTTGATTCCCGAATCAAATGGGTTCCAGGAGTTGGATCCGGCCCAGAACAGGAATCCCGAGTCGGTGGTCTTGAACCAGGATTCGACCGACATGCTGGTGCCCAGTTGGGGCAGCAGTTCGGGCTGTTCCATCCCGGAGGAGGTGCCGCTGCCCTGGAAGCTGGCCGAGGCGTTGGAGGTGCCGCTCAGGGCGCCGGGTTTGCCGGTCTGGACGCCTGCGGGGAGGTTGGCGCAGCCGACCATGTCGGCTTCGTCGGGGAAGCAGGTGTACGGCCCGCCTTCTCCGCCGGATCCGGACAGGGTGTTGCCCATCCGCCAGTAGCCGACGGGCAGGTCGTCGAGCACGACGTCCTTGTAGCGGGAGCCGGTCGTGTAACCGTAGGTCGTGCAGTTGGGGGCGGCCAGCGGGGAGCATACCTGGGTGAGGCGCTGTCCGTCGTAGGTGTAGGTCCAGGTGAGCGGCTGGCCGTCCACCGGGTCGGTGGCCACCGACGCGACGTGGTCGCCGCTCCAGGTGAAGGACAGGGAGCGGCCGCCCGTCGCGGTGACCTGCGTCAGTTTGCCGCCGGTGTCGTAGGTGAGGTCCTGGGTACGGCCGCGCTGGTCGGTCACCTTCGTCAGACGGCCTTGGGCGTCGAAGAGGTAGGAGGTGGAGGACTTGTCCATCAGCTTCCAGCCGCCTGCGGTGACCGTGGCCAGGGTGGCGTGGATTCCGGGAGGGGGCTGGAAGAAGACGGGGCTTCCCGCGGCGGCTGCCTTGGCGGCGAAGCGCAGTTTGCGGCCGTCGGGATAGGTCACCATGAGGGTCTGCGGGGTGCCGCCCTGGGGTTGGATCTTCATGTCGTAGCGGGTCGACCACCCGGCGCCGAAGATTCCGTCGAGGCGTCCGTCGAGGCTGTTGTAGGAACGCACGATCGACAGCGGCGGCCCGGGGGTGGCGACGGTGGCGTCGGTGAAGGCGGTGGTGTAGTTCCCGGCCAGCTGGTGGAACTCCTGGCCGTTGACGCCTCGGGTCGCCAGCTGTGAACCGATGACGGGCTGCCGGACTCCGGTGACGAAGACTAGGTTGCTGAGCGTGTTCGCCTCGCCGGTTACGGTGTCTTGTACCGAGGCGCTCCAGGTGTAGGCCTTGCCCCACTGCAGCACTCCGGCGGGCACCCTCCATCCCGCCTCGATCCAGCTGCGCCATCCGGAGTCGGCGCAGCCGGTGCTGCTGCCCGCCGGGCAGACCTTGTAGCGGTACTCGTCATTGCCGCCTCCTGCGTTGGACCCCGCGGCGTTGGCGCGCAGGTACGGCGTCAGCGTGTCCACCTGCTCATTGCTCTTGGGGAAGTAGGAGGCGATCCACGGGCTGTACAGCGTCAGCGTGTTACGGCCCTTGGGCAGGAGAACCCCCGAACCGGGCCTTTTGGGCGACGTCCACGTGGCCTTCGGTTCGCTGCGGGTGTCAAGCGGCAACGTCCCCTTGGGGAGCTTCGGCTCCGAGGCTGAAGCCTTCGCCGTACCCGCGGCGCTTTGCGACTGAGTGGCCTTCGTCTCCACGAAGTGCGAAAGCCCGGCGGCCGACCCCTGCATCTGCTTCGGCGTCTTCACCCGTCGCGCAACAGGCGCCGTCTGCCCCGCGTATACGGGTTGAGCAGGTAACTGCATCAAGCCGGGAAAAGAAGCAAGCAGCACAAGAGAGACAAAGCGAACCGAATTCGGCCATGACAAAGTACGGCGCATACGCCGTCACCCTCCGGACCATCAATAGGCAGCCCAACAACCCGCCCCACCAGGCCCCAAGCTCGCATAAGGGACAAGGTTGGCGGTTCGGAGCATGCGTCTCGTTAGACCATCAGAAGGTACACATGGATTTTTGTAGCGAACAAGAACTACATAAGTAACAAATAAGCCAAACGCAATACCATAGTGACATTTACCACTTTTTTCCTGCTTGATTTATCGTTGAGCTGGTGTACCCAGAGGCGCTTCGTCGTCCCCCGCGAAACGACGCGTGCTGCTCTTACACACCCCGACCGACGTCTCTGCGCTTGAAACACGGCGGGTGATCCGGGGAAATCACCGCGAGTCTCCATGCAGGGACGTTTCCTACAGTTCGAAGACCTGGTCGACGACGGCGGTCTGCTCGGACGCGCCAGCGCGGAAGTGGCGGGCGCTGGTCTCGACAGAGGAATGCCCGAGCAGGGCCTGGACCTGAGCGGGTTCGGTGCCGCCCTCGCGCAGCCGGGGTGGCTGAGCCGGTGCGCGGGCGTGGGCCCGGAAGTCCGTCGTCGACGGCCAGGACGACCTGATTGATGCCGGAGACACCAGCCGGGCCGTAGACGAAGCGCGGGCCTGCCGCCTTCCGTACAGATGCGTCATCGCTGGCGCACCGGGCCCTGCCACGGTCGCAGCATCCTGGCTGGCCCGGCCCACAACGGCGCCGACGATCAGCGCGGTGCCCCCGTGGGCTTCACGCCTGCTGCTCAATGTGGTGCCGATCCGAGCGGAGAGCCGACCACGGAGCGACCTGCGTGCGGAGCGGAGCTCTTGCGGAACGGAAAAGCTCGCTGAACGTCGGCCGGGCTGCTGCTCACCGGTTCCGCAGGCCGGACCGGCAGCAGGACGAGCACTTGAGCCCGTTCCCGAGGCTCCCCGTGAGGCGGATCCGGCCTGCTGACGTGGCAGACGGCGGGTGGTCGTCGACGGCCATGGAGTTGTAGAGGCGTGCGCTTCTGATGGTGAGGCGCAGGAGGGCTCGGCGGGGTCCTGCGGGCAGGGCGGAGATCAGGCGGGCGCCCTGGGCCAGTCCCAGCGCGCCGAGGTGGGATGCGGGGACCAGGGTCCTCGCCGCGCTCAGCGCGGCCGCGCGGCTGCCGCGCACGTGCTCGGCCATCGCCCGCTCGTAGGCGGGAAAGGCGCGTTCGTGGTCGCCGCCGGCTCGCGCCAGCTCCCCGGCGAGGACGTACGCGCCGACGACGGCCAGGCTGGTACTGCCGCCTACGGCCGGGCCGGGGCTGTAACCCGCGTCGCCGACGAGCGTCACCCTCCCCCGCGTCCGGGTGTCCATGCGGAGCTGCGTGACCGAGTCGAAGTAGAACGCCGGGGTGTGGTCAAGCTCGTCCAGCCAGCGGTCCACGTCGGCGTGCATGCCCTTGAACGCGTCGCGCAGCAGCTCCTTCTGCCGTGGCACGTCACGGTGGTGGTGGTCGAGTTCACGCTCGCTCCGGAACAGGAACAACGCCCGCGCGCCACCGAGGCGCCGCGAGCCGTACATGCCGGCGGTGCGGGCGGCCATTCCCGTGTCCGGTCGCGGTGCATCCTTTTCGGTGATCATGCATCGCGACCGGCGACGATGGGCGGTAAGTCGGACTTATGTCCGAACCTACTCCGAGATGATCATGAACTGTTCCAGGGGCCCATCAGCGGCATGTCTTCCCGCATGGCGTTGTCCGGTCTCAGCGAAGGTGGCACCTGTCTCGGTGAAATTGGCGTGTCCTGGCGTTCCGTCTCACACAGTTGGCACGAGAAGGACGATCGAGACCCGGCGTCTCACTGAAGGTGGCATGTGGCGGGTGTTGAGCACCCGATCGTTGGCAGCGGTAACCATGCGCCCGGTTGGTGTCGGGCGCCAAGCTGGTTTGACAGAGGCCGGACCCTCTCCGGGCCATTGGGCTCCTGGACGTGCCACGTCGAAGTATCGGAAGTCGCGAGGGGTCCGCTTCCGATACCGCAAGTCGTCTGAAGTAAGCACACCGGTTCATCGGTCGGCTTGCGGCAATCATGTCTGCGATGCAAACATGTCTGGGAAGCCGACATAGTGGAGGTCAGGTCATGACGCAAAACGCGGCCAATGAGGCCGGCAACCTGCTCGACGAAGTAAACGTCCTGCGCGCCCGAGCCCGCACGGACCGGCACGCCTTCCGCTTTCCCTTGCTGTTCTTCGGAGGCTTCACCTTGGCCACCGCCCCGCTCTATGTCATCGACTTCGAGTTGCGGGAAAGTCCGGAAGGAACCTTCACCTGGCCTTTCGGAGAGTGGATCGATATGGTCTGGCTCGCCGGACTAGTCGCCGGGGCGGGGCTCACCGTGTGGTGGTATCGCCGCCACGGCCATCGGGCGGGCATTCAGACCTCACCGCGAAACCCAACGATCATCTGGAGCACCGCTGGGGCGGCCCCGCTGGTCTGGACGCTCCTGCCGCTGGTTGGCTTCCTCCTCTGGCCGTTCTTCATTCGCGACACCTTCGGCCTCCTGGCTTCGGCCCTCGGCCTGATCGCCCTGGCCCGGGCCGAACGCAGCCGCCATCTCTGGATCGTCACCGCCCTCTACACGGCGACAGCCGTCCCGGCCGTCGTCTATGACGTGCAAAACCAGTACCACCGCCTGTTCCACCTGTTCGGCGTCTCCCCGCAGGAGATGCCCTACGGTCTTCTCCAGGGCAGTCCCGTTCTGCTCCCGGCCATGATCCTCCTCGTGGGCGGACTGACCGTCCGGCGAAAGACACACCCATGACTTACCCGACCGGAAATCTCGATGACACCGTCCACCAGCGCCATCGCCTCGGCATCCTTACCATCGCCGGCGAGGCGTCTCGGGTCGAGTTCACCTACCTGTGCGAGGTGCTCCAACTGACCAGGGGAAACCTCAACCGTCACCTCGCCGTCCTGGAGGAGGCCAGACTGATCACCCTGGAGAAGGGATACGACGGACGGCGCCCGAAGACATGGATCGTCATTACCAAGGAAGGCCGCGTAGCACTCTCAAAGGAGATCACCGCGCTGGAGGAACTGGTCCACCGCCACCGCGCCAACGAAAGCTGATCCTCATGCCGACGGTCGCCGGGCTTGTGCCGTGCCGGTAGCCGGCTGAGGATCAGCCGAGAATCCGCTGACAACCACCGGGCAGGAGGCGCTGTGGTGGGAGCAGTACGTTCTGGAAGTGCTCACAGGCGTCCGGGCCGACGCGCCTGCCGGTGCGAGACCACACCCGCACTTCGACCCGGCCACCACGACGCTCACCCAGCGCGAGCAGGCCAAGGCCGCCGACCGGCCACCGAGGGACGCCCAAGGTCAGCACGCGCACGCTCAAACGCAAGCGGCTGCGTTACCAGACCCAAGGCCTGGCCGGACTGATCGACGGCCGTCATGACCGCCTCCAGCCGGTCACCGGACGAACTGGGCCACGCGTGGTCGAGGCGCTGCGGCAGGCGATTGAGGAGGCCACCGGCGCATCGACGCGCACCGCGAGCTATTTCCACTGGCGGGTCGGGATGCTCGCCGGCCAAGACGGCGTGGTGGTGCCGTCGCGGGCGACGTTCTACCGGTTGTTCGAGCGAATGTCTCACGGACGACACACCAACGGGTCGGCGCGCATGCGCCGGTCACTGGTCGACCGGTCCAGTGCCGCGCCTGCCCGGCGTGCCTGTTCCGGGATCGCGTAGTCGCGGTCGGCCGGTTTGGCCGACCGGCCGTGCCCGCGCAGGTCGATCCGGATGACGCGGTGGGACCCTGTCAGCAGCGCAACCATCGGGTCCCACGAGCGGGTGGAGGACGCGGACCCGTGGATGAGCAGGAGCGCGGGGGCCGTCCTGGCACACGTGGATGTCGCAGCCGTCCAGCGACAGGGTCGAACTCTCGGCGCCGTCGTTCGCGTACGGCCGGCCGTCGGAAACAGTCATGGGCCCACTGGCTCCGCCGGCGTGGGCCGGTGGATTGGACGAATGTTCCCCTCAACCGGCTCTCGTAGCATGGGACGGTGCCTACGTTCGTGCATGGCGCGGCTGTCTGGGACGTCGCGTGCCCGCGACGGCCCAGCCGGGTGGCCGGTGTCACCATGGCCGGGTTCCGTGTCCGTGACCTGGACACGCTCCGGATGGTCCCGCACCCGGCCGTGACGCTGCTCCTGGAGTTCGGCGCCGGCTCGCCCGTCCTCGACGGCGCCGCGGGGCAACAGCAACGGGGAAGCGTCGTCGCCGGGCCCGGGCTGGGGTCCGGAGGCGCGGTCCTGGCGCGGGGAGAGAACGTCGAGTGCGTGCAGGTGCGTCTGTCCCCGGTGATCGCAGGCGCCGTTCTGGGCGTCTCCCCCGCCGACCTCGACGGCGCCGTCGTGTCCCTGGGCGACCTGTGGGGCCGGGAGGCGTCACGGATCCGTGAGCGACTGTGCGATGCCCCGTCGTGGCAGGATCGCTTCGCGTTGACGGACGCACTGCTCGTCCGCCGGTATGAGGCGGGGCCGCCGGTGGATCCGGAGGTGGCCTGGGCCTGGCACCGGATCGTCGGCAGCCGTGGTCTGACCCGGGTCGACGGGCTCGCGGCCGAGGTCGGGTGGAGCCGTAAGCGGCTGTGGTCCCGGTTCCGGTCGCAACTCGGCCTGCCGCCCAAGCGTGCCGTGAAGCTGGTCCGCTTCGACCATGCCGCCCACCGCCTGGTCGCGGGTGAAGGCGCGGCCCAGGTCGCGGCCGACGCCGGCTACGCCGACCAGTCCCATCTGCATCGTGATGTCATGGCGTTCACCGGAACGACCCCCGCGACCGTGGCCGGCGAGCCGTTCCTCGCCGTTGACGACATCGCATGGCCCGGCCGCGAAGCGCCCGCCAGGCCGCACCTCTCCAGGGACCTCCGGCTCGGTCACCGTCCGCAGGACGCCTGACGGTGGCGGACCGGCGACCGCCGTGAACCGGTGATCGGCTCGGTCGTTCCTCCACACCTCCATCGGTGGCACAAGCGTCTTCGTCGCCGAGGCCGTCGTGCGGGCCGCCTTGCGCGACGTGGGCTCGGCCTCAGCCGGCGGATCCAGCGCGTCGCCGGCTTCCGCGCCCAGACTCCCCGCATGCCTGGGGAAGCCGTGTTGTCGGATCACGGGCGACCGGCGTTCCGGAAAGTTCTTCGAAGAAATCCCGGAGGCGGTGTCGGATCGGGGCGGTGGTGTTCGTAGCAGGGGTAAGGCCGTTCATACGGGACGGTGCCAAGGCAAGTCAGGGCAGGGGAACCGCGATCATGAAGCTGACGACCATGACTCAGGTCACCATCGACGGAGTGATGCAGGGAAACGGCGGCGCGTCGGACGAGGACCGCAGGAACGGGTTCGAGCGCGGCGGATGGGCCCTGGGCAAGGGTGACGACGAGACCCGCGCGTTCATCAACCAGACCTACCAGTGCGCCGACGCGTTCCTGTTCGGGCGGCGGACCTACGAGCTGTTCGCCGGCTCGTGGGGGACCATGACGGTTCAGGACGCCCCTGCCTGGGAGCCTGTCATGCGGGCGTTGAACACACGACCCAAGTACGTGGCGTCGACCACGCTCACCGATCCGGCGTGGCCGGGCACCACCGTCCTGTCCGACGACCTCGCGAGCGCCGTCGCGGACCTGAAGGCCGAACCGGGAGGTGAGCTGCAGGTGCACGGCAGCGGCGTCCTGATCCGCTGGCTGCTGGAGAACGACCTGGTCGACGAGATGACCTTGATCGTCGTTCCCGTGGTTCTCGGGCAGGGCGCGCGGTTGTTCCCGGAGGTCGGCCCGGATCTCGCGCTCGACCTGGTCGAGTCGCGGGTCGACTCCAAGGGCGTGGCGATCCAGGTCTACCGGCCCGCCGGACGCCCGCGGTACGCGACGCCTTGAGATTCCCGACCGGTACACCGCACAGCCCCGACACCACAGGAGATGATCTTCAGATGCGATACCTGGTTTCCGTGATCCACGACCGGGCCGGCCTCGCCACCCCGGACGAGGATGCCGCGATCGACGTGTTCAACGACCGGCTCCAGGCCGACGGCCACTGGGTTTTCGCCGGGGGCCTCGCCTCGCCCGGCACGGCCACCGTCATCGACAACCGGGGTGGCGAGGAGATGGTCACCGACGGGCCTTTTCTGGAGTCCAAGGAGTATCTCGCCGGCTTCTGGATCATCGAGGCGGCCGACCTCGACGTGGCGCTCAAGCTGGCGGCCGAGGGATCGAAGGCCTGCAACCGGAAGGTCGAGGTGCGGCCGTTCCTGTGAACGGGATCGACGTCCGTGAGGCGATCACCCGGGCCCACCGTGAGGAATGGGCGCGGGTGGTCGCCTCCCTGACCAGGCGCTTCGGTGACCTCGACATCGCCGAGGAGGCGACCGCCGAGGCGTTCGCCACCGCCGTCCAGCGGTGGCCGGCCGACGGCGTGCCTCCCAGTCCGGGGGCCTGGCTGACCACCACCGCCAACCGCCAGGCCATCGACCGGATCCGGCGCGAGAACAAGCGCGACGACAAGCACAGGAAGGCTCAGATGGCCTACGGCGACCCGCCCGAGCCTCTCGGCGTCATCGACGACGACCGGCTCCGGCTGATCTTCACCTGCTGCCACCCGGCGCTGTCGATGGAGACCCGCGTGGCGCTGACGCTGCGTATGGTCGCCGGGCTGACCATGTCCGAGATCGCCCGCGCCTTCCTGGTGACGGAGAGCGCCATGGGGCAGCGGATCACCCGTGCGAAGGCCAAGATCAAGGCGGCCCGCGTCCCCTATCGCGTGCCGTCCGTCGAGGATCTCCCGGCCCGTGTCTCCGGTGTGCTCGCCGTCCTCTACCTCGTCTTCAACGAGGGTTACCTGGCCACCGGTCCCGACACCGATCCCCTGCGTCACGATCTGACCGCCGAGGCGATCCGGCTCACCCGCCTGATCCGTGCCCTCCTGCCGGACGACGGTGAGGTGGCCGGGCTGCTGGCGCTGATGCTCCTCATCGAGGCTCGCCGGCCCGCCCGGGTCTCGGCCGACGGCGAACTGGTCGCTCTCGACGAGCAGGACCGTGAGGCGTGGGACACGGCGCTGATCGCCGAAGGGCACCGGCTGGTGCGCGAGCGTCTCGCCGCCGCGGCCACGGGAGCGGCACCGGGTCGTTACCAGATCCTCGCGGCGATCAACGCCGTGCACACCTCCGCCCGCGACATGCGCGACACCGAATGGTCGCAGGTCCTGGCCCTCTACGACCAGCTCGTCCGCCTCGACCCCTCACCGATCGTCTCCCTCAACCGGGCCATCGCGGTCGCCGAGCTCGACGGCCCGGAGGTGGCGCTGGCGATCGTCGACCGTCTTGAGCACAGGCTGGCCGGCTATCACGCCTACCACGCCACCCGCGCCGACCTGCTGCGCCGGCTGGGCCGCGGCCGGGAGTCCCGCGCGGCCTACGACAGGGCCATCGACCTGGCGGGTAACGCCGCCGAGACCGCCTACCTGACCCACCGCCGCGACCAGCTGCGGTAACGCCCGCAGGAGGGGGCGGCGTCAGCCCTTCCGGCTCGCGAGGACGTTCATGTAGTGGTTGTTGATCATGATGCCGAGGATGTTGCCGAACGGGTCGCGCACCGAGGCGGTGACGAAGCCGGGGCCGCGCTCGGTCGGCTTGTCGAACGGGACGGCCCCCATCTCCAGCAGCCGCTCCCAGGTCGCCTCCAGGTCGTCCACCGCCCAGTAGACGATCGCCCCGCCGTTCTCGGCGCTCCAGCCCTGCGGGGCGAAGCGCGCGTCGATGATTCCCAGCTCGTGCTGGTAGTCGCCCACCCGGAACTCCACATAGACCGGCTCGCCCTGCTCGGGCCGCTGGAAGTAGGCCTCCATCCCGAGGAACTCGGCGTACCAGTCACGGGCGGCGGCGACGTCGTGGGCGTAGAAGCTGATGGTGGTGAGTCCGCGAAGCATGTCCTGCTGCCTTCCGCTCGGTGGCTTGTGAGATCGATCCTGTCAGCCAAACTGCTCATGGAATGAGCACTTTTATTGGCAGGATCGAAGCATGAGAGCAGATCGTCTGGTGGCCGTCCTGTTGCTGATGCAGTCACGTGGCCGGGTGACGGCGGCGGAGATCGCCGCCGAGATGGAGGTTTCGGTCGCCACGGCCCGCCGTGACCTGGAGTCCCTGTCGGCCGCGGGTATCCCCGTGTACCCGCAGGCCGGACGCGGCGGCGGCTGGGCACTGCTCGGCGGTGCCCGCACCGACCTGTCCGGGCTCAAGGCCTCAGAGGCCAGGGCGCTGTTCCTGCTGCTCGGCCCGGCCGCCGCGATCGCGCCGGAGGCCAAGGCGGCGCTGCGCAAACTCGTGCGCGCCCTGCCGACGACGTTCCGGCAGGAGGCCGAGGCGGCGGCGGACGCGGTCGTGGTCGACTCCGCCCGCTGGGGCGAGCACCGCCGTACGCGGCCCGTGCTCGTCGACCTGCTGGAGGACGCGGTGGTCCGGCGCCGGAAGACCCGCCTCACCTACTCCGGACGTGAGCGCGTCGTCGAGCCGCTCGGTCTCGTCGACAAGGACGACACCTGGTATCTGATCGCCGGAACCCCCGACGGGCAGCGGACCTTCCGCGTCGACCGGATCGCCGACGCCGAGATCACCGAGGAACCGGCCGAACGCCCGGAGCGCTTCGACCTCGCGGCGGCCTGGGACGAGGTCGTCACCGCGATGGAGGCACGACGCTCGACGACCACCGCCACCGCGACCGTCGAGGCCCGTTACCTACGCGTCCTGCGCGACCGCTTCGGCCGCCACTGCGAGGTGATCTCCCACGGTGAGAGGGTCCGGGTCACACTCACCGCCCCGACCGCGCTGGACATCGCCCGCCAGCTCGCGGGCTGGGGCGACCTCGTCGTCGTGGAGGAACCGCGGTCCGTCCAGGACGAGCTGGCGAAACTGGCCGCCCAGCTCACCGCGCTGTACGGCCGGCAGGACCGTTAACCCCGTCTCTCATGGCCGAGACGCACGGAGGGACCGATGGTGGTGCTTGTGGTAACGCGGAAACACCCACGCGTGGGATCGATCATGGACCGGCCCCGCCGACATCCTTGGTGACGTCACGACCACGTTGCCAAGATCGACGGGAACCTAGTCGCGGTCCCCGTCCTCCTTGAGGGTCATCGTGGGAGCGCCCCGGACGCAGGTGATCCTGACGGTGATCTTGTCGTTCTCGGATTCGAACTCCAGCGAGGCGTAGGGCCCCGGCCCCTCGCTCACATCGTCGGTGGCGTACCCCTGCGCCGGGCTCCACGCGAGAAGGGACGCCTGGCCGGTCACGCAGGTGCCGACGACGGACCCTCCGGGGGTGGTGAAGGCCCGGCTGACTCCCCCGGCTCCCTCGGAGGGAGAGGGCGGACCGCCCGTCTCCCCGGCCGCCGTGGCCGCGGCGAGCGCCTGGGTGATCTCGGCGTGGCTCATCGGGGAGACGACCTGCCGGCTTAACCCCTGTCCCAGCAGGGCGATCGCCCAGGTAGTGGTCGCCGTCGTGGCGCAGGCGACCGCCACCCAGCCGAGCACCGCGGCAAGCGAGCGACGTTTCACCCGGCCAGCCTGCCATGCCGAGTCCTAACGCTTGCCTAACGCCGGTTCAACGCCAAGGAGGAACCGGCCGCGACGCCTTCCGATGCTCATACGGTGGAGGTGATGGCACAGTTACTCCTCGTCGAAGACGACGCCGCCGTACGCTCCGCGCTGATGCGGGCTCTGACCGAACGCGGCCACGCGGTCACCTCGGCCGTCACCGGCATGTCCGGACTGCACAGGGCCGTCGAGGATCGTCCGGATCTGGTGATCCTCGATCTCGGCCTGCCCGACATCGACGGCCACGAGGTCGTTCGCATGCTGCGAGCGGTCAGCCCGGTTCCGATCATCGTCGCCACCGCCCGTGACGACGAACAGGAGATCGCCCGCGTTCTGGACGCCGGGGCCGACGACTACTTGGTCAAACCGTTCGGAGCGGTCCAGCTCGACGCCCGTATCCGCGCCGTGCTCCGCCGCCTGCAGGGGGAGGACGACGCCTCGCAGCCCCTGGTGGTGGGCGAACTGCGCATCGACCCGCGCAGCCGCCACGTCACGTTGGCGGGCCGCCCCCTGGACCTGCGGCCGAAGGAGTTCGACCTGCTGTGTTACCTGGCGGCCCGGCCGGACCAGGTGGTCAGCAAACGCGAACTGATGACGCAGGTGTGGCAGCTGCCCTACGGCGGCGCCGACAAGACCGTCGACGTCCACCTGTCCTGGCTGCGTAACAAACTGGGCGAGTCGGCGCAGCAGCCGCGCTACATCCGCGCCGTCCGTGGCGTCGGCGTGAAGCTGGTGGACCCGGCGACATGAGGCGGCGTCTGCTCGTCCTGGTCGCCTCCATGGTGTCCCTGGCGTTGGTGGCCTTCCTGGTGCCGCTGGCGCTGCTGGCGCTCATGCTGGCCGCCGACCGCGCCACCGCCGACGCGCTCGTACGCGCGCAGTCGCTGGTCCCCGTGGCCTCGGTCGGTACGGGCCCCGCCCTGGAGCTGGCCGTGGAACAGGCCAACGGCACCAACGGCCACCCGTTGACCGTCTTCCTGCCCACCGGTGCGGTCCTGGGTGAGCCCGCCCCCCGCTCCGAGGCCGTACGGCTGGCCTTCACCGGGCGCAGCCTGACCGCTCAGGCGCGGGGCGGCAGGGAGATCCTCGTCGCCGTCGCGGGCCGTTCCGCGGGCACGACCGTCATCCGCGCCTTCGTCTCCGACGCCGACCTCACCAGAGGGGTCAGGCGCGCCTGGCTGATCCTCGCGCTGGTGGGAGCCGGTGTGCTGGCCGTCAGTCTGCTCGTCGCCGACCGGCTCGCCCGCTCACAGATACGTCTCATCACCGGCATCGCGCGGGTCTCCCACCGGCTCGCGGCCGGAGACCTCACCGCCAGAGCGCCCGGAGAGGGCCCCGAAGAACTACGGCAGGTGGCCGGAGCGCTCAACCACCTCGCCGAGCGCATCCGTGTCCTGCTGGCCCAGGAACGGGAGGCGGTCGCCGATCTGTCCCACCAGCTGCGAACGCCGCTCACCGTGCTGCGGCTGGAGGCCGAAGGGCTGCCGGAAAGCGAGCAGGCCACCCGCGTGGGCGCCGCCGTGGAGTCGATGGAACGCATGGTCACGCGGGTGATCAAAGAGGCGCGGCGTGCCCGCCATGACGCACCGGGGGAATGCGACGCCGCCCGGGTCGTGGCAGAACGTCTGGAGCACTGGTCGATGCTGGCCCATGACCAGGACCGCCTGGTCAGCCAGGAGCTGACCGATCCTCCCCTGCCGGTGGGCGTCGGAGAGGAGGCCCTGACGACCTGCGTCGACGCCCTGCTGGAGAACGTCTTCGCCCACACTCCCGAGGGCACGGACTTCGAGGTACGGCTGTCGGCCCGTCCCGGCGGCGGAGCCGTACTCCTCGTCACCGACCGGGGGCCGGGGTTCCTGCACCCAGGCGCCGCCACGCGCGGAGTCAGCGGCGCGTCCTCGACCGGCCTCGGACTGGACATCGTCCGCCGTACCGCCGAACGTTCCGGAGGCTCCATGACGCTGGCCGACGGTCCCGCAGGCGGCGCCCGCGTCACCGTGGAGTTCGGGCCCGGTCCGCGTTAACCCGCGTTTAGGACTGTCACAGGCCCGCGCTATCGCCCGGCACGGCAGGTTTGGAGACGTCAGCAAGGACGTCTACCGCACCGGAGGTTCGGATGCGCAAGCCCATGATCATCGCTGGTATCGCCACGGCGGCCGTACTCGTGGCGGGCGGCGGAGCCGCCGTGACGGCCGCCAACGCCGAGCCCACCCCTTCGGCCACGACGTCGGACGCCCCCGGGGACCACGGCGCCGCCAAGGCCCCCAAGGTCCTCAGCTCGCAGGCGGAGAAGACGGCCCTGGAGCAGGTCCCCTCGGGCTGGGTGACCTCCGCCGAGCTTGAGACCGAACACGGCCGCCGGACCTGGCAGATCGAGGTGAAGGGCGGCGACGGCAGCGAGCGGGAGTTCGCCGTCGACGCCGAGACCGGCTCCCTGGTCACCGGCAAGGCCGACGACGACCGCCGCGACGACGCGAGCAAGCACGACGCCGAGGACGACGACTGAGGACCTCCGCCCGTTTGCCGATCGGCCCACTCCGTCACGGGCGGGCCCTCGGCGAGGAGGTCGAATCCGGCCGGGCGGACGGTCATCGCCGTCGCCGCGCGCCGGGTCAGGGCCGTACGGTGATCGGTCAGGCGGCGAGGCGGGTGATCGCGGCGACCGACAGGTCCACGTCCGCCTCCGTCGTGGTGGCGTTCGACACCGAGATCCGCATCAGCCGCCGTCCCCGCCAGGTCGTGCCGCCCGCCCAGCACGTGCCGTCCGCCTGAACCGCGGCGATCACCCGTTCGGTGCGCGCGTCGTCCCCGAACCCCACCAGCACCTGGTTGAGGACCACCTCGTTCACCACCTCGAACCCGGCCGAGGCCAGTCCCTGGGCGAACCGGCGGGCCAGCGCGCAACAGCGCTCGACCAGCGCCGCGACCCCGTCCCTGCCCAGCTCCCGCAGTCCGGCCCACACCGCGAATCCCCGGGCCCGGCGCGATGACTCAGCGGTGAGGTCGGCTCCCACGGGCGCGCCGCCGGAACCTGTCAGATAGGCGGCCGCGTAGGACATCGCCGCCGCGTGCACGTCGGGCCGGGCGCAGAACGCGAAGGCCGAGTCGTAGGGAAGGTTCAGCCATTTGTGGCCGTCGCAGGCCCAGGAGTCGGCGAGTTCCACTCCGTCGACCAGATGCCGGGTCGCCGGGCTCGCCGCGGCCCACAGCCCGAACGCCCCGTCCACGTGCGCCCACCCACCGTGCCTGTGGACCAGTTCGCACGCCTCCCCGAGCCGGTCGCAGGCGCCGGTGTTCACGTTGCCCGCCTGGAGACACACGATGGCCGGCCCGGAGGCGGCTCGCAGCGACATCCGCAACGCCTTGATGTCGATGGCACCGTTCGGTCCGGCGGGTACCGGTTCGATCACGTCCGTCCCGAAACCGAGCAACCGCAGCGAGCGGTCGATCGTCCCGTGCCGCTCCTCCCCCGCGATCACCCGGATCGGTGGTGCTCCGAGCAGCCCGCGTCGTTCCACATCCCACCCGGCCTCCGCCAGCACCCGGTGCCGGGCGGCGGCGAGTCCGGCGGTGTTGGCCGCCTGGCAGCCCGTGACGAATCCGGTGGACGCCGACGCGGGGATCCCCAGCAGGTCCTTCAGCCAGGCGCCCGCCGCGGCCTCGGCGGCGATGGCCGCGGGTGAGGTGACGGCGTTGGTCGCGAGCTGGTCCCAACCGGCGGTCAGCATGTCGGCCGCGGTCGCGGCGGGCAGCGCGCCGCCGACGACGAATCCGAAGTATCTCGGGCCCGCGCTCGCGACCAGGCCCGGTTCGGCCGCGGCGAGCAGTTCGGCCAGCACTCGCTCCGGTGGGGAGGGGTCCCGGGACAGCGGGCCGGAGAACGCCCTGGTCAACGCCTCCTGGTCGACCGGCACTCCCACCGGCCTGCCGGGCAGTGACCGGCGGTAACCGGTGGCGTGGTCGGCGGCCGTGCGAAACAGCCGGTTCGGTTCCTCTGCCAACGCTTCTCGTCTCCTCGAAACCGGCTTCGTGCGCTCAGGACCGGCGTCCGCCGAAGCACCAGTTGTGCACCTCGATGTCGGCGTATCCGTCCGGGGTCAGTACGGCGCGCGCCGTGTCCGCGTCCGGAGCCCGGACCAGTGCCGCCGTCCCCAGCCAGCTCTCGCCGTCGTCGGACAGCAGCGGCCCGTACGCGATCAGCCCGTCCCGGGCGGCGGGGACGGCGAGGTCGGCGGGCTGCCCGGAGCCGAGGCCGAGCACCAGGTATCGGTCGCCGCCGGTCCGGCCGCCGGGGAAGTCCCACATGGTGCGTCCCAGCGTGTTGCGCCACCGGCGCAGCAGGACGTCGCGGTACGCCCCGGCCTGGTAGCCGGGTTCGTCGAAGGCGAACGCGCGGGCGGCGGCGGGATCGGGCAGGTCGACGATGTGCACGCTCCCGGTCGGGGTGTCGTCGTCGTCGAAGGTCGGGCCACGGGCGATCATCTCGGCGGCGTACCGGTCCATGTAGGACCAGTGCTCCTCCAGCAGCTCGTGACGCAACGCCACCGAACCGGGCCGGTCACGGTGGTAGCAGAAGAACTCCATGCCTCATTATCGCGATATATCCGAAAAGTTCGTCAGGTTGAAGGGACCAGGTCGCGGCGGCGCAGGAGCGCCAGCCCCGCGACGACCAGGGCGCCCGCGACCGCGGTCAGCCCGAGCAGCGGCGCGACCGTGGAGGAGGCGTCTCCGAGCAGCGCCGGCGGCACGTGCACGAACGGTGAGAGGTCCTGAACGCCCCCACCGACCAGCCTGAACTCCGCCAGCAGGTCCACGAGCAGGATGAGGCCGAGCACGCTCCAGCTCACGGCCGCCGCCTGCCGGGGCAGCACGCCGAACAACAGTGTCGCGAACCCGACCATGGTCCAGACGGCGGGCAGATAGGCCAGCGTCGCCCCGGCGACGCGGAGCGCGTCGCCCTCGTAGGCGAGCCCCGCACCCGCCCCCAGGACGGCCAGCGGCAACGCCGGGCCCGCGACGGCGAACACCAGGTGGCTCAGCGCCCAGCGCAACCTGCCGACCGGGGCGGCCAGCAGCAGCTCGGCCCTGCCCGCGGCCTCCTCGCTCCGGGCACGCAGCGCCGAGACCAGCGCGAACGCCGTGACGATCTGGCTGAGCACGTACATCACGAACGTGAAGAACACCTCGGAGACGCGCGCTCCCGGACCTCCGATCGTCGCCGCGAGCTCCCGGAACTGCGGCGTGTCCACCTGGCTGTCCAGCCCGCGCGCCGCCATGCCGAGCAACACGCCCAGCAGGCAGAACCCGATCCCGGAACCCACGATCGTGCCCCGGTGCAGCCGCCAGGCCAGGCCGATCCCGCCCTGCAGCGTCCCGGCGGCGGGTCCCCGCCGGGCGGCCAGCAGGCCACCGGCCACGTCGCGCCGCGTGGACAGCGCGAACGCGGCGGCCGTCAGCGTGGCGACGGACACCACGGCGACTCCCAGCACCCACCACCGGTCACCCGCGTAGGGCCTGGTCAGCCTGGCCCAGCCGAACGGCGAAAGCCACGCGAGCCAGGAGACGCCACCGGCGTCGGCCAGCGAACGCACCGCGAACAGCAGACCGCCCGCGGCGATCGCGACGCCGCGCGCCGTACCCGAAGCCGCGGTCAGCTGCGCGGTGAGCGCGGCCACCGCCGCGAAGGCCCAGCCCGCGGAGGCCGTCGACAGCCCGAACAGCACCGACGAGCCGGCGGGCAGGCCCTCGCGGACCAGGCCGGGGACCGAAAGCAGGCCGAGCAGCAGGTTGGCGGCCAGCACGACCGTGAGCGCGGCGGCCAGCGGGGCGTGACGGCCGACGACGCCTGAGGCCAGCAGTTCGCGCCTGCCGGCCTCCTCTTCGGCCCTGGTGTGCCTGACCACCAGCAGGATGCTGACCAGGCCGCCGATCAACGCCCCGGACGAGCCGAGCGTCCAGGCGGTCAGGCCGCCGAGGCTCGCCTCGTGGACGGGGCCGCGCATGGCCAGCTGGGCGGGGTTGTTCATCGAGGCCGCGGTGAAGGCGTCGCGGGCGGCCTGGTCGGTGTACAGGGCGGCGGTCGCGGAGGCGACACCGGCCGGGAGCAGCGCGCTGATCATGATCCACACCGGCAGCAGCACGCGGTCCCTGCGCAGGATGAGCCGGATCAACGTCCAGGTCCCGGTCACGCCGCGGCTCCCTCGTAGTGGCGCAGGAACAGCTCCTCAAGCGTCGGCGGCCGCGTGGTCAGCGTGCGCACGCCCACCCTGGACAGCTCGCCGAGCACGGCCGTGAGCGCGTCGCCGTCCACCTGGCAGCGCAGCAGGGCGCCGTCCACGGTGAGGTCGTGCACGCCGGGCAGCGAGGCCAGGCCGGGCACGGGTCCGGCGAGCTGTGCCGTGACCGAGGTCCGGGTGAAGTGCCGAAGATCGGCCAGGCTGCCGGACTCGACGGTACGGCCCGCGCGGATGATGCTCACGCGGTCGCACAGTGTCTCGACCTCGGACAGGATGTGGCTGGACAGCAGCACCGTACGGCCGTCGCGCTTCTCCCGCAGGACGCACTCGTTGAAGACCGCCTCCATCAGCGGGTCGAGGCCCGAGGTCGGCTCGTCGAGGATCAGCAGTTCGACGTCGGAGGCGAAGGCGGCAACCAGCGCCACCTTCTGCCGGTTCCCCTTGGAGTAGGCGCGGCATCTCTTGCGCGGGTCGAGTTCGAAGCGTTCGAGCAGTTCGGCGCGTCGCCGGGGGTCCAGGCCTCCGCGCACCCTGCCCAGCAGGTCGATGACCTCACCGCCGGTGAGCGAGGGCCACAGGGTGACGTCGCCGGGCACGTAGGCGAGCCGCCGGTGCAGCTCGGTCGCGTCCCGCCAGGGATCGCCGCCGAGGAGTTCGGCCCTGCCCGAGTCGGCGCGCATCTGGCCGAGCAGAACGCGTGTCGTGGTGGTCTTCCCCGAACCGTTCGGTCCGAGGAAGCCGTGCACCTCCCCTGTCCTGACGGTCAGGTCGAGCCCGTCCAGGGCCCTGGTCTGCCCGAAGCTCTTGACCAGGGCCTCGACCCGCACCGCCGCGCTCATCGTCGCTCCTCTAACTTGTCCAGCCCGGTCCGTGCCTGTTCGAACAGTTCCCGGCCGAGGAACTCCGGCCTGATCAGGTCGAGCTGGGCCTTGCCGACGCGTACGGTGCCCGGGGCGGAGTAGACGTCGGTGCCGAGCGCGCGGGAGACGTGCTCGTGCAGCACCGTGATGCCGAGTTTCATCGCGGTCAGCACGGTCGCGCGGGCGCGGTGGTCCGCCTCCGCGTGCCCCTCGCGGGCCAGGTGTTCCTCCGTCATGGCGACGAGCTCGTCGAACATGGCGGCCGCGCCGGGCGAGCCGTCCACGAGCGCGCGGCCGAGGTACTTCATCAGCGGGGGTGCGGTGCGGTGGACGTTCTCGATGAACTCCGGCCTCTCCAGGTTGCGGCCGGTGATGCCCACGTCGACCTGTTCACGCATGTAGCCGAGGACGTAGTCGTCGCACGCCTGCCTCAGCTCCTCCTTGGTGCCGAAATGATGCTGCACCAGGCCGGGTGAGACGCCGCTCGCGGCGGCGATCCCCCGGATCGTGGTCGCCCTGACGCCCTGCTCGGCGAACAGCCCGAGTGCGGCGTCACGGATGCGGGCCCGTGTCGTCAGGTCCTCTTCGGATATTGGTCGCACGTCCAAGATTCTATACGCATGTATTGGAACCAATTCAAGTGTTCAACCCACTTCGGCCTGCCGTACGGCCTCATGCTCGGCCGGGACGCGGTAGGCGCGCAGGGGGCGGTTGACGAGGCCGACGGAGACGACGGCGAGCGCGGCCGTCAGCCCGCCCACCAGAAGGGCAACCGGAGCCGACGTGAGGGAGGCGAGCACTCCTCCCCTGAAGTTGCCGATCTCGGGACCGGCGATGCCGATGACGTGCTCGACCGAGGACACCCGCCCCCGGTACCGGTCGGGGGTCTCAAGCTGTACGAGCGCGCCCCGGGTGACCACGGAGACGGTGTCGGCCGCACCGGCGACCGCCAGGCAGAGCAGGGAGAGCCAGATCGGCCCGGCCACGCCGAACCCGGCCAGGGCGAGCCCCCAGACCGTGGCCGCGACGAGCTGGACGAGGCCGCCGCGGCGCAGACGGGTGACGGTCCCGGAGAACAGGCCCGCGCCGATCCCGCCGAGCGCGAGCGCGGTCAGGAACAACCCCAGGGTGCGCGGGTCGCCCGCGAAGCGGATCTCGTTGACCAGGGGGAAGAGCGCGACCGGCATGGCCAGGACGGTCGCGGCGAGGTCAACGGAGAGGGAACCCCACAGGGTGGGGCGTTGGAGGCTGATCCGCCAGCCTCCCCTGACCGGCCCGCGCCTGCTCCGCGATCCGCCGTCGGTCTCCGGCCCGTCCTCCGCTGTGAGGGCGGGCATCGGGGGCAGCCTGACCACGGCGGCCAGTGACGCGAGCCCGGCCAGGAACTGGATCGTGTACGCGGCGGGATAGTGCCACCGTGCGAGCACGAAACCGGCGAGGGCGGGCCCGACGAGCATGGACGCCTGGAAGGCGATGTTCTGCAGGGCGAGCCCCGCGGCGACCTGGTCGGCGGGCAGCAACCGGACCGGGAAGGTACGGCGGGCGGGCGCTCCGAGCGCCGAGCAGCCGGACTGGGCGGCGACCAGGGCGAGCAGCAGCGCGACCGACCGGTTCCCCGCGGCGGCCTGCGCCACGAGCCCCGCGGCCGTCAGGGCCTGGCCGACGGTGGTGAGGCGGACGAGGCTCCTGCGGTCGACGGTGTCGGCCAGCGACCCGCCGACCAGGCCGAGGGCCAGCAGCGGCAGACCCGTGGCGAGACCGATGACCCCGGTCCAGAACGAGCTGTGGGTCAGGTCCCAGACCTGTAGCAGTACGGCGACGACGGCGATCTGCCGGCCGATCGAGGCGAGGGAGGAACCGATCCACAGGTCGCGAAAGTGCCGGCTGTCGCGGAGGGGCCGGACGTCCATCAGCCTTTCGCGCCAGCTCACGGCCGGGTCTCCCTCTCCGCGGAAGCCACTGTGGAAGCCTCCGCGGAAGCGGTCTCGGCGGCCGGGAAATCACCGAGATGGGAGAGGATCCGCTCTTTCATGGACCGTCGGGCCAGCGCGCTCTCCAGCTCGGCGACGACCGCGCTGAGCCGGTGGGGGATCTCGTCGTCGAGCTCGGCGACGGCGGCCTCGGTCGCGCGCCACTCGGCTTCGAGGAAGGGGATGAGGTCGCGGGCGCGGTCGGTGAGGGTGACGCGCCGGGTGCGGGCGTCCGTGCCCGGTTCCGAGTTGACCAGGCCCTCGCGGCGCATCACCGAGATCGTCTGGCTCATCGCCGAGTGCGAGCGGCCCAGGGATTCCGCCAGCTCACGGATCGTCAGCGGGCCGGTGTGCGCGAGGCGGATCAACGGATGGACGAACCGGGAGCGGACGCCTTCGATGCCCCGATCCGTGTACAAGGTCTCGATCTGGCGGTCCAGGTCGCCCAGCAGGGTGTGCAGCGCGTCCCAGCGGCCGGGCGACGCGGTGGGGTCCAAAGATGTCACAGCGCTAATATAACAGCGCTCATACGGTTTGATGGTTTGTAACGGCTGCTACATTCCATGATGTGTCTGACTCTCAGCAGGCGGGCCGGTGGCTCGTCTTCCTGGTCAAGATCCCTGCGGAACCGTCCCGGCACCGGGTGGCCGTATGGCGGGAACTGCGCAAAATGGGCGCCCTGTCGCTCGGGCAAGGAGTGTGGGCCGTACCGGACGTCCCCGTGTTCACCGACGGTGTCACCCGGGCGGGCGAACTCACCGGACAGGCGGGCGGCCAGTTCGTCACGCTTGTCGCGGCAGGGCGCGACAGCGGCGACGCCGAACGACTGCGGGAGATGTTCACCGCGGCGCGCTCGGCGGACTGGACGGAATTCCTGGCCGACTGCGGCAAGTTCGAGCAGGAACTGGCCAAGGAGATCGGGATCGGCAAGTTCACCCTGGCCGAACTTGAGGAGGAGGAACAGTCGCTGGAGCGGTTGCGGCGCTGGCACCGTGACCTGACGGCGCGGGACGTCTTCGGCGCGCCCGAGGCGGCGCAAGCCGGACGGCGGCTGCGCGAGTGCGCGGCGGCGTGCGAGGACTACGCCGAACGGGTCTTCGCCGCGCTGCACGAACTGCCGGAACCGGGACGGACGCGGTGACAGGACAGGCCCAGGCCGCTCCGGCCCGGCAGATGTGGCCGCTGTACGCGGCCGGGTTCACCACCGCGTTCGGCGCGCACGGGATCGCCGCCAACCTCGGCGGCTTCTCCGATGACGCCGTCACCTCCCTGCTCGTCCTCGGCGGCCTGCTCGCCCTCTACGACGGGGCCGAGGTGCTGCTCAAGCCGCTCTTCGGCAGCGTCGCCGACCGGATCGGCGCCCGGCCGGTACTGCTGGGCGGCCTGGTGGCGTTCGCACTCGCCTCCGGCGTCTACGTCGTCGCCGACAGCCCCGGATGGCTGTGGGCCGCCCGCCTGGGACAGGGCGCGGCGGCCTCGGCGTTCTCCCCGTCGGCCTCGGCCCTGGTGGCCCGCCTCAACCCGGCGGCGAAGCTCGGGCGGGCCTTCGGCGGATACGGCTTCCACAAGTCGATCGGCTACACCCTCGGCCCCTTGCTGGGCGGACTGCTGGTGTGGGCGGGCGGACTGCGGTCGCTGTTCGCGGTCCTCGCGGTGCTGGGTGTGGTGGTGGCGGTGTGGGCCGCGCTGGCCGTGCCCGCCGTACCGCCGCTGCCCAAGAGCCGTCAGACGGTCCTCGACCTGGTCAGGCGTCTGGCCGACCCGGCCTTCCTCGCGCCCACCGCGGCGCTGGCCGCCGCCACCGCCGCACTGTCCGTCGGAGTCGGGTTCCTGCCCGTTTCCGGCAGGGCCGCCGACCTGGGCACCGTCGCCACCGGTGCCGCCGTCTCCGTCCTGGCCGCCTGCGCGGCGATCGTGCAGCCCCGCACCGGACGCGCGCTGGACGAGGGGCGCCTGACGACCCGAACCGGCATCGTGGCCGGGCTGCTCATCACCGCCGTTGGCCTGGCGGGCGCGACGCTGCCCGGCCTGGCCGGCGTCCTGGTCGCCGCCGTACTGATCGGCGTCGGGACCGGGCTCATCACCCCGCTCGGCTTCGCCGCTCTCGCCGCCCGCACTTCTCCCGAACGCATGGGCCAGACCATGGGAGCCGCCGAGCTCGGCCGCGAACTCGGCGACGCCGGAGGCCCCCTGCTCGTCGCCGCCGTCGCCACCGCGGCCTCCCTCACCCACGGATACGCCGTCCTGGCCATCCTGCTCGCCCTTCCGCCCCTCATCGGCCTCCTCCTGCGCCGCCTTTCCCCCGAACGCCCGGCGAGCCCCTGACCACGTGCCCCGTTCGCCCGCCGTCGGACACCTGTCGGAAAGGTGGGGTGTGTGTGGCGGAAGGGGCAGGGAAGCATCTGTAGACACCCATAGTCATTGAATGAACACTTAGCGCGACAGTTCGTATCTCGCGAGAGGACGCATCATGCCGACTGCGCGCATCGCCTCCGGACACACCGCCCCCGGGCAGGGCTGGCAGGCTTACGGACCCAACGGCATCTACATCGACGTCGACACCACCGCGGCCCACTTCACCGGAGCCCCCGTCTACGTCACCTCCATCGGCAGCACCGGCGGCAACCAGTGGTCGCTGGTCGGCCCCAGCGCCGTCTACGACGCCACGGCGAGCAAGTTCCGCGTCTACGTCCAGTGGAAGGACAGCAGGCCGCTGACGCCCGCCATCGCCCAGCAGTACGGCTGGTACATCAACTGGATCGGTTACGACAACCCCTGATCCGCCCCTGTGAGCGAAGGCGGAACCCCCGGCCCGGGCCGGGGGTTCCGTCGTGCCGGGAGCCTCGCTCAGGCCGGCAGCGCTTCGGGAACCAGCCTGGGGACGAGGCGGACGAGGACGACCATCGCCACCAGTTCGACCAGGGTCTGGGTGACCACCGCCAGCGGCGCGATGTCGAGTACGGCGGGCAGGGCCAGGGCGAGCGGCAGCACGACCAGGGAGTTGCGGGTGGCGGCGGAGAACATCACCGCCCGGGTGGCCGCCGCATCGAGGCTCGCCGTCCGGGCGGCGAGCCTGCCGACGGCGACGGCGAGCACCACGAAGGCGGAGTACAGCGGGACCAGACGTACCAGGGCGAGGGCCTGGGAGCCGACCGCGGAGATCTGGGAACCGACGACGACGGCGAGAGTGGCCATCATCAGCGGCACCATGGATCCGGCCATGACCTCCTCGACGATCCGGCCGGCCCGGTGGCGGCGCGCGAGCGCCTGCACGACCGCCGCAGCGGCCAGAGGCGCGGCGATGAGCACACCGAACGCCTCCAGGAACGGGGTGACCTCGACCACGGCGAGCCCCGCGAACGCACCGGCGGCGATCGCGACCAGATAGAGGGGGATCTGGTGCCTGTCCCACCACTCCACGGCTCGGCTCATGTCCACGGCGTCTCTTCGTTCCTATCGTCCCGAGGGCACACGCGCGCCGCCTGCCCGGGCCGGTCGCGACCTCGGAAAACGCGCACGCCGGCAAGGCTAGGCCTTCGGGCCGGCTCGGCGGGTTCCTGCCCACGGCCGGTAGCCGTACCGTCAAGAGCCGTGCCTCACGGCATGCTTGTGCCCGGAGATCACCTGGTGCCGAACCCCGCCACCGGACGATCACTGCGTGCGGCGGTCCACCGCCCCGGAATAGTTGAAACATCAACTGAGTTGTGAGTGGCGAACCACGCTGAAGGGAGCGCAGACATGCCCGCCGTAACCGTCGACAACGTCCTGGCCCTGCCCCGCATCCCGCAGGACCTGGGGATCGGCCGGAAGGTGCTCGCCGTCGAGACCGCGCCCAGCGGCTTCGAGGGCGAGGGCTTCCCCGTCCGCAAGGCCCTGGCGGCGATCAAGCTCGAATACCTCGACCCGTTCATCATGATGGACCAGATGGGCGAGGTGGACTACGCGCCGGGTGAGCCCAAGGGCACGCCGTGGCACCCGCACCGCGGCTTCGAGACCGTCACCTACATCATCGACGGCACCTTCGTCCACCAGGACTCCCACGGCGGCGGCGGTGTCATCGCCGACGGCGACACCCAATGGATGACCGCCGGATCCGGTCTGCTGCACATCGAGGCCCCGCCGGAGTGGCTCGTCCAGCAGGGCGGCCTCTTCCACGGCATCCAGCTCTGGGTGAACCTGCCCTCCAAGGACAAGATGCTCACCCCGAAGTACCAGGACATCGGACGCGCCAACGTCGCCCTGCTCAGCAGTCACGACGGCGGTGCCCTGGTCCGGCTGATCGCCGGTGACGTGGCCGGGTACGCCGGGCCCGGTGCGACCCACACCCCGATCACCCTGCTGCACGCCAGCATCAGCCCCGGGGCGCAGCTCACGATGCCCTGGCGCAAGGACTTCAACGCCCTGGCCTACGCGCTGTCCGGCAAGGGCAGCGTCGGCGCGGAGAAGGCGTCCATCACCGGCGGGCAGCTCGCCGTCTTCGAGGGCTTCGGCAACCGGCCCGGCCTGGCCACCGACGCCGAGACCATCACGATCACCGCCTCGCCCACCTCGGGCCTGGAGGTCATCGTCCTCGGCGGCGAGCCCATCGGCGAACCGGTCGCGCACTACGGACCGTTCGTCATGAACACCCACGAGGAACTGGTCAAGGCCTTCGACGACTACAAGGCAGGCCGCCTGGGCTCGATCCCCGCGGGGGACCACGCCTGACGCACCCGTCTCCACCGTCTGGGCGGGTCAGACCCGCCCAGACGAACATCGGAACCTCCGGGGCCGGTCATGTTCCGGTTGACCTCCCGGCGCCGGGCATCAGGTGTGGGGCGTGCTTCCTGACCGCCTCGAACAGCCGGCTCCTGGAGGGGTTCACCATCGCCTCCCCGGCCACGGTCACGGTCGGCACGGTCTCGTTCCCGTCCGCGACCGAGCGGACGAACGCCGCCGCGTCAGGGTCCTTCCAGATGTTGACCTCGCTGTGGCGCAGCCGTGTGAAGCGCAGCTGTGTGCGGAGCCTCATGCAGTACCTGCAACCGGGGCGCCAGTAGACGACCACGCCCTTGTGGTCGGCGTCCCTGTACGACGTCGCCCGGCCCCGGCGTGGAAGGTTCGTGGCGATCAGCAACACGAGCACGATGACGAGGACGACCTGCGAAGAGGGCATGGGGAAATCATCTCAAAGCCCCCTCCACATCTCGCTGGTTCCCGTCAAGGTGCGCATCACCCCGGCCCGCAGCCTCCGGACCTCGCGGTATCCGCGGCGACAGGCCGTCACACACCACCGGGGACACCACACGTGTCACGGCGCACCGCGATCCGCACCGTCACGTCGGGTGCCTCCCACACCCGGCCAAGGTGGTCGCCTCGGCGAAGCGGGGCGGCGGCTCCTTCGCAAACGGGGCTCAAGCCTGGCCGGGTTCGCCGTCCCCGGGGTTGTCGGTGGGGTGATCTAGTGTCCCGGCCATGACTTCAGCGACGCAGGCGTACACGTACGCCGCGCCTTCCTCCCTTGTCGACGGCCGTCTCGGATTGGCGACCTCCGGCGGGCGGGCCCTGTCCGGCCCGGCCGTGGCCCCCCGGTTCTTCAGCGGCGTGGTGACCCAGGCGGCCCCCGCCGCGGCTGCCCTGCTCGGCGTCGCCGACGTGGCGCTGGCCCGCTACCACCAGCCGCAGGCGCGGCCCGGCTGGGTGCGTGACCCGGTGGTGACGTGCAACGGAGACCGGTTGCGGTTCGAGTCGTTCTCGGCCTGTGGCGGCGTGTACGCCCGGCTTGACCTGCTGGGCGGCGCGCTCGACGGTGAGGTGTTCGACCGGGGCACCACCAACGTCGATGTGAACGCCCCGCTCCGGGAGGCGTTGGCGCGTATCGGCGCGCGTGACCCGTTGCACCTGGGAGTCGGGCTCGACGAACTGGTCGTGACCACGATGGACGGCGCGGTGGTGGAGAAGAAGGTGCCGCTGCCCGAGCGTTGGCTACGCGGCTTCGCCGAGGTGCAGGTCATCGCCTCGGGCATGGACCAGCGCGGTGAGCTGACCGGCATGGCGGCGGTGCGGTTCCTGCGTGGGCTGCCCAAGAAGGGCACGGTGTGGGTGGCGCAGGTGGGACGGGAGCTGAAGGTCTCCGACCGCAGGGTTCCCGGCTCGGTCCAGCTCGCCGGCCCCAACCGGCTCGGCACCCTCCTGCCGCTGCTGCGCTTCGCGAAGTCCCTGCGGGTGTACGGCCCGGCCGACGCCGCCTGCAGCGCCTGGGAACTGGAGCTCCCCGGTATGCGCTACACGCTCACTCTCTCGCCTGAGCGCTGGCGCGGCTTCTCCGGTGAGGGCGCGGTGCTCGACGACCTGGCCACCGACGAGGCCGAGAACGACGCCGACGTGGTGGGCATGCTGCTCAACTTCGAGCCCGAGATCGAGATCGGCCTGCTGGCCGACCGCGCGGGCATCCCCGCCGGCCGGGTGCGGGCCGCGCTGACGCAGCTCGGTGTCGCCGGCCGGGTCGGCTACGACCTGTCGGAGGCCGCCCACTTCCACCGTGAGCTGCCCTACGACAAGGACAACGTGATCCTGCTCAACCCACGGCTGGCCAAGGCGCGCAAGCTCGTCGACGCGGGAGCCGTACACCTCGAAGGCGAGCTGGCCACCGTCCGGACCTCGGGCGGAGCGCGCCGGGTCTCGCTGACCGACGGGTCCTGCACCTGTGAGTGGTGGTGGGACCATCGCGGCTCCCGTGGGCCGTGCAAACACGTGCTGGCCGCCCGGATCGTCGCCCGTGCCGCCGTGGAGGTCTCCCGATGACTCTCTGGGCGGAGATCTGTGACCTGGTCGCCCGTGACCAGGTCACCCGCCTGGCCGCCCGGCTGGTCACGCTCACCGAGGAGGAGCGCGCCGAACTGGGCGGGCGGTTGCCCGGCCTCGTCAAGGAGCTGCGCCGTACCCTCACCGAGCGGGTGCGCGCCGATCACCCCGACGACTTCGAGGAGACGGCCTTCTGGGAGATCAGTGAACTGCTCGACAGACTGGCGGGCGGGCTGCTGCTGACCGGTGTCGGCGTCATCACCGGCCCTGCGGCGGCGGTGACGTGGATGACCGGCCGCGACGTCAACCGCCGCTGGGCCGAGGCTGTTGACGTCGCCCAGGTGTGCCGGGTGGCGGCCACCCGCCCCCAAGAGTGGCGTCGTGATGTCGCGGTCCGGCTGGTCCAGCGGGTGCGCCGTCCCGGCGACCGCATCGCGCCGCTGGCCGTGGCGCTGCTGCGTGAGTCCGGCGCGGTGCCGCCCGACCACGACCCGCTGGTGGCCGCCTGGCTGGCCGCGCCGAGCGTGGCCGGTGACCCGCTGACCCCCGTGCTGCTGCCTCGTGTCTTCGACGCCGACGGCGCGGGTCGCGCCCTCCGTGACGAGCGGTTGGAGCCCCGGCCAACCCGCTGGCTGGCCTCCGCCGCCCGCGAACTGCCCAGGAAACAGGCGCTCGACGGTTGTGTGAGCCGTTTCCTGCGCGGCGGCGAGGCGCAGGACCTGCGGTTCTTCGTCCGGCTGCACACGCTCCTCGCCCCCACTCCCGAGGAGTCCGCGCCCCGGCTGCGTGACTACCTGCGGTTGTTGCCGTCGGCTCCGGGCACGGTCGCCGAACTGGCCGCCGAGCAGGTACGTGGGGCGATGCCGCTCGACCATGCCGACCTGGTCGAGGCCGTCGAGGCGCTCACCTTCCGGGACGAGGCCAAGCTCGCCGCCACGGGCCTGCGCTGGCTCGACCAGGCGATCCGGGCCACGCCCGAGACGGCCGCCGATTTCGTGACCGCGCTGACCACGGCGTACGCGCACAAGTCCTTCGACGTGCGCAACCGCGCGGTTGAGCTGACCCTGAAGCACGCAGGCCTGTTCGCCGGCCACCCTGAGGCGGTCCTCGACGGCGTCCACCACCTGCCCGTCGATCTGGGGGTGAAGCTGGCCGAGCGGTTCGGCGGGGAGGTTCCGGTTGAGGAACCGCTGGAGCGCAAGGAGTTCCCGCCGCTGCCCGCGCCTTCGGAGGCGCGGAGGTTCCCCGAGCCGTCGATCTCCCCCGGCCACGATGAGCGTTGGATCGGCCAGGAGCGCTGGCTGGCGGCCTTCGTCACCGGAGTCGCCGACGACCGGGCGGAACTGCGCCGCAGGCTCAAGCCTCGTGTCGAGCAGAACCAGGGGTACTGGCGCTCCAGGGAGGCGCGTCTCGACCCCGACGACTGGCAGTCGGCGCTGTCCGCCGAGCTCGTCACCCCCGGGAGCGTGCCGGAGCTGCCACCGATCGAACCGGAGAAGTTCTGGGACGACGCGAACCACTCCGTGGGGGTGCGCACGCTCACCCGTGGCGAGGAGCCCGACCCGGAGCCGAGGCCCCGGCGGTTCGTCATAGGCGGCGCCTACCGGCCCGGCCGCTACCTCGACGACGACACCCCGCTGCGCGCCTTCTTCATCACCTGGAACAGCGACGACGGCCCAGACGGGGCGACTGCCCGCGAGGGCGATGAGCGGGTCCCCTTCAGCGGGGGCCGGATCCACCTGTACGACTCCCCCGCCGACGACGAACTGCCCCGTCCCTCCGACGCCTTCAACGACGAGGAGAACGACGACGAACTGCCGGACCACCTCCATCCGGCGCGGATGAGGCCCGGTGTCCTGTACGACGACTCCGATGAGGCCATGCCGTCCTTCATCCTCGACCACGCCTACGAGCGCATGGCGGAGCTCGGTCTGGACCCCGCCAGGATCGCGGCGATGCGGGCGGGCGAGCGGGTACCCCCGCCAGGCCCGGACGAGCCGCTCGTGGAGGTGACCGTCGTCTTCGTCCCGTCCCGGCTGCGCTCCTTCATGCCCAAGGAGTTGCCCGAGCACGACGAGTGGCGGCGGCGCAACCACCTGCCCCACCCCAATCGTGTCTCCCCGCCCCATGATTTCCTGCTGCACCGCTACGCGGAACTCGCCGAAGCCCTCCGAAACGACACCCTGCCGCCCGTGCTGCTGGCCACGCCGACCTGGATGAGCGGCCACCTCGATCCCGACGTGCTGGTCGACCGGCTGGAGACCTGCGCCGCCGCCGGGGTCGAGCCGCCTCCGGCCGACCTGGCGCAGGCGTTGTTGCGGTTGCCCCGGGGCAGCCATCAGGCCGCGGCAGAGCGGGCCGCCAAGGTCGACTCGGAGGCGGCGTGTTCGGCCGCCCGCTGGCTCGCCGGTGACGGCATGGCCGATCCCGAGTGCGGCCACGTGTGGCGCCACATGGTGAACGCGTCCATGGTCGATTTCGGCGACGGCGAACCGGAGCACTTCACCGATGTCAGGCTGCAGCCGGTGTTGCGGGTGACGGCCCCGACCGGCCATCGGCTGATCGACGAGGTGCTGCTGCGTCAGCCGTTCGACTGGACGGTCGAAGGGGCCGGCAGCACGCTCCGGGCGTGGCCCGCCATGCTGCCCTCACACCGCGAGGTCGCGGCTGTCAACTACCTGCCCTACCTGCTGGGCGGCTACTGGAGCACGCAGGTGACCCCCTCGGAGATCACCGGCCTGGAGATCGCCCAGGGCCCGATGGGCGAGTCCACGGCGGTGATCCTCGCTTACCTCCTGGCCGGCGGCGTGCCCGGTGTGATCCCGCTGGTCCTGAGCATGGCCGCCAGGAGCGAACTGCCCGCCGAGGCGATCGGCCGTCAGCTCGCGCTGGTGCTACGCCGTACCTGGTTGGAGACCCGTTCCGCCATCGCGGCCCTGACCGGGCTGGCGGACGCCGGTGGCCACCAGGAGGTGTGGAACATCCTGTGCGCTCTGCTGCCCGAGATGTTGCCGGGCGAGGGACAGCGCATCACCGTGACCCACGCCGAACTCGTCGCCTTCGCCACCGACGTGGCGCGCTGGACCGGTGCGAGCGGAGAGATTCCGGTCGTCGCCGGTTTCGCGCGCAGCCGCCGGAGGATCCGCTTCGTCCACGAGTGCAAGCGTCTTCACTCCCAGCTCACCGAGGGCACCGCGTTCTCTCCTGCCGGCCAAGGCTGAGACTTTTCGCCGGGCGACGGTGGTCGCCGTCTCCGAGGGGCGGTGGGAGGGCTGCAGCGCCGGAACCCTCGGCGGCATCGGCCCGGATCCGTCCGCCGGAGATGACTTTCCGGCCGCCGCCCGTCCGATGAGACCGGTTCGCCGCTCCGGCCGCCACGAACACATCGGGCCGCGCGGATTCCGCGCGGCCCGATGGAGGAGCGATGTGACACCGGCCGGTCGCCGATGCCCGTCCGTGCCGGAGGATCAGGCGATCTGCCCTCGGTACCCGACCGGCCCCTCACCGGGGAAACGGGCGGTCCCCTCGAACTTGGTGCCGTCGTCGAAGAAGGTCACCGAGCCGTTGCCGGCGTTGTCGCTGCTCCAGGTGACCGTGGTGCCCGTGGCCGGACGGCCGTCGCCGGGGACGACCTGGCCACGACTGGCGATGGACAGGATGAGAGGAGTGTCCTGCTGCCATCCGCCGCCACCCGTGTGGATCTCGGTGTTGTACCTGGCCACTGTTGTCTCCTTCGCTCGGTTGAAGATGGAGACGCGGTCGGGTCCGTTCGGAAACCCTCGCGCGCCTTTTCATCCTGCCACCACAGACAGTGATGCATAAGTCACTTATAGTTGTCTCAGGGCGATGAAGATGTGACGCCAGAGACAGTTGGGGCAGTTCTGGCCACGCACCGTATGGCTTCACGAAGAATGGGGCGGTTTCGGGTGTGTCCGGCGGTGGCCTCCGTCGGCGTGTATCGCGCCTTTTCTCATATCCGGTGCCGGTTCTCCAAACAATTCACCGGTCACCCGTGTCTAAACAGTCGCAGGAGACCCGCGCAATCTGGGACGCGAAAGGATCGTTTCGTGTGCGTCAGTGAATACGGGAGACCGATAACAATTTTTTTGACAGTGGCGAATTCTGTCATGGAAAACCAGCGATGAACGAGGCCGTGTCCCGCAGCGAGGACCTGCCCGCCTCCGACCGGTTCGGCCGGTGGCATGAGACGGCGGACCGGTCCCTGATGCCCACCGTGGTGCACAGCGACCACGAGGCCGACTTCCGTGCCACCATGCGTGTGCTCGACCTCGGCTCGACGCAGGTGTACGCGGTGACCTGTCCGTCCCTGCGGTCGCGCCGTACCTCGGCGCAGGTTCGCGGGTCCGATCCCGAGACGTACTGCCTGTCGCTCTCTCGGCGCGGCACCACGCAGATCACCCAGTTCGGCAGGCAGGCGACCGCGGGGCCCGGGGACATGGTGTTCTACGACAACTCACATCCCTGTCACGGTGAGATCGTCGCCGACGAAACCGGCAGTTTCGAGGGGCTGGTCCTGCAGGTCCCCAAGGCCGCGCTGTCGCTGCCCGCCGACGCGCTCACCTCTCTGGCCTCGGTCAGCCTGCCCTCCCGCGACGGCGTCGGCGCCCTGCTGCACCGCTATCTGGAGGAGTTGATGCGCAACGCCTCCGGCTACACCATGGCCGACGCCTCCCGCCTGTCGGCCGTCACCGTCGCCCTGTTCACCGCGATGTGCGCCCACCACCTTGAGGCCACCGAGGCCCTGCCGCCCGAGACCCACCGGCAGGTGCTGAAGACGCGCATCCACGCCTTCATCCAGCGCAGCCTCAGCGACCCGGCGCTGTGCGCCGAGACCGTCGCCGCCGCCCACCAGATCTCCGTCCGCCACCTGTACCACCTCTTCGAGGAGCAGGGCCTGACCGTGGCGGCCTGGATACGCCGGTGCCGCCTGGAACGCTGCCGTCACGACCTGGCCGACCCGGCCCAGCGCTCCCTGCCGATCCACGCCATCGCCGCCCGGTGGGGGTTCGCCAGCAACGCCCACTTCAGCCGCACCTTCCGCGCCGCCTACGGTCTGTCCCCCGCCGGCTATCGCTCGTCGCGCGAATGGGTGTGGCACGGCCGTGACCGGCGGGGAGGTGGGAGACCACTGCCGCCGCCGGAGAGCGTGTTCTCCCGTGAGGCCGGGCGGGAAATATCAGTAACCGGTGCGGCAGCCGTCAATGACATACCGGCTATAAGCCGACAAACTAATCACAAGCTGTTTCCGAGTGAGGGGCAGGGCACCCAGGAGGCCGGTCCCGTCGGTTCATGAACGGCCCCACCGCGAGACCTTTCGCGTACGGCGGCGCGTGAGGCACCAACCCTCTCAAGCCCGGATCGGCGGGCGAGCCACGTACGCCCGCCGATCCGTTTACCCGTCGTCGTTCTTCGCTCCGAGGGTGATTCGCCGCATGCTCCCGCTGCGCGAACCGACCGGTCCCCGCACATGGAACCCACCCTCAGAACGCCCGGAACCCCCGAGGCGTCCTGAAGCACCGTTGGACGACCGCCGCCCCGGCCTCGGAAACGGAGGCCGGGGCGGCGCGGTCTCCGATCAGGGCGTGACCAGACGTTCGCGAAGGAAGGCACGGATCTGCCCGGCGACCGCCTGGGGCGCGTTCAGGTCGGGGGCGTTGTGGTCCAGCCCGCGCGAGATCACGTACCGGGCGTCGGGCATCACCTCCGCCAGGCGGGGCAGCACGCCGGTCAGATAGCCGGGCGTCTTCTCCCCGCCCAGCAGCAACGCCGGGGAGGCGATGCCCGCGTATCTCGTGCCGTCGGAGTCGAGGCGGCCGATCTCGCCGATCTCCGCCGGGGTGGTCGCCATCATCGCCCGCATGTCGCGTCCCTCGGCCCCGCTCAGCATCATGAACGCCAGCGCGCGGAACACCGGCGTCGGCGCGTTTCCGATCGGGGTCAGGCGAGTGCCCCTGAGGAAGGCCGCCATCGCCGCGACCTGCCTGCCCTCCCCCAGCAGACGGGTGAAGTCCGGCAGCCAGCGAGTGTCGAACGACCCTTCGACACTCACGCCCGGCTCGTACGCCATCAACGCGGCCACCCTTCTGCGCAGCCCGAGATGCAGGGCCGTCAGACCTCCGTAGCTGTGCCCGAAGACCAGGTCCGAGCCCGTGCGCTCCATGACGGCGACCGCGTCGTCGACCTCGGTCTCGACACCGTAACCCGGGCCCTGCGGCCCGCTCAGGCCACGCCCCCGTCGCTCGATCACGTGCACCGCGTAGGTGTCCGAAAGCTCCCGGGCCAGGACGCCGTAGTGGTGGGCGCGCCGGTTGTTCCCGGGGATCACCACCAGCCCCGGCCCGTTTCCCTGGCTGAGAAACGCGATCGTCGTCCCGTCCGCGGAGGTCACCACGTCGTCATGCCACTCGATCTCCGCCCTGCCGCTCATTCGCCCCGTCCTCGGTGGAAACAGACGTCGTTGCCGCACGTGAACCGGTACGGCTAGGATATGAAGTGTACGGTACGGTCTCGTTTGGTTAGGTGGGCATGGTCAGAGGAATTGCGCGCGAACAGGCGATTTTGACGGCGACGATCGAGTTGCTCGGCGAGATCGGTTACCAGGCGCTGACGATGGACGCGGTGGCCCAGCGGGCACGCGCCAGCAAGCAGACCATCTACCGCCGGTGGCGGGGAAAACCGGAGCTGGTCAAGGCCGCGCTGGACGCGCGCGACGCCGTACAGGTGGCCGAGATCCCCTCTACCGGCACCCTGCGCGGTGACCTGCTGGCGGCGCTTGACACATTGTGCGCCCAGGCCGACGACCGGTACCTGACCATGATGACCGGGCTGATCCACGCGATGCGGACCGACGCAGAACTGGCCGAGACCCTGCGCTCGCACGTGGCCGACGAGGACCAGGGGCCCTTCCGGGTGATCGTGGAACGCGCCGTGGCCCGTGGCGAGGTGCCCGCGAGCACATCGACCGAGCTGGCGCATCAGGTGGCGGAGGGGCAGATCATGCGCCGGATGATCCTCAACGGCCCGCTCGACCACGAATTCCTGACCGGCCTGGTGGACGACCTGCTCATGCCCCTGCTGACCAGGAGCTTCCCCGTCGAGGCGGACGACCCGCCGGGCCGCTGAGGGCCGTCCTGGTCGTTGGGAGCCCGGCACGGCGCGCGGCGGTGGTGTCAGGAAGCGGGGCCGGTCGCCTCGATGGAGGACCCGCTGCCCGCCCTCAGCTGGGCACCGTGTCGGTGAGCGCGGCAGGTCCCTCGAAGGTGCGGGGTGTCTGGGTGCGGTAGGAGTGGCCGAGCTCCGGGCCGAGCCCGAAGTAGTGGCGGAAGTTGTAGATAAGGGGGCTCCAGGCGGCGGGGTCGATGTGGTCGGTGCCCGGAACGACGATGCGGGAGTCGGCGTGCACCTTGCACACGACGGCCTCGACGATGAGGAAGTCCTCGAAGAGATCCGGCCGTACCCGCTCGGCGCGGGCCTCCAGTTGGATCGGGCATCCGGCGACGCGAGGCGGCCGGACCAGATGGGAGGGTTCGCCGGTCACGCCTGCGGCGGCGAACTTGTCCGGCTCGAAGCGGCAGCCCTTGGGTTTGCCGGCGGGAACCGGATTCCGGCCGGTCAGCGGCGCCAGCCGCTCCACGGCCGGCCACTGGGCGGGGGCCGGCAGGCTGATGACCAGGTCGGGGCGGCTGCCGAGGTTGGACGCGGTCTGCCCATCAAGCCCCAGTCCCATCACCACCGTCTGCCCAAGGGCCCATGCGGACGATATAGGGGCGAGGTTAAACGAGCCATCCGGATTCTCCGTCGTCAGGAGCACCACCGGCGTCCCGAAGTACAGGATGCTCGGCTCGATCTCCAGGTGGGTCACGACCGTCTGTTCGGGCAGGGTGTGGGGAGATGCCGCGTTCATGGTGGCAGCCTAGGATCCGGTCGTTTCGGCCAGGGCCGAAACGTCGAAGGGGCCGACGGGCCGCACGGACACGCGGTGCGCATGCGGCCGGTCCCGGCCCGGCCACCGTGGCGAAGCTGCCGGCCGATGGTGTGTGAACAGGCTTTGCCCGGCTCTGCTCGACGGCCGCACTCGGTCGGCATGCTCTTGCCCGTGGCCGCCGACCTGTCACGGTTCGATGTGGGCCTTCATCGACTGCCAGGGGGAGGCGTCGAACAGCAGCATGATCGAGACGATCCTGCCGTCCTCCAGGCGGAAGTGCTCGGCGGTGCGCTGCGTGCCCACCGGTGTGGCGGTGTGCACGTCGTAGACGAGGGTCGCCTCCGCCTCGCCGTACAGCTCGCTGATCAGTTCCACACCGGTCACGATCGACACGAAACCCGGCAGTGCGGCCAGGTGGCCCGTCCGGTCGTCGGAGCTGATGAACGGGCTCTGGAAGTGGAACGGCTCCCCCAGGTGCTCGGCGGCGGCGGTCACGTCGCCGCGGAAGCGCGCCTCGTGATAGCCGCGTACGGCGTGGCGGGTTCGTTCCGGAGAGGAGGTGGTCATGAGCGGGGTCCCGTCTGGCGGAGGTGGCCGGTGAGGCGGTGCTGGTTGGCGGCGAGCCGCAGGCACAGGTCGCGGAAGGTGACGAGGTCGTCGGGGGTGAACCCCTGGAACATGGCCCGCATCGCCATCCGCGCGGGCTGGCGGAACGCCTCGATCCACGCCTGTCCCTCGGCGGTGATCTCGGCCAGGACCGAGCGCCTGTCCTCTGGGTCGGGGACGCGGCGGACAAGCCCGTCGCGTTCCAGGGTGTCCACCAGGCCGGTGACGTTGCGGGAGCTGACCCCGGCGGCGCGGGCGAGGTCACCGATGCTGATGCCCTGGCCGGCCGCGCCGAGCCGGATCAGCAGGTCGAGGGCGCCCGCGCTGACCCCCCTGCCCTCGGAGCCCTGGGCGCGCACGCGTTCCACGGAGTGGTAGGCGGTGCGGACGGCGGCGCCCGCCTCGAAGGCGAGCAGTTGGTCGCCGTCTTCGGCGAACCGCGCCATCGCCTCTCTGACGCGGGGGTCGTAGAGGGTCCCGTCCTCGTCGTGCCCGTAGTTGTGTACGTCATTCATAGTAAGAATGGAGATTAGTACCTACTTCCAGATCTCCGCAACGAGGCCGCTACGCCTTTTCGGAGAGCGGGCGAAAGGCCCCGCTCCGGAGCAACAGGTGAAGGGCCAGCAGGCTCAGCCAGCACCACCCGATGATGATCGCCACACGCTGGAACAGCCCGCTGAGACCGGCCAGTCCTTCGGCCTGCTCGAAACCCAGGCTGGAGAGGGTCATCGCCACCGTGAAGGCGATCCCGGTGAACGCGGAGTAGACCGCCCATCCGCGTTCTCCCCAGCCGGCGAAGCGCCGGGTGAAGACGAAGCAGGCCGCCACCAGGGCCACGAAGGTGGCGAACGAGATGCCGTCGTGCAGGGCGGCGTGCGTACTGCCGTAGTGTGTGAGCCTGGCCGGGGTGCCCGGCGGATAACCGTTGATCGGGTCGGTGACGAAGATCCCGGCACCGAGCAGTCCCAACGCCCAGACCGCCACCAGTAGCGGCCCCCAGGTCGAGCCCCCGAGCGGCTGGAGCGCACGCCGTAACCCGACGGCGAAGGCCAGGGTGAGCAGGCCCGCGACGAGGAAGTTGGCCACCTGTACCCACCCGAGATCACCCAGGGCGAGTGAACTGACCGGATGGCGCAACAGGTCGTAGCCGGCTCGGGCGGCGCCTGCGACGAGGAAGGTGAGGACGAACAGCGGGCCTGCGATCACCCCGCAGACGAGGAGGGGGGCGGTCCGTGCCGCCTCGGCCAATCGGGAACGTGTTCGCGCTGACATGGATGGCATTGCCCCTCTGGGAATGGGTGACGATGCGGCTTCGTGTACCCGGCGGCGAAGAAGCGGGACGTGTCGCCTCCGGGTGTTTGTCAGTTTGGGTTGACAACCACCCATGTGTCAACCCGGGTTGACACATGAGGGAAGTTCTCGAAGAGGCGCCGATCGTGCGGCAGGCAGCCCCCCTGCGCCCGCTCTGTCATCAAGCGCGAGCCACCTCCGAGCGACCTGACCCCGCCGTGGCGTCGAGGCGACCACGCCTCGACGCCACGGCCGTACGCGGTCGCATACGACCGGGAAAGGAGGGGTCACCGCCTCCGGCGGGATCGAGGGCCGGACCCCAGGGCGAAGTCGGCGGCGTCGGCGATCGCGTCCGCGAAGTACTCGGTCGCCTGGGCGGCCGTACCGCCGTTCACATGAATGTGGTCCGGGGCGGCGGGCTGTTTCCTGAACAGGAACCCCGGCAATATGGAGACGCCTTTCCTGGCCAGCCGCGTCGAAACCGAGTGCTCATCGGGAACCGGCACCCAGACGCTTATTCCCGAGTCGCTTCCGATGTCGAATCCGCGTTCTCTCAACGCCTCGACGAAATCGGCGTGCCTTCGCCGGTAGGTGGCGGCCGAGGAGGTGACGGCCGCGACGGAACCGGCGTCGGTGAGATGGAACGCGAGGGCGTTCTGCAGAATCCGGCTCACCCACCTGCTCGAATAGGTGATCTTAAACCACATCCGCTCGACGTGGTGGTGCGTTCCACCGACGACCGCCACCCGGGAGTCGGAACCGTGGGAGAAGATGAAGTTCTGGACCTGGACGATCTGCCTGCCCAGATACGGCCCGAGCGACGGCACGCCGTTCTCGGCGAGAAAGGGGATGATGACGACCTCGATGACGGTGACGGACGATTCCGCGAGCAACGAGGCCGCCCTCTCCAGCCAGGCCGGAGTGACCGAACGCCCCAGCGGGACGTGACCGGACGGCTGATAGATAAAGGCACTCGGTTTGTCGGCCAGTGCCTTTTCTAGAACGTCGAGATCCGGTCCTCCCTCGCCATAGGGAATGGAGACGGGAGTCGCCCCGACGGATTCGACGATGTCGAAAATACGGGGAAACGACGGCTCCTCGACCATCACACGGTCACCCGCCTTGACCGATGTGCCGAGCGCGAGGTCCACACCGTCCATTCCGCCGTGCACGACCAGGAAATCCTCCGCGGGGAACGGCCAGATCGGCTCGACCGCGTCGCGGAGCTCAGGGGTGATCAGCTCGGGTTCGAGCAGGTGCAGCTTGGGCGTCCCCGCCGCCGCGAGCAGCGCCGCCCGCGAGTCCGGTAGCAGCTCCGGGTCGTAGTTGAGGTTCCCCAGGTCGACGGGCATCCCGGCGCCGGCCCGCAACATGCGCTCAAGCCGTGAGGCACGGGGGACGGACGGCGGCCCGGTGACGATCGTCCCGCCCCTGCGGCGTGTCTCGACGACACGGCGGTCGGCGAGGACGCGCCAGGCCTGCGCGACGGCCGACGGACTCATCCTCAGCTCGTGGGCCAGCGCGCGGATCGTGGGCAGCCGCGTCCCCGGCGGGATCTCACCGGAGGCGATCAGTTCGAGCACGGTACGCGCCAGCACGCTCGCGTTGTGCAGCGGCGTCCGGGTCGCGATGAGCCTGCGAAGCTCGTCGGGCTCCACGCTCCCCCCGTTCCGGATCGGGCTGTCGCGTATATGTACGTGTACATAAGTGCATTGACGTGCTGTGTGTACGTTCCGTACGGTCCGAGCTTACTCCGGGTCGGCCCCACCCCCCACGGTGGCCGATGCCCGGCCCAGGCCGACGACCTGTCGCCGGCGAGGCGCACGAGGGAGAGCGCGATGACGCGGATCAAAGGTGCACGGATCAGATACGGCGCGGCGCTGGCCGCGGTCGCCGTGCTCGCCGGGTGCGGCACCACAGACGGAACCGAGGGCGGCCAGACCGTGGCGACCGGCATGCAGGCCGGTCAGCTCGACGCCAACCAGGCCGAGGTGCGGGACGGCGGCGCGGTCACCTACTCCATAGAGGTCGACGTCAAGAACTGGAACATCCTGCACGCCACCGGCGACGTCTTCGGCTACCGGCAGATCCTCAACCCCGTCCTGCCACACGCGATGATCTCCATGCCGGACTTCACGATGGCGAAGAACGACGCGCTGCTGCTCGACGCCAAGGTCGTGAAGGAGTCGCCGCAGACCGTCGAGTACACGATCAGGCCGGAGGCCGCCTGGTCGGACGGCACACCGATCACCGCCGAGGACTTCAAGTACACCTGGCAGGTCCAGGACCCCGGGCAGTGCTCGACCTGCCAGCCCGCCACCACCGCCGGATACGACCAGGTGGCCTCGGTCACCGGCGGCGAAGGCAAGACCGTCACCGTCACCTTCGAGAAGACCTACCAGCCGTGGCGGCTGATGTTCCCGTACCTGCTCCCGGCCCACATCGCCGCCCAGCACGGAGACCTGGCGGCCTCCTTCAACGACTTCTTCGCCACCACCGTGCCGACCTGGTCCGGCGGGCCGTACCTCATCGAGCAGCACGTGCCGAACCAGTCGGTCACCATGAGGAAGAACCCCAAGTGGTACGGCGACGGCCCGCGGCTCGACCAGCTCATCTTCCGGATCCTCACCGACGAGCGGCAGGCCGTGACGGCCATGGCCAACAACGAGATCCAGGTCGTGGCGCCGCGCCCGACCCTTGACCTCGTCGAGCAGCTCAAGGGCATCGGCGGCGTCACCACGATGATGGCCTCCGGCCTGCTCTACGAGCACCTGGACATCAACACCGCGCACCCGGCCCTGTCCGACCAGGCGCTGCGCCGCGCCGTCTTCACCGCGATCGACCGGAAGGCGATCGTCGACAAGACCATCGGGCAGTTCTCCCCGAACACCGAACCGCTGGGCAACCGCAACTTCATGCCGGGTCAGAAACTGGAGGGCACCGACGCCTACAAGGACAACGTGACCGGCAAGGGCCTGGGTGGCGGCCAGATCGACGCCGCCAAGAAGATCCTCACCGACGCCGGATACACGATCGGCGACGCCGGGCTCACCGACCCCAAGGGCAAGCCGGTTCCCACGCTGCGGATGCGCTACAGCAAGGGCAACCAGATGCGGCTGGACACCTCGGTGCTCGTGCAGAACCAGCTCAAGCAGCTGGGCATCACGCTCCAGCTCCAGGAGACCGACAGCCTCGGCACCACGGTGAACACCGGTGACTTCGACCTGATCGTCTTCGGCACCAACCTCGACGTCATCCCCACCGCGACGGCGCAGTCGGTGTTCGGCTCCAAGGGCACCCACACCGGATACAAGGACTCCGAGGTCGACGGCTGGCTCTCCGACGCGGCCCAGACACTCGACCCCAAGCAGGTCGTCGACCTGCTGAACAAGGTGGACGAACGGATCAGCGACCAGGCCGTGACGCTGCCGCTGTACCAGACGCCGACCCTGCTGGCCTACCGCGGTGACCTGGGCAACATCCGGGTCAACCCCACCCGCTTCGGCACCGGCTACAACGTCCAGGAATGGGGTGTCAAGAATGGCGGCTGACCGTCGGCCGAGCCTGGACTTCGTCGTCGAGGTCCCGGCCCCGGCCGTCGAGTTCAACGAGGTCTACCGCAACTTCGTGGGCTCCGCCGGATACTTCGTCGCCAACAACGTCTACAGCCGCCTGGTGGTCTACGACACCGGTTCACCGGCCGCCTTTCCCGACCTGGCCGAGCACTGGGAGATGGCGCAGGACGCCCGGACCCTGCGCTTCCAGCTCAACCGGAACGCCCGCTGGCACGACGGGCACCCGGTGACCGCGCACGACGTCGCCCACACCCACCTCACCGCGCTGGCCAACGGCTACCACGCGGCCTCCTTCCTGCAGGACGTGCAGGACATCGAGGTGATCGACGACCACACGCTGCGGTACGCGCTGCGCAGGCCCAACGCCGGGTTCCTCGCCCAGCTCGGAAACCTGGTGTTCGCCCATGTGCTGCCCAGGCACCTGTACGAGGGCACCGACTGGGCCGACAACCCGCACAACCAGCACCCGGTCGGCTCTGGACCGTTCCGATTCGCCGAGCACGTCCCCGGGGAACGGATCGTCCTCGAAGCCTGGAAGGACTACTGGGGGCCGCCCGCCGGCGTCGACCGGGTGGTGCTGGACATCGAACCCGACCTCGACGAGGCGGTCCGCAAGGTCGCCGACGGCCGGGCGCACTACATGGTCCAGGACGTGCTGACCTTCCCCAGGCTGCACCTGGCCGAGCACAGCACGACCGCCTCGCTGTGGCGCAAACGGGGCCCCGGCGTCGCGGTACTCGGCTTCAACCACACCCGGGAACGCTGGCGCGACCGCCGGGCACGGGCCGGGGTGGCGCACGCCGTCGACCGGCGCGACCTCGAACCGCTGGCCGACCCCGGCTGGTCGGAGCCGTACGCGCACTACCTGCCGCGCAGCGTCGAGTGGGCCTACGCCGACGACGCGACCGCGCCCGCCTTCGACCCGGAGCTGGCCGGTCGCCTGCTCGGCGAGTGCGGCGTCACCGGTACGGCGCCGCTGCGGCTGGTGTACATGAAGACCTTCACCGGGCACGCGGGCATCGCCGCCGTGGTGGCCGAGAACCTGCGCGCGGCCGGCGTGGACGTCGAGGTCGCCGGGCTCGACTCACCGGCCTGGTCGCGTGAGGTGGCCGGGGAGGCGGACTTCGACCTGTCGATCAGCGGCGGCAACATGATCCCGGACCCGGAGATCACCTCCAGCCGGTTCGAGACCGGCGGCGGACGCAACCACACCCGGCTGTCCAACCCCGAGGCCGACGCCTGCTACGCCGCCGCCCGCGCGAGCGTCGACCGGGTACGGCGCGGCGAGCACTACCGGGAACTGCAGCGGGTCTGGGCGCGCAACGTGGACTGGGTTCCGCTGTTCTGGTACGCCGCCTACTACCTGCGCAGCGACGACTTCTTCGGCTGGCCCGACCAGATCGGCTTCCGGGTCCCGTTCTGGCACTGGGGCCGCATCCGCCCCGCCACCGCCTGACCAACCGTTTCCCGCCTGAGATCCAGGCATTTCACGAAGGAGAGGAAAAGGGACTTGGACGAGTACATCGTCGTCGTACCCGTGGACGCGACCGAGATCAACGAGTCGTACCGCAACGTCGTCGGAGGCGCGGGTTACTTCGTCGCCAACAACGTCTACAGCCGCCTGGTCGTCACCGAGGTCGGCGGCGCGGCGTCCTACCCGGACCTGGCCGAGCACTGGGAGTGCCTGGACGGCGGGCAGCGCTGGCGGTTCACGCTCAACCGGCACGCCCGCTGGCACGACGGCCGTCCGGTCACCGCGCACGACGTCGCCTACACCCACCTCACCGCGCTGGCCAACGGCTACCACGCCGCCTCGTTCCTGCACGGCATCGCGGACATCACGGTGCTCGGCGACCACCTGGTCGAGTACGTCCTGCACGAGCCCAACGCCGCGTTCCTCACCCAGCTCGGCAACTTCGCCGCCACCCACGTGCTGCCCAGGCACCTGTACGAGGGCACCGACTGGGCCGACAACCCGCACAACCAGCACCCCGTCGGCTCCGGACCGTTCCGGTTCGCCGAACACGTCCCCGGGGAGCGGATCGTCCTCGAACGGTGGGACGGCTACTGGGGGCCGCCCGCCGGTGTCGACCGGGTCACCCTGCTCATCGAACCCGATCTCGACGAGTGCGTCCGGATGATCGCGGACGGCCGGGCGCACTACGCGCCGCAGGACGTGCTGACGATGAAGCGGCTGCCGCTGGCCGAGGGCGCGGAACACGCCGAGGTGTACCGCGAGCGCGGCCCCGGCATCGCACTGCTCGGCTTCAACTACCGCCAGGAACGCTGGTCGGACCGCAGGCTGCGGCTGGCGCTCGCCCACGCGGTCGACCGTGAACGGCTGCGCCGCTTCGCCGAACCCGGCTGGTCGGAGCCGTGGGCGAACTTCCTCCCCGGCAGCAGCTTCGCCGTGGCCGAGGACGTGACCGCGGTCGGGCACGACGCCGCCCAGGCCGAGAAACTGCTCGACGAGGCCGGTTACCCGCGTGACGCGGACGGCTGGCGGATGTCGCTGCGGCTGTACTACATGGCCACCTTCGACGGGCACGGCGGCCTGGCGGCCAGCGTCGCCGAGGACCTCGCCGCGGTCGGCATCCGCGTCGAGCACGGCGGCCTCGACTCCGAGACGTGGAGCCGCCAGATCTCCGGAGAGGGAGACTTCGACCTGACGATCAGCGGCGGCAACATGATGCCCGATCCGGACATCACCGCCAGCAGGCTGTCCACCGGCGGGCAGCGCAACCACCTGAAGCTGTCGAACCCGGAGGCCGACGCCTGTTACGCCGCGGCCAGGGCGACCGTCGACCGGCGGGAACGGGTCGCGCACTACCGGCGGCTGCAGGAGGTGTGGGCCCGCGACGTCAGCGTGGTCCCGCTCTTCTGGTACTGCATCTACCTGCTGCGCAGCGACAAGTTCTTCGGATGGGCCGACCAGATCGACTTCCGGGTCCCGTTCTGGCACTGGGGTCGCATCCGCAGGATCGCCGGCGGCGAGGACTGACGGACGACGGGCACGGAGACTCTCATGGAGATCCTGGGCTTCGCCCTGAGGCGGCTGCTGGTCGCCGTCCCGGTGCTGCTCGTGTCGACGTTCCTCATCTTTCTCACGGTCGCCGGGTCGGGTGACCCGCTGACCGAGCTGCGGGAGCGTCAACCGCCGGTCCCTCCGGAGACGATCGCCGCCGAGGAGGTACGGCTCGGGCTGAACCACCCCGTGCTGGAGCGGTACTGGCACTGGCTGACCGGGGTCGTGCGAGGCGACTTCGGGCCGTCGGTCAACCGCAACGCCTCCATCGCCGTGGAGATCGGCACACGCCTCGGCGTGACCATGCGCTTCGTGCTCGTCGCGATGCTGGTGGCGGCCGTGCTGGCGATCCTGGTCGGGGTCGTCAGCGCGGTCCGCCAGTACTCCTGGCTGGACCACCTGTTCACCTCGGCCGGGTTCCTGTTTCTCGCGATGCCGTCGTTCTGGCTGGCGATCCTCCTCAAACAGGGAGGCATCCAGTTCAACCGGGCGACCGGTACGGACACCTTCTACATGATCGGCGACAGGTCGGTGCCGCCGCCGCCAACCCTTCTGGCGCAGCTGGCCGACATCGCCGGGCACATGATCCTGCCGACCGTCACCCTGGTGCTGATCCACTTCGCGGCGTGGAGCCGCTTCCAGCGCTCGTCCATGCTCGAAGTCCTCAACAGCGACTACGTCAGGCTGGCCACCGCCAAGGGGCTGCCCCGGCGCACGGTGCTGCGCAAGTACGCGCTGCGCACCGCGCTCACCCCGCTGATCACGGTCATCGCACTGGACTTCACCGCGGTCTTCGCCGGCGCGGTGATCACCGAGACGGTCTTCCAGTGGCGGGGCATGGGCGACTACCTGCTGTCGTCCATCAACGCGCGGGACGTCAACGCCGTCATGGCCTGGCTGCTCGTGGCGGCTCTGGCGGTGATGGTGTTCAACCTGGTGGCCGACATCCTGTACGCCGCCCTCGACCCGAGGATCCGTCATGTCCGCTGACTCCTCACCGGCACCCGTGACCGGCACCGAACCCGGTCGGTGGCGCACCGTCGCCGCCCGTTTCCTGCGGCACCGGCCGGCCGTCGCGGCGCTCGCCGTACTCACGCTCGTGGCGTTGTTCGCCTTCGTCGGGCCGTCGCTGTGGCACTACGGGTACGACCAGATCACCCCGGACAACTCCCGGCCGCCGTCGGCCGCCCACCCGCTGGGCACCGACTCGCTCGGCCACGACCTGCTGGCCCAGGTGATGCGCGGCACCCAGCAGTCGCTGCTCATCGCGCTGAGCGTGGCCCTGGGCGCGGCGCTGATCGGCACCCTGGTCGGCGTCGTCGCCGGGTTCCACCGGGGCTGCGCCGACGCGCTGCTGATGCGGGTCGTCGACCTGTTCCTCACCGTCCCGACGATCGCGGTCGCCGCCGTGCTCGGGCACAACTTCGCCGGGGAGAGCGGCTGGTTCCTCATCGCCGCGGTGCTCGCCGCCCTGATGTGGACCACGGTCGCCCGGGTCGTCCGGGGGGTCGTGCTGGGCCTGCGGGAACGCGAGTTCGTCGCCGCCGCCCGCGCGCTCGGCGCCTCCAACACCCGGATCATGGTCTCGCACATCCTGCCCAACATCGCAGGACCGATCATCGTTTCGGTGACGGTCCTGGTCGCCGGCGCGATCCTCGCCGAGACCGCGCTGTCGTTCATCGGCTTCGGTGTCCAGCCGCCGGACACCTCGCTCGGTCTCCTGGTCGCCAACGCCCAGTCCGCGGTGGGCACCCGGCCCTGGCTGTTCTACTCCCCCGGCGTGGTCATCCTGCTGATCGCCCTGTCGATCAACTTCATCGGGGACGGGCTGCGCGACGCGCTGGACCCGGCGCAGACCCGGGGGCCACGCAGGCGCCGGTACCTGGCCCGGCCGGTCGAGCGCACCGACGTGATCCCCGACGACGTGCTGCTGTCCGTCCGGGACCTGAGAGTGGTCTTCGCCGCCCCCGGGGACGACGTGCCCGCGGTCCGCCACCTCGACCTGGACCTGCGCCGGGGCGAGGTGGTCGGCCTGGTCGGGGAGTCCGGTTCCGGCAAGTCGGTCAGCGCCGCCGCGATCATGGGGCTGCTGCCGCCGGCCGCGACCGTCAGCGGCTCCATCCGCCTGGCCGGTCAGGAGCTCGTCGGGCTGGCCGAGTCCCGGTACCGGCGGCTGCGCGGGCGGCGCGTCGCGATGGTTTTCCAGGACCCGATGTCCTCCCTCAGCCCGGTGCACACGATCGGCGACCAGGTGGCGGAGGCCGTGCGGGTGCACCAGGGGGGTTCCTGGGCCGCCGCCCGCGACCGGGCCGCCGAACTCCTGGACATCGTCGGCGTGCCCGACGCCCGCAACCGGCTGCGCGACTACCCGCACCAGTTCTCCGGCGGGATGCGTCAGCGGGTGGTGATCGCCATGGCCATCGCCAACGACCCGGACCTCATCATCGCCGACGAGCCGACCACCGCGCTGGACGTGACCGTGCAGGCGCAGGTGCTCGCGGCGCTGCGGGCCGTACGGGAACGCACCGGGGCGGCGATCCTGCTGATCACCCACGACCTGGGCATCGTGGCCGAGGTGGCGGACCGGATCGCGGTGATGTACGCGGGCCGCCTGGTGGAGACCGGCACCGCCGCGGACGTCTTCGACCGTCCCGCCATGCCGTACACCCGCGGCCTGCTGGAGTCGGTCCCCCGCCTGGACCGGCCCGCCGAGGAGGAGCTGTGGGCCATCCCCGGCTCTCCGCCGACGATGACCGCGCTGCCGTCCGGATGCGCGTTCGCGCCCCGCTGCGCGAGCCGTACCGCCGAGTGCGCCGAGAGCGAGCCCGGCCTGCGCCCGGTGTCCGCCGGGCACCTCGCCGCCTGCCTGCACCTGACCGCCGAAAGGACACCACGCCGATGACCTCCCACCCGTACGGCTTCCGCCGGAGCGTGTCATGACCGGTGAGGAACTGCTGACGGTCGAGGACCTGACCAAGCACTACCCGGTACGACGGGGGCACGTCGTCAGACGGCGGGCCGGGGTGGTCAAGGCCGTCGACGGCGTGTCCTTCGAGCTTCGGGCCGGGGAGACGCTGGGAGTCGTCGGAGAGTCCGGGTGCGGCAAGTCGACGCTCGCGAAGCTGCTCATCCGGCTGGAGCAACCGACCGGCGGGCACATCCGGTACCGGGGCGCCGACATCGCGACGCTGGGCGGACGCGGGCTACGCGACCTGCGCCGCAAGGTGCAGATCGTCTTCCAGGATCCGTACTCGTCACTGGACCCCCGGATGACGGTAGGCCAGATCATCGCGGAGCCGTTCGCGGTGCACCGTGACGCGGCGCCCGACGACCGGCGCGGCCGGGTGCGGGAACTGCTGCGGACGGTCGGTCTCAACCCCGAGCACATCGACCGCTACCCGCACCAGTTCTCCGGCGGGCAGCGTCAGCGCATCGGCATCGCCCGCGCGCTCGCGCTCCGCCCCGACGTCCTGGTGTGCGACGAACCGGTCTCCGCGCTGGACGTGTCGATCCAGGCCCAGGTCATCAATCTGCTGAGGCAGCTGCAACGTGACTTCGGACTGGCCTACGTCTTCATCGCGCACGACCTGGCCGTGGTGCGGCACATCTCGCACCGCGTCGCGGTCATGTATCTGGGGAGGATCGTGGAGACCGGCACGGCTTCCGAGATCTTCGAACGGCCCGCGCACCCCTACACGCGCGCCCTGCTGTCGGCGGCCCCGGTGCCCGACCCCCACCACCGGGGAGAGAGGATCATCCTGCGCGGTGACCCGCCGAGCCCGATGAACCCGCCGAGCGGTTGCGCGTTCCGCTCCCGCTGCCCGCACGCGGTGGACGTCTGCGCCGAGCGTTTCCCCGAACTCACCGAACGCGGCGCCGGGCACCCGGTGGCCTGCCTCTTCGGCGGCGGCTGAGCCCGCCGGGCCGTACGGCCACGCGGGAGGCCGGAGTCCTCGCGGCGATGACGGCGGCGCCCGGAGCCGGTGCCGGTGGTGGGTGCCCGAACCGCTGCTGAGCCGCTCCCCCAAGGGGGTACGTCACTGAGCGGTACGCCGGGACGCGCCGCCACGGCGGAGAGCTGCTGGAGGTGTTCGGCGACAGGGCCCTGGCCCGGCTGCGGCCACACCGCATCCGGGCGATCCTCACCCGGGCTCCGGGTACCACCGCCCGATGGTGACCATCGGCTGCTCGGAAATCACCGGATGACACGTCGGCGTGCGGGCTCTCCCTTGGTTTGAGGGTTCCCGCGGGTCGTCCGCTGGCCGGAACGGGTGGCAGGGGACGGAAGTCTCCGGGATTCGTTCAACGACAGCCTTGATGTCATGAGTGTTTGCGACAGAGAACGAACCCTCGTCGAGGACCTGGGCGGTCACGGCCCCGTAGGGCGTGCCGTACCCGGTGGAACGAGGGTGACGGCGTGACAAACGTGCCGCCCTCGTGGCGGGAACTGCTGGGCCCGGAGCACGCCGGTGCCGCGATCGTGCTGGCCGCGGGGGTGCTCGTCGGCGCGGTCAACATCTACCTGGCCTCAAGCCTGCTGCCGACCGCGGTGGCCGAGATCGGCGGCGCCGGCTTCTACGCGTGGAACATGACGATCTACCTCGTCGCGATGGTGGTCGCGACGATGCCGGTCAGCCGCCTCCTGACCCGCTGGGGCAACGTCGGTGCCTACCTGCTCGGCTTCACCGTGTTCCTGGTGGGTTCGCTGGCCTGCGCGGTGAGCCCGGCGATGCCGGTGTTGCTGGCCGGTCGCGGTGTTCAGGGACTGGGGGCGGGGCTGCTGTCCGGGCTGGGTTTCGCCGTTGTCCGGTCCGCCCTGCCGAGGCGGTTGTGGACGCGCGGCAACGCGCTGATGTCGGCGATGTACGGCGTGGGCAACTTCGTCGGCCCTGCGCTTGGCGGGCTGTTCGCCCAGTTCGGCGGGTGGCGGCTGGCATTCGTGACGATGGCGGTGATCGCGGCGGTGTGCGCCTCGTTCGTGCACCGGGTGCTGCCCGCCGGCGAGCGGGGTGGAGCCGGGGCGCCGGTCCCGGTCGTGTCGTTGCTGCTGGTCACGGCTGCCACCACCGCGGTCAGCGTGGCGGGGGTGTTGTCCGGCCCCCTGGCCATGGCGGCCGGTGTCGCGGTCGCGTTGCTGCTGGTGGTCGCGTTCGTCGCTCATGAGCGACGCGGTGGGCCGCGGGTCTTCCCGTGCACCACCTACCGGCCGGGTTCGCCGCTGAAGTGGCTGTATCTGACCCTGGCGCTGCTGGCCTTCGGCGTCGCGGTCGAGTCGTTCCTGCCGCTGTTCGGCCAGCGGCTGGGCGGGCTGGCCCCGGCCGCGGCCGGGTTCTTCGGTGCGGCCATCTCGCTGGGCTGGTCGGCGGCCCAGATCGTCAGCTCCTCGATGGTCAAGGAACGCACGGTTCTCCGGTCGCGTGTCGCGGGCCCGCTGTTGCTGGCGTCCGGTCTCCTCGTCCAGGGGCTGCTACAGCGGCAGGACTCGCCGGTCTGGCTGGTCCTCGTGTGGGTGCCGGTGTTGTTCGTCGCCGGTGCCGGCATCGGGCTGGCCTATCCGCATCTGTCGGTGGCGGTGATGTCCAGCACCCGGGATCCGGAGGAAGGCGGCCGGGCGGCGGCCGCGATCGCCACGGTGACGAGCCTGTCGATCGCGTTCGGTACGGCGGTCGCCGGGGTCCTGGTCAACCTGGGCGGCGCCTCGGTGCTCGACTCGGCCCGCTACATGCTGTTCGGGTGCGCGGCCGTCTGCGCGGTCGGCGCCGTCACCGCCCGTACGGCGGCTCGCCTCAGCCGTTCGGCACCGGCCGGTCGGCCCGCTCCGCGACCTGTCCCGCCCACTGATGCGAGCTGAACCGCGGCTCGACCATGTCCGTGTACGACCCGATGGAGACGCCATGCCCGACGACCTGTCCGAGACGCCGATGTTCCCGATGGCCCGTGCGATGGGCTGCCCTTTTGATCCGCCTCCGGAGCTGAGCCGCCGTGGCGAGCTGAGTCCGGTTTCACGCGTGCGGCTCTGGGACGGCAGCGGCGCGTGGATGGTCACCCGCCACGCCGACGTACGCGCGCTGCTCGCCGATCCGCGGGTCAGCGTCGACGTCGCCGAGCCCGGCTTTCCGCACACCAACGCGGTGAGCAAGGCACGCGACGCGCGGATGAAAACGCTGATGCAGATGGACGCGCCGGAGCACATCGTTCACCGGCGTCGGCTGACCGCGGACTTCACGGTCAGGAAGATGGAGGCGCTGCGTCCCACGATTCAGCGGATCGTCGACGGTCTCGTCGATGACCTGCTCGCCGGGCCGAACCCGGCCGACCTGGTGGAGGCGTTCGCCCTTCCGGTTCCCTCGCTGGTGATCTGTGAGCTGCTGGGCGTGCCCTACGCCGACCGTGGCTTCTTCCAGCGGGTGGCCGGTGAGCTCGTCATGGACGAGGGCGACCCGGCCCACGCCCTGGCCGCCAGTGAGGAACTGAACGCCTACCTCGAAAGACTGCTGGAGGAGAAGAACGCGGAGCCGGGCGACGACATGCTCAGCGGGCTTGCCGTCGAGCAGTACCGTACCGGCGCCATGACCCGGCAGGAGATCGCCATACTGGGGCAGCTCCTGCTGGTGGCCGGGCACGACACCACCGCGAACATGATCGCGCTGGGTACGGCGGCGCTGCTGACACATCCGGAGCAGCTGAGCGCGGTCCGCGACGGCGCCGACCACGCCCGGGTGGCGGGCGTCGTCGAGGAACTCCTGCGTTATCTGTCCATCACCCACACCGAGGCCCGTCGTGTCGCCCGCGAGGACCTTGTGATCGGCGGGCGGCTGATTCGCCGGGGTGAGGGCGTCATCGCGGTGAAGAGCACCGCCAACCGCGACCCCGCCGTCTTCGCCGATCCCGACGTGCTCGACGTCCACCGCGACGCCCGCCATCACGTCGCCTTCGGCTACGGCGCCCACCAGTGCCTGGGCCAGTCGCTGGCCCGTGTGGAGCTCCAGGTCGTCTTCGGCACCCTGTTCCGGCGTGTTCCCACGCTGGCGCTGGCCGTACCGCCACAGGAGCTGACTTTCAAACCCGACGCGGTCTTCTACGGAGTCCGCGACCTGCCCGTCACCTGGTGAGGACGGTTCAGGCGCCGTTCCCGCGTCGCCCAAGGGCGTATTCCGGCAGGGGGCGGGCGTTCCTGGCCTGCGCCCGGCGCTCAACGGCGCCGATGACCTTCATCAGCGGCAGGCGGGCGACGACGTCGCGGACGCACCGGCCGCCTTCGGTCCTGGGCACCATGAGGCGGACGTTGGGGCCGATCCGCTGCTTCGCGTCGACCAGTGGGCGGTGGGCCGTGCCGTAGCGGGCGAAGGCGACACGGTGGTCGCCGCCCGACGCGGCGAGTTCCCCGGCGAGGAGGTGGGCCCCGACCAGGGCGAGTTCCGCACCCGCGCCCGAGACGGGAGAGGCACACCAGGCGGCGTCGCCGACGAGGGCGACACGGCCGTCGGACCAGGAGTTCATCCGCACCTGGCCCAGGGCGTCGAAGTAGAAGTCGGGGTCGGCGAGGGCCGCGTCGAGCAGTTCCCTGGTCCGCCAGGACGACTCTCGCCCGAACGCCTCGCTGATCAGGCGCTTGTGTTCGGCGACGTCCCGGTGGTCGTACCGTAGTGGCGCGGAGCGGAACATGAAGTACGCCTTGGCCTGGGGGTGGTTGCCGGATCGGTAGATCCCGGTCATCCTGCCCGGCGTGTTGAACATCGTCACCCAGCGGTTCTCCCCAAGTGAGGCGTCGGTGTCGGCGAAGGCGAAGTAGTGGTGCTTGAACTGGACGAACCGCTCTTCGGGCCCGAAGACGAGCCTGCGGACGTTGGAGTGCATTCCGTCGGCGCCGACGACGAGGTCGAAGCGACGGGCGGGGGCGTGCTCGAAGGTGACCGACACGCCGTCGTCGTCCTGTTCCAGGCCGAGGATGGAGTCACCGAACAGGATCTCCACATCGGTCACCTCGTGCAGCAGGGTCACCAGGTCACCGCGCATGATCTCGATGGAGGCCGGGTCCCTGGTGTCGATCCGGGCGACGGCCCGATCGGCGGCGTCGACGAACTTCATGCCGTGGACGTCGGTGGCGAACTCGTGGATCCGCGACAGGATGCCCATCCGCTCGGCCACCTCGGTGGCGTTGCCGCGCACGTCGACCCCGTTGCCGCCGGAGCGCGGTGCCGGGGCGCGTTCGACCACGGTGGGTCTGAAGCCGTACCGGGCCAGCCAGTGGGCCAGGGTCAGGCCGGCGATGCTCGCACCGGAGATCAGGATGTGTTCGTTCACAGGACTCCTCCGCGCTAGAATAAATGAAATGCATGTTCCATTTATTATGTGGAAGGGGCATTCCATTTGTCAACGCCCGCTGGATCCCGGCGCCGAGCCGACGCCGTCCGCAACCGTCAGCTCGCCCTGGACGCCGCCACCGCCCTGATGGCCGAACCCGGCGCGTCCCTCACCGTCGAGGCCATCGCCAAGAAGGCGGACCTGGGGGCGGCGACCGTGGTGCGCGCCTTCGGCGGCAAGGACGCGTTGCTGGACGCCGCCGTGTCACGCCTGCTCGAACCGGTGGTGCGACGCGCCCGTGACCTGCTCGCCGAGACCACGCCCACGCGGGCCCTGCGGGTCTTCCTGCGTGAACTGATCGCCTTCCAGGCGGCGCACCACGCCGTCAACGACCAGTTGGGCGGCCTGGAGTTGCCCGCCACCACGGCACTGCGCGCCGACCTCGTCCGGGCCGTCGAGGAAATGATCGACGGGGCACGCCGTGAGGGTACGGTTCGCACCGACATCGACCCTGTCGTCACCACGACTCTGATCGGCCAGACAGCCCTGGCGGTCGCTCGCACCCGGCCCCCCTCCCAGGACCTCGCCGACGCCTATCTCACCGTCCTGCTGGACGGCCTCCGCCCGCGTTCGGAACGAACCGGGGACTGACGAACCGGGGGCCGGCGCGGATCTCTGGATCGCGACGTGCCGCGGCGGACCTGGACGGCGGATATGCCGGCATCGCATCGGAACGAATGGTCGCGTTGGCGGTCCTGGTGGAGACGGTGTGGTGCGGATGGTCGTTCTGACGCGCCTGAACTGGGGTTTGCGCCGTTCGGGGGTGTTTACGGCCTTGGTGGGCAACGATCCGACCTTGGTGGGGTTCGACTGGCAGGCAGGTCCTAGCGTGTGTCCTTGATGAGGAAATCGAGCAGGATCCGTCGGCCGGTCTGGGAGGTGAGGCTGCCGTACGCGTTGTCGAAGGCGTGCTCGGCGAAGGGCAGTTCCTCGGCCTCGACATGGACGCCCTTCTTCCTGAGCGCGTCGCCGAAGCCGGTGACGGTTTCGGGGCGGGCGCTGCGGTCGCGGTCCCCGACCACGAGCAGGGTGCGGGGCAGGCCGGCGCGAATGTCAGAGGTTGGGGACACCTCGCGATAGCGGTCCGGGTACTGCTGCGGGGTACGGCTTCGGCCAGTTGGGCTCCGGAGGTGTCTTTGAGGAGGAACCCGCTGGAGCAGGCCGCCGAGGCGCAGCGCCGGGTCGTCGAGGACCGCCCGATCGGCAGGGTCCTCCTCGATCCGAGGGCATGGCAGCGGAACCGATCGCAGGCGAGGCACCGCTGCTTCTGGCCTACCAGGTACGACGGGGTTTCCGCTCCGCCGTTCCTCAATCCCCGTTCAGGGTTGCGGGGCTGTCGTCGTCCGGTCCGGAGGACAGCCCAGGCGGCGGTATCTGCCGGGGGCCATGCCGTACTCGCGTTTGAAGGCGTTGGCGAAGGCGAACTCCGAGCCGTAGCCGACGGCGGGGGCGATCTCGCTCAGCGCGGCGTCGGAGTCACGCAGCATGCGCGCGGCCGTGCCCAGCCGCCACCAGGTCAGGTAGGTCAGCGGTGGTTGCCCGACGAACCGGGTGAACCGGCTGGAGAACGCCGCACGGGACAGTCCGGCACGACGGCCCAGCGACTCGACCGTCCACGGGTGGGAGGGGTCGCGATGGATGCCGTCGAGCGCGGCACCGACGGCCGGGTCGGCCAGCGCGGCGGCCCAGCTGTCGACCGCGCAGTGCTCCGTCGAGGTGTCGAACCAGGCCCGCAGGATGTACAGCAACAGCATGTCCAGCAGCGCCGACACCACCAGGTCCGCGCCTGGCCGAGGGTTCTCGATCTCCTTGCCCAGCAGCTCGACGGCGGCACGCAGCTCGGTGTCGCGTCCCAGCCTGGCGGGCAGGTGAATCATCTCGGGCAGCCCGCTGAGCAGCGGGTGCGCCCGGCTGGAGTCCAGCCGGTAGCCACCGCAGAGCGTCACGGTGACGGGCCCGGCGCCCTCGACGGAGGCCGAAGAGAACAGCTCGGTCTCGGCGTAGGGGTCGCAGTCGGGCTCCTCGACGGGGGTCGCGGGCGAGTCGGCCAGCGCGTAGCCGTGCCCGTGGGGGAAGAACAGCACGTCCCCCGTCGCGACCGGGACCGGCTCCCCCTCCGGCGGGATCACCCAGCACGAGCCCCGCAGCACCACCTGGAAGCCCGCCGAGCCGGGCGCCGACGGGAACCGCCGTCCCCACCGGGCCGGCCACTCGACACGCGCCGAGCGGGGCACACCCAAGCGCATGAAGGCGACCACGTCGCTCAGCACGTCCATGACATGAGTCTAATGTCGAAGACGATCGCGTATTAATCACAGACAGAGGCGCATTGGTTGTCTCGGCTGTGGCTCATATCGTTGACGGCGTGACAAAAGTACTGGTCAGCGGGGCGACCGGCACGATCGGCCGTCCTCTGGTGAGCCAACTCGAAGACGCGGGCGCCGACGTCCGCACGGTGACGAGGGAGCTGACCGATCCGGTCGCGTTGGGGGCGGCCCTCGACGGCGTCGACGCGGTGTTCCTGCTGTGGCCGTTCGCCTCGGCGGAGGGCGCCCGCGAGGCGCTGGAACTGATCGGAGCGCGGCGGGTGGTCTACCTGTCCTCGGCCGCCGCACGCCCGCACGAGGTCGAGATCGAGCGCCTGATCGCCGGGACCGCCCGGGAGTGGACGGTGCTGCGCCCACACGCCTTCGCGGCCAACGCCCTGCGGTGGGCCGCGCAGGTTCGGGCGGGCGTCGTGCGGCAGCCGTACGGTGATGTGGCCTTCTCCCCCGTCCACGAGCGGGACGTGGCGGCCGTCGCGGTGCGCGCACTGCTCGGCGGGGGGCACCACGGCGTGGTCCACACACTGACCGGGCCCCGGCCGCTGACCCAGCGGGAACAGACGCGGGCGATCGGTGACGCGATCGGCCTGCCGGTGCGCTGGGAGGAGGAGCCTCCGGAGGAGGCCAGGCTGCGGTTACTCGGGCTCGGATGGCCCGCTCCCGCCGTGGACGGCATGCTGCGCGGCCTGGCCGAGCAGGGCCCGGCCACCGACACCGTGGAGAAGGTCACCGGAGTGTCCGCGAGCACCTTCGAGACGTGGGCGAGCGAGCACGCCGCCGACTTCCTCGGCACCATGCGGGCCGCCCGCATCCATGAGTACGGCGACGCCTCGGTGATCTCGCTGGAGGAGGTGCCGGTGCCGAGGCCGGGGCCGGGCGAGGTGCTCGTCAGGGTGGCCGCCACGTCGTTCAACCCGTCGGAGGTCGGCCTGCGAACGGGCCTGCTGCGGGACGTGCTCGATGTCACGCTTCCGCACACGTTCGGCTGGGACGTCGCGGGCACCGTGGTCGTCGGGGCCGGTGACCTCGCCCCCGGCGACCGGGTGATCGGGCTCATCGGCGGGGCGGCCGCCGAGTACGCGGTCGCGAAGGCGGACGCGCTGGCCAAGGCACCGCGGCGGATTCCGCTGGCGGACGCGGCGGCCGTGCCGGTGGCCGGGCTTACCGCGTGGCAGGCGGTCTTCGAGCACGCCCGCATCGGTCGCGGCAGCCGGGTGCTGATCAACGGGGCGGGCGGCGGCGTCGGGCTGTTCGCCGTGCAGCTGGCCAAGCACGCGGGCGCGTACGTGGTGGCGACCGCCGGTCCGCGCAGCGCCGCCGCCGTCCGGGCGCTGGGCGCCGACGAGGTCGTCGACTACACCACCGCTCCCCTGCCGGGCGGTAACGACGTGCTGATCAACCTGGTGGCCGACGTGCCCGCCTCGGTGACGGAGCTGGCCGAGGAGTTCGTCTCGATCACCCGGCCGATCGAGCACCCGCGCGCCGTCCGGTTCGTGGCCCGCAACGACCCGGGCCAGCTGGCCGAACTCGTGGCGCTGATCGACGAGGGCGTGGTGGACGTCACGGTGGACGTTCGCCCGCTGGATTCCCTGGCTGCTCTGCACCACGAAGCAGAGCGCGGCCTTATTCGCGGAAAAATCGTATTGAAGGTGGGTAAATGATCAAGATTGGCATCATCGTCGGCAGCACGCGTCCGGGACGCAACGGCGAGGCCGTGGCCCGCTGGGTCCACGACCACGCGGTCAGACGTGGCGACGCGCACTACGAACTGGTCGACCTGAAGGACTACGACCTGCCCCATCTGGACGAACCTCTCGCCGCGGCCACCGGGGTGTACGAACACCCGCACACCAAGAAGTGGTCCGAGACCGTCGCGAACCTCGACGGCTTCGTCTTCGTGACACCCGAGTACAACCACTCGATCACCGGAGCACTCAAGACCGCCATCGACTTCCTGTTCGCCGAATGGCACGACAAGGCCGCGGGCGTGGTCGGCTACGGCGTCAGCGGCGGCGTGCGGGCCGCCGAACACCTGCGGCAGGTGCTCGGTCAGGTCAAGGTGGCCGATGTCCAGGTGGGCGTGGAGCTGCTGTTGCACACCGACTTCGAGAACTTCACCACCTTCAAACCCGCCGCGCACCAGGAGGACGCCCTGGGCAGGCTGCTCGACCAGGTCGTCTCCTGGAGTACGGCGCTGCGACCGCTCAGGGCGTGACCCCGTCCAACGTCGTACGGCGAATCGGGAGCCGCCTCTTCCGACCTCACCGCTCCCGCCCCGCCGGAATCACGAGCGCCTTGTGGTCGGCGGCCCACGCGAGGATCGACGCGTGCGTGGGGGCCGCCTCCGCCGGGTCGTGGCAGAAGCAGCTCGACATCTCGGGCGTCAGAACCTCGGCTGAGGCTTGGCAGGCCGCTGCCCTGACCCCGCACACGGCAGGAGGCGGCGCGCACCGTGGCCCGCCGCCTCCCTCGTTCGCTGCCGTGCTGTCAGCCCACCGTGCAGGTCGAGCCGTTCACGGTGAAGGCGGTCGGCGCCGGGTTGGTGCCGGTATGACTGCCGCTGATCCCAACCGAGACGGACTCGCCGGGAGCCACGGTCTTGTTCCAGGTCAGGTTGTCGGCCGTCACGTTGGCGCCGTTCTGGCCCCAGACGGCGTTCCAGCCGCTGTTCACGTGCTGGCCGGCCGAGAAGGACCAGGCGATGGTCCAGCCGGTGACCGTGTTCAGGCTGGTGTTGGTGTAGGTGATGTCGGCGTTGAAGCCGTTGGACCACTCCGAGGCCAGGTTGTAGGTCACCTTGCAGGCGCCGACGCCCGGATCGGCCGGGGTGGTCAGGCTGACCGTGCCGGACGGGTCCGAGACGTTGCCCGCGTCGTCACGGGCCCGTACGTAGTAGGTGTAGGTGGTGTTCGGGCTGAGGCCGGTGAGCGCCGCGCTGGCGCTGGGGTAGGTGCCGACGGGCTGGCCCGAGCCGGTGAACAGGTCGTAGCCGATGACACCGACGTTGTCGGTGGAGGCGGTCCAGGTGAGCGTGACCGTGCGGGAGGTCAGGTTGCTCGCCACCGGGGTCCCCGGCGTGCTCGGCGGGACATCCTCCACCGGGGTGGTACCGGGCTCGGCGTACAGCAGCCGGTTGGGCGAGCCGTCGCCGATGTTGGTCAGCACGTTCTTGGTGGAACTGCTGATGAGCGCGGTCTTGGTGTCGGCCATCGTCGCCGTCGGGTTGTCCTGGAGGTAGCGGGCGACCCAGCCGGTCACGTGCGGGGCGGCCATGGACGTGCCGGACCAGGAGCCCGAGGCGTTGTCGTCGGTGTTGACCGAGGATGTGATGGAGACACCGGGCGCGAACACGTCCACGCAGGTGCCGTAGGAGGAGAACGTCGCCTTCTGGTCGGTGATGTCCGTCGCCCCGACCACGATTCCGCGCGGCGAGCGCGGCGCGTTGGTGCAGGCGTCAGTGTTGTAGTTGTTGGCGATGAACACGGTCTGGACGCCAGAGTCGATCAGACCCTCGGCGGCGTCGTTGGCGGCCGTGCCGTAGCCCTGGAGGCTGAAGTTGGCCACCGAGCGCGCCGGGTGGTTGAGCGCGACCCAGTCCATGGCCGCCACCAGGTCGCTGGTCAGGCCGCTGTTGGCGCAGTTGAGCACGCGCACGGCCACCAGGTTGACCGCCTTGGCCATGCCGTAGGTGGCGCCGCCGACCGTGCCCGCCACGTGCGTGCCGTGACCATGGCAGTCGTCGGTCCTGCCGTCCTCGACGAAGTTGGCGCCGAAGGACGCCCGCCCGCCGAACTCGGTGTGCGTGGTACGGATGCCGCTGTCCACGATGAACGCCGTGCTGCCCGCACCGGTCGTGGTGTAGGTGAAGCTGTTGTCCAGCGGCAGGTTGTGCTGCTCGACGCGGTCGATACCCCAACTCGGCGGGTTGGGCTGGACCGTCTGGCCACTGATCGCCGAGTCGGGCTCGACGTAGGCCACGGCCGGGTTGGCACGGACCGCGTCGAGGGCGTCGTCGGGCAGGACGGCGGCGAAACCGGCGATGGCCTTGGCGTAGCGGTGGGTGATCTGGCCGCCTTCGACGACCGCGTCACGCTCCAGCGACGCGCGTAACTCCCCGGACAGGGTCGCCGACTCCTTGACGACCACGATGTAGTGGTCTCCTCCGACGGCCGTCGGGCCGGCTACGAGGAGTGGTGCCAGACCCGCCGCCTCCGCTTGGGCGGGAACCGCCGTCGCTGTCAGGGGCAGGGTGAGTGCGGCGCAGGCCAGGGTCAGTCTGCGCTTCCATGCGAGAGGCAAAGGGTTTTTCCTTCCGGAGGGATCTTGCCTCCGTGGACACTAACTGATCTTGAAACCCGGCGAGCAAGGCAATTGTTGAACGTCCGGCGGCGCCCGCGTGTCCACCGAGTCATGCTCGTCTTGAGGTGCCGCCGGAATACGGCGAAAACGGGTCGCGTCCGCTGGAGACCGCACGTCAGGCGGCGGAAGCCGAAACCCGGCTTGCGACACCTTCGTTAGCGCAGGTCAGGCGGTACTTCGTTGGGAATTTCCTCATTGCCACCGGGGCCTCGGCGGCCCGATGACGCGATAGACGGGCAGATCGTGTTCGGTGCCGATCGCCACCAGTTCGCGGCAGAGGTCGTCACGTTCGGGCAGGCCGCGGTGGCCGCGGATAAGGACCTGGATGGCCGCCGCCCGCAGGCGAGGTCGAGCGCCTCGCGGGCCGCCGCCAGGGCGGTGGGGTCGTCCTCGCCGACCAGTTCTTCGGCGTAGGCGGCGAGGAGGTGGCTGCGTGCCTCCGGGGCCAGGTCGGTGCGCTTGAGCAGGCGGCTCAGCCTTGCGCCGCATTTCGAGAGGCCGACGGCAGACGGCGTCGTACCGCCTGCCGTGCGCGCCTCAGGATGTCGCGGTGCCGCCCAGGAGCTCGCCGACCTGGACGACCGCGAGCTCGACCTGACCCTGGCCCTCCTCCCAGTTGGCGATCAGCGTGCAGCCCTCGTCGGCGAGCAGGTCACCGCCCGACCGTTCGGTTCGCAGGTACATCAGCCCCTCCTCGCCCTCGGTGCAGAAGAAGCTCAAGTGGGCGAACAACTCGGGCGACGTGCGGTCGGCCAGCGCCTCCCGCCACTCCTCGGCCGCCTCCGCCTCAAGGGGAAGGAGGCTTTCGGGGCCCGTGCCGAGCGCGGTGGCGACCCGCATCGCGTCAAAGAGTGTGCCGTCCGAGACCAGCCGCGGGTAGCAGACGGTCCAGGTGCCGCGCAGATCGGACGCGGAGAGGCCGTGTCGCGCCAACACAGGAGCCAGGTCACCACCCAGGACGAGACGGCCGGAGAAACACGCCACCGCGAGGTCCGTCTCGAACTCCGGCGGAAGTCCCGCCTTGTCGAACTCGAAGACCGACCGGCTTGCGTCGAACTCCAGCAGCGGCTCCTCCAGGTCGAAGACCGGGCAGTCCCAGACAACCGGCTCAGCACCGCGGAGGACGGCCGGGCTCATCCAGATGGAGTCCCGCGTGAAGCCGAGCTCGTTGACGAGGTCGCCGCCGAAGAACGTCGCGTAGACGGCTTTGGCGTCGAAACCCGCCAACGGACGACCGAGCAGGATCTCAAAGGCACCGGTCAGTTGTTCCGACCACGGGCCTAAGACATTCGAGGAGGAGGAACTCATGCCGCGACCATATAGACCGAACCCGTCATTCTAGACTGGGCCGGACCGGCCGGAGTCTCGGACGATACGCGTACAGCCCTGGGGACGGACCGTCATCGGGCGTCGCGTATGCCGAGGATGTATGTCGCGGTGAGCGCGACGGCGCGGTCCTCGTCGTGCGACAGATCCGTGAGGGCTCTTGACGCCGTGGTTCCCGGGACGTCCGCGAGCGCCTGGGCCAGCCGCAGGCGTACGGACGGTCCGGCGGCGCCGTGGGTGAGGCGATCGACGAGCCCGGTGGCGATCCGGTCCGCCAACGCGGGACGGCTCGCCAGCGCCCCCAGGGCGTCGGCCGCGTCGACGTCGTTCGTCCCCTCGACGACGACGTCGATGAGCGCGGGGATCGCGGCGGCCACCCCACGCGCCCCGAGCGCCAGCGCCGCGTGCCTGCGGACCACGCCGTCGGGGCTGGTGAGAGCCTCTCTCAACAGCGTGGTCGCCTTGTCGTTCTGGATCTCGGCGACGGACTGGACGGCACGTTCGCGCACCTCCGCCACCGGCGAGCCGAGGCCCTCCGCCAGCAGCGCCAGACCGTCGTCGCCCGACTGCGCCAGAGCCCAGCGGAGGGCTCCGGCGACGTGGGGGTCCCTTTCGCTCAGCGCCGCCTCGACCAGCGCCTCGACCGGCACCGTGACCTCCTCGACCGAGGACACCGAGGACAGGGCCGCGCGCTGTCGCCTGCCCGCGCTCTTCGAGCCCAGCGCCTGCAGGAGCGCGACGACCTGGAGGACCTCCTCCCAGTCCGCGGGCTCCACGGCGTCGATCTGACGCAGTCGCGTGAGCAGCTCGGTCTCGGCCGCGATGCGTTCCCGCGTCTGGCGGATGAGGTCGTCGACAAGGTCCGAGGGCGTGAAGTCGGGATCGTCGAGCGCGCGCCCGACGTCACGCAACGACAAGCCCAGAGAGCGAAGGCTCTCGATGTGGAAGATCCGGCGGACGTCCTCGCTTGAGTACTCCCGGTAGCCGGCGCCGCTACGGCCCGTCGGCCGTACCAGGCCGAGCGAGTCGTAGTGCCTGAGCATGCGGGCGCTGACCCCCGACCGTCGTGCCACATCACCGATCAACACCGCCTGTCACTCCTCCCTGCCGGTCGGGCCGAGGGCTACGACGCGCTTGGCCTCCTCGATCGCGAACTCGAATCCGGTTTCCGGGTCGTTCAACAGCCGTTCCGTGGCGATCGCGTGCGCGCGCACGCGCGGCCTGGGGTCCGTCGCCGCGGCGCGCAGGGCCGGCACGATCGCCTCACCGAGCGCGACCAGCGCCCGGCTGAGGCTCAGCTGCGTCTGGCGTCCGCCGCGCCCGAGCTGTGTCGCCAGCACCGCGGCCAACCCGGCCTCCTCCCCTTCGGGCACGAGTATGACCGCCGCCCGCCAGGCGCTTCGCGCCACCTCGTCGTCGGAGTCGGTCAGCAGCGCCTGGGTGATCGCCGGCCATGTCCGTCGATCGCCGATCTTGGACAGCGTGTGCAGCGCCTGGCTCCGTGCCTGCGCGCGCTCGGAGCGGAGTTCCTTCAGCAGCGCCGGGATCGTCACCGATGCCGGGTGGCGGGTAAGTGCCCAGGTCAGCATATCGCGCACGTAGAATTCGGGCTCGATCGCGCATCGCTCGACGAGCCTGCCGACGAACAACGGGTCGGGGGTCGTGCCGATCGCCATCGCGGCCCGCAGCCGTACGGACTCGCGGCCGTCCTCCAGTCCTCGAAGAACCGCGTCCTGTTCCTGAATGGTCATCGGGACCACCTCCTCGGCAGCAGTGAAGACCTTGTCACCGTGTGAAGGTCAAGCGGGATCCGGAATCCCGTTCGCCCGGCCGTAGGAACCGGTCGCCGACGCAGGCCTCAGCCGTCGAGGGTGGGCCGCAGGAGACGGCCGAGGCGTTTGCGGGTCTGGATGATCGGGGTCGTCTCCACATGGGTGATGGCGGGCAGGGCCGCCAGGCGCTGGGTGAGGTACCGGAAGGTGTCGTGGGCGTCGGTGCAGATCACCGTGGCGGCCAGATTGGTCGGCCCGGTGGTGGCGGCGGCGAAGACCACCTCGGGATGGGAGGCCAGAGCCTCTCCGGCGGCGGTCAGCTCGGCGGGCGGGACCGAGGCCCACAGTCGCGTCCCCGCGCGATAGCCGAGGTAGGCGACGTCGAACTCGGTGTAGAAGTGGAGCGCCCCCTGGGCCTGGAGGTCGTCCATCCGCCGCCGGACGGTCGACGGTGACCAGCCGGTGGCCGCCGCGAGCTCGGCCAGTCCGGTACGGCCGTCGTAGGCCAGGACGTTCAGCAGGCGAAGGTCGTCGGCGTCGCAGTGGGGAAGGCCGGAGCCGGTCACCGCGTCGGGCCCGCGACCGAGCCGGCCGGCCTCCTGCGGGGTGAGGGCGTTCAGCAGCCGGACGCCTCCGGGCGAGCCGTAGAAGGTGTGCAGCAGCGAGTAGGCGGTGAGGTCCACCACCCGTCCGCCGCGGGGCAGGCGTTCCAGGAGTCGCTCGCCGTCACCGGGCATCCGCGCACGGGTGATGCACTGCACCTCGGTGCCGCCGGAGACGACCTGCACCCAGGCCGTGTCCGGGCGCCGGGCCAGCGCGGAGGCGACCCCGTCCGCCGCTCCCGGGACACAGCGCAACCGCAGCAGCAAACGTCCGTGCGCGTGGAAGTTGGCGGGCGGAACCGCCACGACCCTGAGCAGATCGGCCGACCGCAACCGCCGGTAACGACGCGCCACCGTCTGGTCGGAGACCCCCAGCACCTCGGCGATCCGGCTGAACGGGGCTCGCGGGTCGAGCTGGAGCGCGTGGATCAGCCGCCGGTCCAGCTCGTCCGCAACGTCGATTTCCACCACTGAAAGCTAGTTGATGTCGGATTCGGGCCGTCAATCGGCTTCTGAGTGGTCCGGGGGTTCGTTCGCGCCGCAGAGTTCGTCGGGTACCGAGACGAAGGGACGAGGCGATGATTCTGGTGACAGGGGCCACGGGAAACGTCGGACGGCACGTGCTCACCCGGTTGAGCGCGACGGGCGCCCCCGGCGTCCGCGCCCTGGTGCTCCCGCAGGAGGCCGCGTCGGTCCGGGTGCCCGACGGCGTCGGCGTCGTGCCCGGGAGCCTCGACGCGCCCGGCGGGCTGGACGAGGCGCTGACCGGGGTCGGGACGGTCTTCCTGATCTGGCCCTTCCTCACGACCCAGGGCGCGCCCGCGGTGCTGGAGGCGATCGGCGGGCACGCCCGGCGGGTGGTCTACCTGTCGTCGATCGGCGTGGACGGCCGGCCCGAGGAGCAGGACGACCCCATCTTCAGGCTGCACACCGACATGGAGGGCCTGATCGAGAGGTCCGGCCTGCCCCGGACCGTCCTGCGGGCGGACACGATCGCCAGCAACACCCTGGGCTGGGCCGACCAGATCCGCGCCACCGGGGTGGTGCGCGGCCCGCTCACCGCGGCCACGGCGGTCGTCGACCCGCGTGACATCGCGGCCGTCGCCGCCCGCGCGCTCACCGACGACGCCCACCGGGGCGCGACCCACCTGCTGACCGGGCCCCGGGTGATCAGCCGTCCCGAGCAGGTCCGGGCGATCGGCACGGCGATCGGCCGTGCACTCCGCTTCGAGGAGGTCCCCGTACCGGACGCGCGGGCGCGGATGCTCGCCGACGGCCGTCCGCCCGCCCTGGTGGACGCGCTGCTGGCGGCGGCCGAGAAGCGCTCGGCCTCGTCTCTGGTCACCTCGACCGTCGAGGACATCACCGGGCGCCCGCCGTACGACTTCCGGCAGTGGGCACACGACCACCGTGAGTCCTTCCGATGAACGACCACCTCGGATCGAACACGCCGAACCGGTGACCGCCCCCGGTGCCGTCACGCACTACGAAACAGGCCGGTCACCGGTTCGTCCCAGTCGATGCGGTAGTCGTAGATCCAGCGACTCGGATCCGCGCCCCTGCGGGCCATGAATCTCATCCCCGCGGCCATGACGAGGTCACGCGGTATGCGCGCCAGGGGCCCGAGCCCCTTCCAGCCTCCGGTGCGGTTGCCCTGGTCGACGACCCGTTCCACGCGCTCGCGCCGGAGCCGTTCGTAGGCGGTGAAGGCGGTGGTGACGCCGGGGCTGTCGCGCAGGCACTTGGCCAGGACGACGGTGTCCTCGATGGCCATGGCAGCCCCCTGCCCGATCGAGGGGGCGGTGGCGTGGGCGGCGTCCCCGATGACGATCATCCGGTCGCGGTGCCACCGGGGCACGGAGGGGACGTCGTAGGTCTTCCAGGCGGGGAAGATCTCGTCGGAGGCCGCGACGAGGTCGGCGGCGGGACCGGCGTCGCGCCGGAACAACTCGACCAGGTGGGCCCGCCACTCCTGTGGGTCGATCGCGTCCAGCTCGGCGCGGGTCGGCTCGGCCTTCCTGGCCGGGTTCGCCGCCCACCAGACCTCCCCGCTCGGATGGGTGAGGTGCACGAAGAAGCAGTGCCTGCCGAAGATCGCGCTCATCACCCCCGGCTCGGCGCCGGTCCGGACACCGCGCGCGTAGCCACCGGTGTTGAGCAGCCCGGAGTAGCGGACGCCGGGGGCGGCCGGGTCGATGATCTTGCGGGTACGCGACCACAGGCCGTCCGCGCCGATCAGCAGGTCTCCTTCGGCCGTGCCGCCGTCGGCGAACCTCGCCAGCACCCCGCCTCCCCCGCCGTGGGCGTCCACGAGCCGCCTGCCGTACTCGATCCGCACGCCCTGCCGTACGGCGTGCTCGCGGAGCAGGCGGTAGAGGTCGGCTCGCTTGACGGTCCTGCTGACGGTGCCGTCCGGCAGGGGCTCGCCGTACCGGAGCTCACCGAGTTTCCTGCCGGAGCCGCTGGTGAGGGTCATCCTCGGCGTCTCGAAGCCGATCTCGCCGACGTCCACGCCGAGGGTGCGTAACGCGGCGAGCGCGTTCACCGCGAGTGTCAGGAATGCGCCCACGTTGTCGGCGCCGTGCTCGTAGGCCTCGTAGACGACCGGCTCGATGCCCGCCTTGCGGAGAGCGATCGCGCTCAGTGTGCCCGCGATGCCGCCGCCCACGATCAGTGAAGTGTATGTCATACACATAAATCTATGTCATACACTTCGTGGGTGACGGAAGAAGAGCTGCCCGCGGGTCTCAGCGCGCTGTGGGCCCGGTTCGACGAGCCCGAACCGGAGCGGAGAAGCCGGCTGACCCTGTCCCGCGTCGTCCAGGCGGCGGTGGAGCTGGCCGACGCCGACGGCCTCGACGCCGTGTCGATGGCGCGGGTCGCCGAACGGCTCGGCTTCACCACGATGTCGATCTACCGGTACGTCAGGAGCAAGAACGAGCTGCTGCTGCTGATGCTCGACCAGGTCGCGGCGCTGCCCGCCGAACTGGACGAGCCCTGTGGCGGCTGGCGCCCCGGCCTGGAGCGCTGGTGCCGCGCGCAGTGGGAGATGCTGCACACCCACCCCTGGATCGTGCGCCTGCCGATCACCGGGCCACCGATCACCCCCAACCAGCTTGCGTGGGCCGACCGTGCCCTGGGGGCGTTGAAGGACACCGGACTGAGCGAGGCCGACAAGGTGGGGGTCGCCCTGCTGGTCGCCAGCCACATGCACACCGTGGCGCGGCTGAGCGCCGACCTGGGGCAGGCCGCCTCGGGCGAGCCGATCGCCGCCTACAGCGACCTGCTCGGCGGCCTGGTCGACGGGCGGCGCTTCCCCGCGCTGCGCGCCGCCGTCGACGCGGGCGCCTACGACTACCCCGCGGAGACCCCGGCGGACGAACGGCGGCTGGACTACCGGTTCGGGCTCGCCCGGATCCTGGACGGCGTGGCCGCGCTGATCCGCGCCACGGGCGGATGACTACTCGGGCCAGTCGGAGTCCTTGACGACCTCGACGAAGTCACCGCGCCGGAAGCCGGGAACGTAGTGGGCCAGTACGTCGGCCTTGACGTTGCCGAAGGTCGTCTCCGGGCGGTCCTTGACGCCCTCGGTGAAGGCGGCGAGAATCCGGTTCTTGAAGTCGGGCCGGGGGTGGGCCGCGACCACGGCCTCGCGCTGCTCGCCGGAGACCGCGTGATAGCCGATGCCCAGAACGTCCAGCTCCACGCCACGGGTGATCAGGGCCACCTCGGGCGCCATGTGCAGCGGGATCTCCGGGGTGGTGTGCAGGGCGATCCCCGTCCAGACCCGGTCGGCAGGCTCTCCGGTGACACCGTGGGCGTTCAGGAAGCGGCGGGCCTCGTCGGCGCCGTCGATCTCGAAACGCTGGTCGGTACGGCGGAAGCGCTCGGTCAGCCCCAGGTCGTGGAACATGGCCCCCACGTACAGCAGCTCCGGATCGAAGTCCAGCCCCTGCTCCCGGCCGCGTAGCGCCCCGAACAGGAACACCCGCCGGGAGTGGTCGAACAGCAGCGGGGAGGCGGCCTCACGCACCAGTTCGGTCGCCTCACGCGCCAGGGCGCTGTCCGGGATCCGTACACCCGCGATCGATTCACCCGTCATGACTGCCTCTCCTCACCCTCGATCGGTTGACTCCTCCAGATTCACCCGGTGCCATACCCTGACACCATGTCCATACGGCCATGTGAACCACAGATTCCGACATGACGCATCGAGTGGCCTTCGTGGTGTTCGACGGCGTGACCCTGCTCGACGTCAGCGGCCCCCTGGAGGTGCTGCACCAGGCGGGCCGGTACACCTCGGTCCTGGTCTCCCCCCACGGCGGCGACGTCCGGACGGCCTCCGGACCGACGCTGGCCGCGACGACGACGGCGGCCGACGCCGGGCCTGTCGACACGGTCGTGGTCGCCGGAGCCGACCACCTCGCGGAGCGGGGCCCCGAGGACGAACTGCTGACAACGGTCACCGACCTCGCCGACCGGGCGGCACGGGTCGCCTCGGTCTGCAGCGGCGCCTTCGTCCTGGCGGCGCTCGGCCTGCTCGACGGCCGGAGGGCGACCACCCACTGGCGGCACGCGCGGGCTCTCGCCCGCCGCCACCCCCTCGTGCGCGTCGAACCGGACGCCCTGCACATCCGGGACGGCCGTTACGTCACCTCCGCGGGGATCAGCGCGGGCATCGACCTGGCCCTCGCGCTGGTGGAACACGACCACGGAGCGGGCGCGGCCCGGGACATCGCCCGTGAACTGGTCGTGTTCATGCAGCGCCCGGGCGGCCAGTCACAGTTCTCCACGGCGCTGGCGACCCCACCGGCACGCGGCGACCTGCTGCGCTCACTGACCGCCTCCGTACTCGCCGACCCGGCGGCAGACCACAGCCTGCCCGCCATGGCCGCCTCCGCGTCGGTCAGCACCCGGCACCTGACCCGGCTGTTCCAGGCGGAGCTGGACACGACTCCGGCCCGCTGGGTCGAACGTGTCCGTCTCGACCGCGCCCAGCAGCTCCTCCTCGACGGGCACAGCATCACCTCGGCGGCACGGCACAGCGGTCTCGGCAGCGACGAGACCCTGCGCCGCACCTTCGCCCGCCACCTGGGCACCACGCCCACCGAATACCGCAGACGTTTCGGCACCACGACCTGACATCGACCTGACATTCGAAGCGGCCGCGCCGTCGTAACGGTGAGGGACAGGAAATCCACACCGGAAGAAAAGGGGCGGGTGGCGATGACCACGCGACACGAAACAGACGAGACCGTTCTCCGGAGGCACCTCGGCAGGCTGGTCGAGGCGATCCAGGCCAAGGACCTTGAGGGCCTGGAACGTCTCTACGCGGCGGACGTCGTGTCCTTCGACGTGGAACCTCCGCTGCGGCACGTCGGAGCGGAGGCGAAACTCAGGAACTGGGCGAACGTGTTCGCGTTCTTCGCGGACGTGACCTACGAGGTGCGCGACCTGAGACTCGTCGTGGGTGACGACGTGGCGTTCGGGTACGGCTTCGGCCGGCTCAGCGGCACGTCGAGGAACGGGACCGCGACGAGCGGCATATGGGTCAGGGGCACCTTCTGCTTCCAGAAGATCGACGGCGACTGGCTGATCGTGCACGACCAGGCCTCCGTGCCGTTCGACATCGCGACCGGTAGAGGGGTGATCGACCTGGAACCCTGACGGCAGACGGGAGACTCGGTCTGAGGTGGCCCGGCCGGTTCGCGACTCTCACGGGGAGATGGGATACCTTGGCGGGACGGCGACCGTCCGCGCCGAACCTCCGGCGACCCGCCCCAGCCGGGTCACCCACGGAGGCAAAGGGAGGCCCACCTCTCGGCCGGAGCTTCGTTGCCGATCGCGTGCCCGCCGTACCGGTCGCTGGGGGATCCACGGTTGGCCGCGTGGGAGACGACCATGACGAAGCAGCCCGACTTCAAACGACGCGTGCGCGCCCGGATGACCAAGACCGGCGAGTCGTACGCCGCCGCCCGTGGCAGGCTCCTCGCCGAACGGCCGGCCGACGACCGGATGGCCACGGCGTTGCATGTCAGCAACGGCGACGGCACGGCCCTGCCGGAAACCGGGCTCGCCCGGCGTGTGCTGTTCTGGCGTGACGTCCTGCACGACGGCCCGGTGCCCGCGGTGGGGGCCGGGGAGCTCCGCCGTGTCAGGGCTGGTTTCCTCGCCGAGGCGGGCGCGGACGAACGGGGTGAGGCCGCGGCGATGTTCGCCGAACGCGACCGCGTCCTGGAGGACAACCGGGACGGCGAGTACGTGCTGTGGTTCGAGGCGGACCTGTACGACCAGCTGCAGATCATCCAGATCCTCGCCCGCCTCGCCGACCTGGGTGTTCCCGCACGGCGCATCACCTTGATCTGCATCGGCGAGCATCCCGGCATCGCCCGCTTCGGCGGCCTCGGCCAGCTGACCGTGGAACAGCTGCGCGAACTGCCCGCGACGAGGGCGTGCGCCCGGCTGACCCCGGACGCGCTGCGGCTCGCCACCCACGCCTGGGGCGCCTTCCGGGCGCCCACCCCCGACGGCCTCGGCGCCGTCGCCGCGAGCCACTCGGCTGAGCTGCGCTTCCTCGGCGAGGCGTTCGACCGGCTCAGCAGGGAGTACCCGGCCACCCGCGACGGGCTGTCACTGGCCGAACGACGGGTACTCGCCGCGGTCGCCGACGGCGCGCCCGACGCAGGAACCGTGTTCATCCGCGCGGCGGCGCGGGAAACACGCCCGTACCTCGGAGACATCTGGTACTTCGCGATGATCGACCGGATGATCCGTGCTCCGGTTCCGCTGCTCGACGCCGAGCGAGGGGACCGCCGGGTCGGCCACGCCACCCGCCTGCGCCTGACCGAAACCGGAGCACGGGTACTCGCGGGCGAGGCCGACCACGTCGCGCTCAACGGCCTCGACCGTTGGATCGGCGGCGTCCACCTGAGCGGCCGCCACGTACGCTGGCGCTGGGACGACGGGCTCGAAACCATCACGGGAAAGGCCTGACGAGCGCACGTCAACCGCGCCGCCGGTCTCCGCCTCCGGCGTCCAGCGCCTCGACCACCTGGCGGTGCACCCGGGTCAGCACGACGACCAGCACCACGAGGACGACGTCCAGGATCAGCACCGAGACCAGCGGCGGCAGCCACCGCGCCGCGACCCCGACCGCGGCGCAGGCGCCACACGCGAGAAGCCGTGCGACCCACGCCCGTCCCGTGGTGACGTAGTACCACCACGCCTGCGCGACCAGGTACAGGATCGGGCCACCACACAGGAGCAGGCCCACCTGGGCGTTGCCGGGGCCGGTGGCGTGGCCGATCACCAGCTCGGAGCCGACCGCGCCGATCACCAGGCCTGTCAGCGTGCCGTACAGGCCGTTCACCGCGCGGTGGATCGACCGCATCGGGTCGGCTGTGATCGCGATCTGCCGTGTCACGATCTTCTCGCCGCCGAGGAAGTACGTGGCCCACAGGCACACCAGCGCGACGAACACCCCGAAGGCGGCGGCCGTCGTCGGCACGTCGACCGGGGCGTCGGAGATCGCCGACCCGATGGTCAGCACCGTCTCACCGAGCTGCAGGATGAGGAACAGCCGGATCCGTTCCACCATGTGCTCGGCGTCGAACACGAAGTGCCGGGACGGGAAGACCCTGCCGGGCAGCGGGTGCCTCAGCCACGTCCCGGCCAGGTCGACCGCGGCGGCACCGGCCCACCAGACCAGCCGGGATCCGGGATCGGCCGCGGCCCCGGCCAGCCACAGCGGAATCGAGACCGCGGCCCACACCAGCACCCGGTGGTAGTGGCTGCGCAGGACGGCCACCGAGGTGGTCAGGGCGGCCGTCGCGCCGGTCAGGAGCAGGATCGCCACCAGAGGCACCGTGAACGCCCACGGGCGGGCCGCGAACGCGTGCGGGATCTGGGCGTTCATGAACAGGCCCAGGCCCATCACCGCCAGCACCAGCCCCTGGGTCCGGGGCCGCGTGATGTCCAGGAAGGTGGCGTCGAAGCTGGTGAGGACCCAGGTGCTGAGGACCGCGACCAGCATCACCGCCGTCTCGGCGGCGCCACGCCAGGACAGCTCGGCGTGCAGGTGCTCCGCGAGTTGCCTGAGGGCGAAGACGAAGGCCAGGTCGAAGAACAGCTCCAGCGGGGACACGGCACGGCGCAGCCCGGCGTCCGACGTCGCGCTCACGCCGGGACGCCTGACAGGGTCACGGCCCGACTCGGCATGCCTTCACAATAAGCCAGATGATCGTCACAACGGGTCACGACACCGGGCGGGCGTCGACGTGGCTCTCTCACGAACGACGGCTTTCCAGGCCCGGCGCCCGGGTCGGCGTCACCGGCCGCGAAGGAGCGCGTCCGAGCCGGTCAACGGCCCAAACGGCGGGGCACGGCGGTCGGCCCCCCGCTCAGCCGAACAGCGACAGATCTGTGACTCCTCCGCTCCCTGAAGGGAGCGGCTTCTCGCCAAACCGCTTGCGTGGCCCGGCGAAGGGCAAGCCCTGCCCTGAGAATGTTGACCGCCGCGTTCACGTCGGCGTGCGCGGTGTGCCCGCACGCCGTACACGCGAACTCGGCCTGGGTGAGGCGGGTCGATGCGCGTTCGGGCCTTGGCGGCCAGGCCGCGCTCGGCGGGGAGGGGTTCGCCGCGGTGTACGCGAAGGGCTGGGAACTGGACGCGAGGACGGCCGTGAGCGTGGACGTCATCCGCCCGCGGCGTCCTCGGCCTCCCAGCGCAGCAGGTCACCCGGCTGGCACTTGAGGACCTCGCAGAGAGCGGCGAGCGTCGAGAAGCGCACCGCCTTGGCGCGGCCGTTCTTGAGCACCGCCAGGTTGGCGGGCGTGATCCCGACGCGGTCCGCGAGATCGCCCACGGACATCTTCCGCCTGGCCAGCATCACGTCGATGTCGACGATGATCGGCATCAGATCACCTCGTCCAGCTCGGCCCGCATCCGCGTCGCTTCGACGTCGCGCGCGACGGCCTGGGCGAGCAGCATCCGCAGTACGAGCACGATGAGCGCGACCCCCAGGATGCCCAGGCCGATCCCGCCCATGATGACGGTGACGCCCGGGTCGTCCCGCTGCCCCGGCGCGTTGAGGGCCGTGACCGCGAACCACAGGAGGGCGGCCACAACGATCGCGCCGATCACGGCGTCCACGTACCGGAAGGCGGCGTGGGAGAACACGGTTCCGCGTCGCACCATCGTCACCAGCCGCCATACGCTGACCAGGGTGACCTGGCCCGACACCATGCCCAGGATCGTGATCAAGCGCAGCGGGGTCAGCGGGAGCGACCCGTCCTCCGGATCGGTGGCCAATGTCCACACCATCGATACCTGTACGAACACGGTGCCGACGAACACCGTCGCAAGCACGACGCGAAGCGCACGCACTGTCAGTTTTCCCATGCCCCGTCCTTCCATCGAATTGCGATGGAAATCTATCGATTTTCGATACCTTGGGCAAGGGCTGGAGGTGGTGACTTCGCGCCGTCGCGGGAGTCCCGTTGGCGACGGCGCAGGATTTCCAGGCCGCGAAGGCGGGACGGCTTGAGCATGCCCTCCTGTGGCCGGTCAGCCGAACGGGAGAGGTGAGCCGAGCATCCAGTTGCCGGGCGCCTCGGTGTCGGTGCCGAGGTAGAACTCCTCGATGGCGGCGCGGAACTCCTCATGGGTGAGGGTGCCGCTGCCGTTGCGGTCGAGGCGCTGGAAGGCCGCGCCGGAGACGGCCGGGGTGATACCGAGGGCGTCGTACAGGCGGACGTACTCATCGGCGGTGAGCGCGCCGCTTCCGTCGGTGTCCAGGGCGCGCATGAGGGCGTCGACGATGGGCATCACCAGGCGTTCGAGGGTCGCGGCGTCGGAGGCGACGTGGGAGCGCATGGCGGAGACGAACCGCTGGGGACCGATGCGGCCCTGAGCGTCCGGGACGCCGGCCTCGCCCAGGACGTCCCACCAGATCATGAACGCCGCGCGTAGCGCGCTCTTGGCGCCCTCGTCCGGGGTCACCGCGGCGAACACCTCGCCGATCCGCTGGAAGTCATCGCGGGTGAGATGGCCGTCGCCGGTGCGGTCGAACCAGGTGAACAGGAAGGTGAACTTCTGCTCGGTGCTGTCGTGGACCATGGTGGCCTCCTTGGGCGGGAGCGGTCGGGTAAGGGCTGGGGCGGGGACACCGGCCGGGGCGAAGGCCGACGCTGTGGCGATGGGCGGCGACGTGTGCCGTGAAGGCATGGAACTCCAACCAGGATCGAGAGCTACATAAAGCGACATATCAGATGCGAAGAGTAGTTGTTTGTGATCAGGGGTGCACTACCAAGCACGGTGACATTGACCTTTCGCCCCACTCCCCCGGACCGACCCTTCGAAAGTGGCGACGGTCGAGTCGGCGATCCACCGCCGGGGCGGCGGCGGGGTCCGCCTGCCTCGGACGACGGTGGGGGTGGCACGATCTCAACGTCGGCACCCGTCTCATCCCGGCGGACAACTCGCATTCTTCGTTGGGTGTTGTGGTGTTCTCGCCGGATAACGCCTTTGTCCGCCAGGGGAAAGCGAGCCGGAACTCGGCGGATAAGACGGGATGGTGGAAGTTCTGCTTGACGAAGGGGCCGAAGGGTTCGAAAAACGGCCTCTCCCGCGATGCCTCTCGCTGCCGGGTGTGGGTCTTGGCCGAGGTCGCCGGGACCGGCTCTGGCGGCGTTGGACGTGCTTGACGGCCGACATGGGCGGGTTCGGGAAGGGGTGGCCGGGGTCCGGTCGCCGAGGGTGGCGGGGTGGGGATGGCGCGGGTTCTGGTGGGTGCTCGGGTGGTGTTCTGGCAGTTCAGGGGGCTTTCCGAATATTTCGGAAAGCTGCTGGATCTTGTCCGGTGGGGTGCGGGAAGTGAGACCGGGGTCGGCGTGGCGTTCAGGCACCCGCCGCCTCGGACGCCCGCCTTGCCTTCCCGAGCGCGGCGTGGACCGTTCGAGGGACATGTGGGGCCCCTGTACCGGCAGGGGCCCCTTTATTTATTTCCCATCTTTTGTCCGGTTCTCCGATGCGGGAAGGTTTCGGCCGCGAATCGCGGTTTCGGAACGGTCGTACGGAATGGGCCGCGGCTATAAGTCGCATACGACCGAACGCTTCCGGAGAATTCCGAAGGACGGAAAGGTCAGGAAATCTAGACCGGTGACCGGGAAATGCGTAACTCTTACGACCACAGATCGAGGGCGGCCGGTAACCGCCCGACGAACACCGCAGCGGATTCCACGCCGCGCCCAGGAAAGAGGCCCACATGTCCGTCCGTACCCCGCGCCGCAAGTCGCCGGCGCCCGCTACGCGCCCCACCCCGGTGACCATGCCCTCCGGCCACCGGATCGTCGTCCTGATCGTGGTCGTCCTCGTCACGGCGGTACTGCGGGTGAGCGGCCAGCCGCTGCCCGAGAGCCTCCTGCTGGTGCTCGCGACGGGCGGCGCGGCCGCCCAGATCAGCTCGTGGCTGGCCGGCGGAACGGCCGGAAGCAGGTGGCTGTGATGCCCGGACAGGACAAGGCCCCGGTGCGGTCGCTGGTGGAGGAGGTGAAGGGCGTCACCACACCCGAGCAGTTCGGGTAGCAGCTGAAAAGGCTCAAGGAGGTCGACGGTCTGCGGCCTTCCTCAAGCAGTTCGCCGACCTTCTCGGCGACAAGAACCAGCGCCCTCTACACGCGGGGCAACCCGGTTCTCCAGGACGTGCGCACAGGAGATGTTCCTGCCGAAGTTCCTCCACGAACTGCAGAACCGTGCCTGCCCGGACAAGCTCATCACGGTCATCACCGGCTCGGACGGCGCCGCGCAACCCAGGGACACACCCGAGCTCACCGACCCGAAGGTGTCCACCGCGCTGATCTACGCCCTGGGCTCCTTCAAAGGTGTGGAGAAGCGCATTCCCGGGGCGGGCGGTCGTCACCTTCGACCTCACGCGCCGGGTTCCGAGGTCGTCCGCATCACCCCGCCCGGCGGGTAACCATCGAGAACACGCCATCCGCCATCTCCCGACCGCGAAGGAATGTTTCACCACGAACCCGTACGGTGCCGCCCACGACCCACTGTGGGCGGCACCGTACCTTTCCGGGAGTGAGAGCCGCGCGTCATCGCCGATGCCGACGTCCACTGCCATCACCCGGACCGTCTGCCCCATGCTGACGACGAGATCATCGCGCGGGCTTCTCGCCGTTCCACGCCCGTCTGCGACCTATGGGGGCGGGGAAGGCCGCCCGTCATGCCGGTTTAGCGGGAGACCGACCAGTAGTAGTTGGGGCTGTAGCCGTCGTCGGCCAGGACGACGAACTCGTTCGGCCCGGTGCCGTAGACGGGTCTGATGGCGTTTCTGGTGATGGAGGAGACGAACTTGACGGTGCGCCAATCGCCCTCGCGGTCGGGCTCGGCCCGCCACAGGAACTCGTTCGTGCTGCTGCAGTCCTTGCTGACCACGCTGGGCAGGCCGTCGACGATGCGGCCGGGCGCGGCGCACAGGTTGGACTTGGCGTTGCGCATGCGGAACCAGAGATGGCCGCCCCGCACCTGGCCCTCCTCGAAGAACCACTCGTTGGCCGGCGGGGTCACGCCCGCGGTCCAGGCGAGCACGTAGCAGTTGACGCAGCCCGGGGCGGAGTATCCCTCGTGGATGAGATAGCCGTTGGTCCTGACGTTCTGGACGACGTGACGGCGCTCGTCGTCGACGAACGGCGGGGAGACGACAGGCGAGGGTGTGGCCTCGGCGACGGGTGCCTGGGCGGGCCGGGCGGTGAATGCGGCGTCGGCCGGCGTGGTGACGAGCAACGCGCCGGCGAGCGCGAGCATCGACAACACCGCCGGCAGAACCAGCTTGGCGGTCGAGTACGGCGACTTCATGGGGTGTCCTTTCACGGTTGGGCCGGCAAAGGAGAAAAGGAACAGGGGGCGGCGCCGCGAGGACCGCTGTGGGCCGGGTGGGTCGCGGGCAGCGCCGAACCAGGTGGCGGTCGTGTCCTCATCCGTCCGGAGCGGGAGCGCCCTTCGGGAGGCGGGGAGTCAGGACGCCTGCGGGGAGGTGGGGCCCTCGTTGCCGATCCAGGTGACGTACCAGCCGTAGCGTTCGGCGTCGGCCGGGCTCAGCGGCCCGCCGTCGGTCCAGCGCACGTAGACGCGAAAGCCGGTGGGAGTGGCGTCGTAGATGCCGGTTGCGCCGCTGAGCAGCCACTGCGATCCGCCGGTGCTGCTGATCGAGGCCACGTAGACCGGGGTGGCGGCGAACTCGGCGTCGCCGGTGTCCACCTGCAGGGTGATGGTCGTGTCGGTGTAGACCTGCCAGCCCTGGCCGGGCTCGGTGCGGCCGGAGACGGTGTGACCGCACGTCTCGGGGCAGGAAGGCGGGAACGGGGCGCAGCCTCCTCCGCAACCGCCGCCGTGACCACCGCTGTGACGGGGCGGGCAGGGCTGCGGCGGCAGCGCGCAGACGACGAGCGTGCTGGTGGTGACCGGGTGGTCGGGCGGGGTCTCGTTGGCGGTGGCCGCGGCGGTGTTGCGGATCGCGCCGGGCCTGGTCACCACGGCCTTGAGCTCCAGGCGCGCGCTGGCGTTCTCATCCAGCGTGCCGACGTTCCAGACACCGCTCGCCGGGTCGTAGCCGCCGGTGCCGGTGCCTCCGGTGGCGTGCGCGGACAGGTAGGTCAGGTGTCTGGGCAGTCTGTCGGTGACCTTCACGCCGGTGGCCTGGCCGGGGCCGTGGTTGGTGACGAGCAGGTGGAAGGTCACGACCTCCCCCACACCGACCTGGGTGCGGTCGGCCGCCTTGGTCAGGCCGAGGTCGACAGGCCGCCGCACGGGGGTGGTGACCGCGTTGGAGACGGCGTCCCTGTGCTCGACGGGGTTCTCCAGGGTGTTGTCGTAGGTCGCCTTGGCCTGGTTCTCGATCAGGTGGCCGCCGGCCGTCCGCTCGATCCTCACCTGGAACCGGACCGTGGTGGAGACCGGCCTGCCGTCGGTGGAGGGGTCCAGCCGGCCGCCCGCGTCGGCGGTGGCGCCCTCGCCGAGGCGGAAGGTCACCGTGCGCGAGACCGGATCGTAGGAGGCGCGCTCGTCGCTGCCGGCCCCGGGGCCGTTCACGATGCGCGGTGAGCCGGGCACCAGGCTGGTGCCCGGCGGGACGGCGTCGGTCAGGACGAGGTTGTCGGCGGGCGAGCCGCCCTCGTTGACGGCGGTGACCTCGTAGGTGACGGTGTCGCCGATCTTCAGCTCGCCGTCGGGTGCGGCCTTCTTGGTCAGCACCACACACGGTGCGGTGCCGAAGACGATGTCGTCCAGGAAGTTGCCGACGCTGGGGCTGCCTCCGGCGGAGCGGATGGCGACGAACCCGAACCGGGTGTGGTCCTGACCCGCGGGGACGGTGTAGACGCCGCTGTGCGTGCCCCACGCGCCGGTGCCGTCCTCCAGGTTCTGGGGGTTGTTGTTGGGGACGAGCCGGGCGCCCTGCGCCGGGACCGGGCCGATGTGGACCTGCATGACGTCGTTGCCGCTGCGGCCGCGGTGGCGCAGCCTCCAGTACAGCTTCTGGCCGGGTGTGGTGGGCAGGTCCTGGTACAGCATGGACGCCGAGTTGGCGTTCAGCTCGACGAACTGGGTTCCCTCCGCCGACGGGACACCGTAGGTGGAGGAGTTGGAGGGCCAGAACTCGATCTGGTTCCTGCTGTCGTTGGTCTGCCAGCCGGGTACCTGGCCGGCGTCGAGGAAGGTGACGTTGTCCCGGTTCGGTACCTGAGGCTGCTCGAAACCGCCGTTGGTCAGCACGACGCGTTTGGGGCATCCGCCGGGAGGGGGGTTCTGTGGCAAGGCCATAGGGATCCTTTCCTGCCGGTTGTCGCGGTACGGCCGAAGGGCCGACCGCACCCTACGGTTGCCATTTGTAATCGACCCATTACCGAACGTTAAGTTAGATTGCGGTTACCCCCACGCCACCGTTACAGCACGGATGAAACCCCACCCTGAGGGCCACGCACGCCTTTGAGCGGCACAAATGCGGTCGGACAACCACCGGCCACCGCGGCGTCCCGCGACTCCTGCACCGTGGTGGCGTCCCGGTTGGAGACGCGCCGCCGGGACAGCGCGGGTCAGACCCGGCCTCGTTGGTCTCACGGCCGAAGCCATGGACCGGCACCCCGACAAGGAGGATGCGACGGAGCCGCAGGGACGGTTCCATGGCCCGGTCGGCGGTGACCGAGCGCAAGGCACCGAGCCGGTGATCGCGGTCTATGATCCCCGCATGGCCGCACCGAGACTTCGAGCATCCGATGTGAGCGGGCGTGTGCTGGACGATCCAACCGACACCGAGGTGCACGACCTTTTCGCGGACCTGAACGCACGCTGGATGTTCGCGATCGTGGAAAGGCTGGATCGCGAGCCGGCGGGCCAGTTCTACTTCCAGGTTCACCTTGATTACGCGGGTGGCCAGAACCCGGATGCCGACGAGGAGGTTGACGTCGACTATGACGTCGAATTCCGGGAGGGCGGTCCGGATGAGCATTACCGTGCCAGGATTACCGGCCTGTACGGCTTCGCCGGACTGGACCTCGTGCACAGGGCGTATCGCGCGTGGCGGACCGAAGACCCTGGATTGAGGAATCTGCTGTCGTGGAAATCGCCGAAGTTCGAGAGCCGAGCTGACACGGCTCAGGGCTCCTGAGGCTACGGCGAACGGTGACCTGTCACCTCGACCGCGGCCAACACCGCCTTCACCAGGGGAAGCACACCCTCGCAGCTTGAAACGCGGTGTCTCAGCGCGGGTTGCCCACCCGGTGGTCGACACCGCGACGCCCGGCCATGAAATGCGGTGGTTGTGTGCCGCTGCCCGGCCTAGGGTGCGGGCATGTCCTATGTGCTCCACGGTGTTGTCGGTGATTTCGACCATCTCCGCTCTTTGTCGGGCGATGTGCCGCGGGCGGTGGTGGCGCCTCTCCGGCAACGCCTGGGGCTGCTACCGGTGACTGACGAGATTTTCAACGAGCTGACCGACGCGCGACGGGAGAGCGGGCCGTTCATGCTCATGTCCCCGGGGTTCACCGAAAGGCTCAGGGGCTGGTCACACGGCGGCCGTATCGCTTATGTGGAAGCGGATTTCTGGGGCGGTAACGGCAGCCAGGCCGCTGCCCTGTGGGAGAACGGCCGGCAGAGCTGGGGCCCCGGGTACGCGTCGGTCCGGGTCGGACCGCCACATGAGGACTGGCCGATCAACGCCGTGCTCGCCCGCCTCGGAGCGATCGGAGCAGGTGCGCTGGACCTGTTCGACACGGTCGGCTTTGGGTGGGAACGCGACATGGAAGGGTGGTGCCGGGCGGGCCTGGACGCCCTGGAGGCCGCCGACTACGACGTGTGGGAGGCCGCGTGCCGTGCCAAGGAAGAGGCCGACGCCCACACCGCCGCCGAACGGGACAGGTACACCAGGCGTGACGACGCCCCCGTCGTCCTCGACGGCAGAACGGTGATGCGGGCGCTCGGCATCCCGCCTTCCCCGATGGTGGGGGCCGCGATCCGGCATCTCCAGGAGGTCCACCTGGAACGTGGTTCCCTCACCCGCGACGAGGCCACCGCCGAGCTGCACCGCTGGGCCCAGAGCTTCCGAAGCACTCGATGAGTCGCGAACCGCCGGGGTATGACACGCGGTGAACGTGGTGGCACCGACGTTCGAGACGGAATCACCCGATTGGGGTCGCGCGTCCACGCTGGAGGACCGGGAGGTGGACGGGTAAGGAGACATCGTGATCAGTGGCCATGACGTGATCCCCAGCCACAACATCTTGTTCATCACGCTCGATTCGCTTCGCTTCGACACGGCGCGTTCCGTTCTTCATGCCGGTCGGAGCCCGAACCTGGCGCGGATCCTGCCGGGCGGTAACTGGGAAGAGCGCCGGACCCTCGGGACCTACACCTTCCCGGCGCACATGTCGTTCTTCGCGGGCTGGCTCCCCACTCCCGCACGCCCCGGCCGGCCTCCGCGGCTTCTGGCCTGCCGCTCCCCGAACGGCGCCACCATCGGTGAACGCACCTACGTCTTCGACGCACCCGACATCGTCTCCGGCCTGGCCGGCCTCGGTTATCGCACCGTGTGCATCGGAGGCGTGGAGTTCTTCTCCCATCTCACACCACTGGGAAGTGTGCTTCCCGCGCTCTTCCAGGAGAGTCACTGGCATCGCCGGATGAGCGCCGATGAGCCGGACTCCACCCGCCACCAGGTGGATGTCGCCCTGCGGATCCTGGACGGCCACCCCAAGGACCGGCGCCTGTTGCTGTTCCTCAACGTCTCCGCCACGCACATGCCCACGCACTTCTACCTGCCGGGGCAGTCACAGGACTCGTGGGAAAGCCAGTGCGCCGCGCTGGCCTACGCCGACACCGAACTCGGGCGCCTGTTCGACGCGCTGCCGTCCCTCGGCCCCTGGCTCGGTCTCATCTGCGCCGATCATGGGGAGGCCTACGGCGAGGACGGCTGGACCGGCCACTCGATCTCCCACCCGACCGTGTGGGCCGTGCCGTACGCCGAGACCGTCATCCCCGCCACGACACGCTGACGGAGCCGTCGCACGACGCCGCGGCCGGGAGATCCTTGCCGAACCGTCCGGCCGGACGTGAGCCGTCGTGGGGTCGCCCGCCGATGAGCACCACGACGGGCGAAACGGACGGCACGCCACATGGGTGGGCGCCCGGCTCCTGCCCCATCCGCTGGACGGCGGGCGGAGGGCGGGTGGCGAACCAGCGGCGGGTGTGTCAGCCGCCGATCGCGACGCGGAGGATGCGGTCGTCTCCCGGGCCGGGGGTGCCGCGGCCGTCGGTGTTGTTGGTCAGCACCCACAGCGACCCGTCGGGGGCGACGACGGCGTCACGGAGGCGTCCGTACCGGCCGGCGAGGTGCTGGGTGGAGGTGGAGAGCCGGTCGAGCGGGATCTGCCGGAGGAGCCTGCCGCGCAGGTTGGCCAGGTAGATCGTCCCGTTCGTGATGGCCATGCCGCTGGGGCTCGCCTCGGCCGGTGGCCACTGCTGGACCGGGTCGGTGAAGCCGTCCCGGCCGGCGATGCCTTCGACTTCGGGCCAGCCGTAGTTGCCGCCTGGCCGGATGACGTTGAGCTCGTCCCAGGTGTCCTGTCCGAACTCGCTGGCGTACAGGGTGCCGCCGCTGTCCCAGGCGATGCCCTGGGGGTTGCGGTGGCCGAAGCTGTAGACCAGGGAGCCCGCGAACGGGTTGTCCGGGGGAACCTTCCCCTCCGGCGTCATCCGCAGGATCTTGCCCGCGAGCGTGTTCTTGTCCTGGGCTGCGGGGCGGTCGCCGGCGTCCCCGACGGTGGCGTACAGCATCCCGTCGGGTCCGAACGCGATCCGGCCGCCGTTGTGATAGCTCGCCGACGGCAACCCGTCGAGCACGGTGGAGGAGCGTCCGAGGCCGAGCCTGCCGGGGGTGCCGGTGAGCTCGAACCGCTCGATCCGGTTCCCGTCGTTCGCGGTGTAGTAGGCGTACAGGAAACCGTTGCGGACAGCGATGCCGAGGAGACCGCCTTCGCCCATCGGGGTGACCGCCTCGATGACGCCGACCTGACGGACGGCTCCCCGCTCGCCGATCTCGACGACGCGGGCGGTGTCCCGCTCGCTGACCAGGGCCGTCCGGCCGTGGAAGGCGATGGACCAGGGGGCGTCCAGGCCGTCGGCGATCGTGGTGACCGGGGCGAGCGGGGTGGCGGACGCGGCCCGCGCGGAGGAGAGGGCGGCGCGTGCGGCACCCTGGTCCGGCGCGCACGCGGTCAGCGTGGCCGACGCGATCAAAGCGAGTGCGGGAGCGGCCAGCCGTAGGAGCAACGTTCTCGTGGTCATGAGCATGTCCGTCGAATCTGCGTCGGGAGCCGGGTGGGACGACGGGGAGGCGGGACTCACGTGGCCGGATGGTCAGCCGGCCAGGGCCACGGTGACGTCGCCGCCTTCGGGCTTGGTCAGTCGGCCGAGTGTGGCCCGGTAGGTGCCGGAGCGGCCGACGCCGCCCCGGGGCACGAAGTAGATGAGGTCACCATATTCGGGATCCGATCCGAGAGAGCCGGTGGTTTCGAGCTTACGCCGCAGGTAGCCGGTCTTCTCTTGGCCCTACCGCGGGGTCGAGAAGCTCGACGGGCCGGTCCCGACGGGCCACGAGTACGTCCGGGCCTCAGCGGTGACCCGATGAAGGACTTCCTGTACGGCGACGCCCGCGTAGCAGTCGGTCACCGAGCAGGACCGCGCAGGACCCGACGGTCAGCAGCCCGCCGGCGAGGAAGGTGCCCCGTACCTCGGCGAGCGGCAGGACCAGTGCCCCTATCGCGGCTCCCGCCGCGATGCCGGCGTTGTAGGCACCGGAGTTCGCCGCGAGAGCGATGTCCGTACGGCCCGGCGCGCAGTACAGCATCGCGTTCTGCGTGGTCATGAAAACCGGCCCGAGCGCACCGCCCATCAGCACCAGGAACACCACCGCCGCCACCTGATGGGCACCGAAGACGTACAGGCCGAGCATGCCCACCGCCTGCGTGGCCACGGCGGCGGCCAGCGCGGACTGCGGAAAACGGTCCAGAAACGTCCCGGTGATGCTCACCCCGGCCAGACACGCGACACCGAAACCCACGAACAGGACGCTGACCGTGCTCGGGGAGAACCCGCTCACGTCTCCCAGGAAGGTCACGATGTAGGTGTATCCCGTGAACGCGCCGGTGGCGGACAGGGCCCCGGCCGTCAGCACCGTCCCGAACCGCCGTGCGTCGGGACCGGTGCCGTAGGCGGCGGGTTCCTCTTCCGGGCGCGAGGTCGGTAGCAGCACGGCGATCGTGACCAGGGAGACAAGCCCCAGGGCCGCCAGCAGGGCGATGGGCACCTGCCAACCGCTCTGCTGGCCCAGACGGGTCCCAGCGGGAACACCGAGCACGAGGGCGAGCGAACCGGCGACGGACAGTGCCCCGATCACACGCCCCCGGACCTCGGGCGCGAACAGGCCAACCGCGACCGGCCCCATCACGGCCCAGAACAGCGCCTGGGCGAGCGCGGTCAGCAGCCGTGCCACGAGGAGCTGCCAATAGGAGGTGGCCAGCGCCGCGACGAGGCTGGACACCACGAGCGCGGCCAGCAACCCCGTGAGCACGTGGCGTCGGGGCACTGCCCGCACGACGTGGGCGATCGGCACCGACGCGATGGCCACCATCGCGCCGTAACCGGTGACCAGGAGGCCGACCGCGGACAGGGACACCCGTAGATCGTCGGAGATGAGCTCCAGGAGACCGACCGGCAGGTTCTCCGCGGTGTTGAAAGTGAGGGCGGCCAGCATCAGAGCCCCGAGCACCGCAAGCCTGTGCCATGAAGCCGGTTGTCGCGTGGCGGTCCCGCCTTTTCCCGCTCTCGCCCATCGTGCCTGCTCAGTGACACCGTCCATGCGGCTACCCCACCAAGCCCATCGGTCCCGCCGCAACCGGGATTCATCCGCGGAAAGCGCTGCCGCGCCGTCGGACGCAACACCAGCGCGTGCCCGGCGAGTAACCGGCCGGGATCTTCGGGAAGGAGGATGACGGGCCTCCTGCTGGGCATGCCCATTCGAAGGGTTCGGTACCGGGAGGACGGAAGGACACATGCGAAACGGCTCTGGCAGGGGAAACGGCGGTCGCGGCCGGTGGATCGTCGTCGAGAAGGCCGCGACGCACAACCTGCGTGAGGTGTGCGTGGAGATCCCCAAGGAGGCGCTGACGGTCTTCACGGGCGTGTCGGGCTCCGGAAAGTCGTCGCTGGCCCTGGACACGGTCGCGGCCGAGGCGCAGCGGCTGGTCAACGACTCCTACCCGTCTTTCGTGCGCAACCGGCTGCCGCACACCGCCCAGCCGGACGTGCAGCGGATCGATGGCCTGACCTTCACCGTCCTGATCGACCAGCGCCGCTTCACCGGGAACGCGCGTTCCACGGTGGCGACTGCGACCGACATCGCCCCGCTGCTGCGGTTGATCTTCTCGCGGGTCGGCGAGCCGTCTGCGGGATACTCGCCCGCCTACTCCTTCAACGACCCGAGCGGGATGTGCCCGGACTGCGAGGGGCTCGGCGTGGTCCAGGACGTCGACCTCGACGCGCTGCTCGACCTGGACAGCTCCATCGACCAGGGGCCGGTACGGTTCCCCGCCTTCCGGCCGGGCACCTACCGGTGGAAGCGTTTCGCCTACAGCGGCCTCTTCGACAGGTCCAAGCCGCTGCGGGACTACACGGAACAGGAGATGCGGGACTTCCTGTTCGCCGACCAGATGAAGCTGCCCGCCCCTGATCCGCGTTTCCCCAAGACGGCGAGGTTCGACGGCGTCGTGACGCGGATGCGCGACGTCTACATCCGCAACCCGCCCCGGTCGAAGTCGAAGGAGACCGAGGAGGCGATGCACCAGGTGATCACCACCCGGACGTGTCCCCTGTGCGGGGGCGCGCGCCTGAACCAGGCCGCCCTGGCGAGCCTGGTCGACGGGCGTTCCATCGCGGACTGGACGGCACTGCCGGTGGACCGGCTCCACGACCTCCTCGCCGACCTGAGCGACCATCGGGTCGCCCCCGCCCTGTCGGAGGCCCGCAGGCGGTTGGAGGCGCTGCGGTCGGTCGGGCTCGGTTACCTCACCCTGGACAGGGTCTCCTCGACGCTGTCGGGCGGGGAGGCGCAGCGGGTCAAGATCATCCGTTATCTCGGCAGTCCGCTGAGCTCGGTGACCTACGTCTTCGACGAGCCGAGCAGTGGTCTGCACCCGCACGACGTCCGGCGGCTGACCGAGCTTCTTCTCCGGCTTCGTGACGCCGCGAACACGGTACTGGTGGTCGAACACCATCCGCAGGTCATCGCGCTCGCCGACCACGTCGTCGACCTCGGGCCGGGAGCAGGGCGCCAGGGCGGCCGGATCCTGTTCGAGGGGACGGCCACCGATCTGCTGCGCGCCGACACGCCGACCGCGCGGGCCCTGCGCGAACCGCTGACGCCGCGCGCCACGACCCGTCCCGCCCACGGTCACGTCATGATCCGGGACGCGCGCGCCCACAACCTCCAGGGCTTCGACGTCGGTATTCCGCTACGGCTGCTCACCACCGTCACCGGCGTGGCCGGATCGGGAAAGAGTTCCCTGGTCACGGGTGAACTGCCCAGACAGCACCAGGACTTCGTCGTGGTCGGGCAGGAGCCTCTGCAGGGTGGCGGGCGGTCAACGCCGCTGAGCCAGCTCGGCCTGGCCGAACGGGTCCGCAGGATCTTCGCCGCCGAGTCCGGGCTCGCTCCCGCGTGGTACAGCTTCAACTCCAAGGGCGCCTGCCCGGTGTGCCGGGGCCGTGGGTTCATCACCACCGAGCTGGCCTTCCTCGACGACGTCTTCACCCCCTGCGACGTCTGTGAGGGGTCGCGGTTCAATCCCCGTGCCCTGGCCACACGTGTCAACGGGGCGACCATCGCCGACGTCCTCGCCTCGCCTCCCGCCACGCTCATCGAGCTGTTCGCCGGACACGCCGACATCGTCGCCAGGCTCGGGTGGATGGACCGTGTCGGCCTGGGCTACCTCACCGTCGGGCAGCCCATGGACACCATGTCCGGCGGGGAGAAACAGCGGCTGCTGCTCGCCAAGCACCTTGGAGACGTCGGCCGGGGACGCGGCCAGCGCATCGTCCTGGACGAGCCGACGACCGGGCTGCACGGCACCGATGTGGACCGGCTGCTCGTCCTCTTCGACGAACTGGTCGACGACGGCGCCACACTCGTCGTCGTCGAGCACGACCTGCGGGTCGTCGCCCACGCGGACCACGTCATCGACATCGGTCCTGGTGCCGGTGACGCGGGTGGTCGTGTGGTCTTCCAGGGGACTCCGGCCGATCTGGCGGCCGATCCCGACTCGTTCACCGGCCAGGCCCTCGCGCAGGCGTTCCGCCCTCCGGCTTCCCTCGGGCGGCGGGTGGCCGCCACGCGGTGATCCGCCGGACGTACCGGTGAAGCGCTTCGCCGTACGGTTCCAGGAGACAGAGGGAGGCGGCCCCGGTTCCGTGGACGGGACCGGGGCCGCCTCCCTCTGGTCGACGGATCGTCATGCCGCAGGCCCTGCCGGTGACCGGCGGGAACGAGGAGCGGACCGCTTTCCCCAGGACCGCCGGCTCCTGCCCGGGAGAGGCCCCGGGGGTCACATCGGCGGCTGGGCGAGTTTGGCGGCCACGGCGTCGAGAACCCAGTCAAGGCCGGTGGAGAAGGACGTCTCGGCGTCCACCTCCGTGCCGTCGTACACGATCTTGGTCAGCATCGGGAAGCGGCCCGTGTCCAGCATCCTGCGCACATGCGGGCCGTAGGCGCGCTGCCAGTCCTGGTCGGACAGGCCCGTGGCGCGTTCGGCCCGCAGGTTCGCGATCTCGCGTCTGATCGCACCGGTGACGTAGGCGTTGACGGTCTCCGCGGCGCGCATGACGGTGCCGAGGTCGGCGAGGCCGTCGAGAGCGGACAGGGCGGCCTCACCCACGGCGAAGCCGTTCGGGCCCAGGGTCGGACGGCCGCCGAGCAGGTCGGCCAGCCACTCGTGACGGAGGGCGGCCCGCCTGGTGCGGTGGGCGTGGCCGCGCAGCGCCTCCCGCCAGTCACCGGGCCGCCCGTCGGGGAGGATCTCGGCGTAGACCTCGTCCACCATGAGGTCGAACAACTCCTCCTTGGTGGAGATGTAGCCGTACAGCCGCATCGGGCCGACGTCCAGCCGGGCGGCGACCTTGCGCAGCGACATCGCCTCCAGCCCGCCCTCGTCGGCCAGCGCGATGGCGGCGGCGACGATCCGCGCCCGGTCGAGCGGCACAGGACGAGCCGACGGCTCCGGACGATCCCACACAGTCATGGCTACATCGTACTGTCGCGATACGACGTAAGAATGAAATACAGTGTATCGACATGAGACGTCGTATCGCCGTTGTCGGGGCCGGGCCCGCCGGGCTCACCTTCGCCCGCGTCCTGTACCGCCACGGTCACCCCGTCACCGTCCTCGAACGCGATCCCTCCCCCGGCGCCCGTCCTCCGGGCGGCACACTGGACCTGCACAAGGGGCTGGGCCAGCTCGCCCTGAGCAAGGCGGGGCTGCTGGCGGAGTTCCAGGCGCTGTCCCGTCCCGAGGGGCAGGCCATGCGCATCCTGGACACGGACGGGACCGTCCTGCGCGACTGGCGGCCCGGCCCGGACGACCGGGCCAATCCCGAGATCGACCGCGGGCAGCTCCGTGACCTGCTGCTCGGCCCCCTCGACGTTCGGTGGGGGCGAGGCGTGACAGAGGTGGTGCCGGGGACCCCGGGCGGGACGCTGGTCCGTTTCGCGGACGGGCGGAAGGAGACGTTCGACCTCGTGGTCGGCGCGGACGGCGCCTGGTCCCGGGTCCGCCCCGCGGTCTCCCCCGCCACGCCGCACTACACCGGCGTCACCGCGATCGAGACCTCCCTGGACGACGTCGACACCCGCCACCCCGACCTCGCCCGGCTGGTCGGAGACGGTTCCGTGGCCGTGTACGGCGTGAACCGCTCCCTCGTCGCCCAGCGCAACAGCGGCGGCCACGTCAAGGTCTACGTCCAGACCCGCGCACCGCTGGACTGGCACACGAACCTGGATCCGGCCGACGTCGAAGCGGTGCGATCAACCCTGCTGGCCCTGTTCGACGGCTGGACCGCCCCCGTTCTCGACCTCCTCCGCCACGGCACCGCCTTCATCCCCCGCCCCCTCCACGTCCTGCCCGTGTCCCACACCTGGGACCACGTCCCCGGGGTGACGCTTCTGGGCGATGCCGCCCACCTGATGCCCCCCTTGGGGGCGGGTGCGAACCTCGCGATGCTGGAAGGCGCCGAGCTCGCCGAGTCCGTGGCCGCCTCCGGAGATCTGGACGAGGTCGTCCGTGCCTTCGAGGAGCAGATGTGGGAGCGGGCCGGCAGGTGGGCGAAGATCACGACGGCCGGCCTGGAACGTCTCGTGAGCCAGGACCCCACCCAGGCACTTGCCCTCTTCGACGAGGTCCAGCCGTCTTGAAGCCTCCGCCGCGGGCCGGAACAGGCCCGTTGGCAAGGTCTGCTCCGCCAGCCGCCGGCCGGCTAGCTGAGCAGACCCCGCCGGTAGCCCTCACCGACGGCGGCGGCGCGGTCGCGGACGCCGAGTTTGTCGTAGATGTGCAGCAGATGCGTCTTGATGCTGGCTTCGCTGATGAAAAGCCTGGCGGCCGCCTGGCGGTTGGAGGCGCCGTCGGCGACAAGGGCGAGGACCTGGAGTTCGCGGTCGGTGAGAGCGGCCTTGACCGGTTTGCGCACCTGGCCCATCAGGCGTCCGGTGACGGAGGGAGACAGGACCGGCTCACCGGCGGCCGCGGCGCGGACGGCGCGCAGGAGTTCGTCGGTGGGGGCGTCCTTGAGGAGGTAGCCGGTGGCGCCGGCTGCGATGGCGGGCAGGACGTCGGAGTCGGCGTCGAAGGTGGTCAGGACGAGGGTCTTGATGTGGGGATGGGAGCGGCGCAGGGCGGCGATGGCGGTGACGCCGTCCATTTCGGGCATGCGCAGGTCCATGAGGACGATGTCGACCTCAAGTGCGGCGGCACGCTCCACACCTTCGCGGCCATTTGCGGCTTCACCGGCGACGTGGATGTCGGGCTCGGCTTCGAAGGCGGCCCGCAGGCCGTCACGGACGATGGGGTGGTCGTCGACGATGAGGAGGCGGATCACCGGGGGGTTCCTTGGAGTGCGGGGACGGTGGCGCTGACGGCGGTGCCCTCGCCGGGCGTGCTCTCGATTTCGAGGGAGCCGCCGACGCCGCGCAGACGTTGCCGCATGCTGCTGAGGCCGAATCCTCTGCCGCCGGAGTCGCGGATGCCGGTGCCGTCATCGCGGATGTCGAGCAGGACGACGGCGCCGGCGTAGGAGAGGGTCAGGCCGGCGCGGGTGGCGCCCGCGTGCTTGGCGACGTTGGCGAGGGCCTCCTGGGCGACGCGGAAGAGGGTGACCTCGATGGCGGGGCTGAGCGGGATACGGTCGCCTGTGACCTCGACGTGCAGGTCGACGCCGGTGGACCGCGCCCAGTTACGCGCCAGGGTGGCCATCGCCTCGGGCAGGTGGGCGTCGTCGAGTTGGTGGGGCTGGAGGGCGGCGACGGAACGGCGGGCCTCGGTGAGGCTTTCGCGGGCCAGGTCGAGGGCGAGCGCCACGTGGGTTTCCGCGTCCTCGACGCGCTGGGCGGCGCGCAGCTGGGTGATGATGCCGGTCAGGCCCTGGGCGAGGGTGTCGTGGATCTCGCGGGCCATGCGCTGGCGTTCGTCGAGGATGCCCGCCTCATGGGCCTGGGCGAGGAGTTGGGCGTGCAGGTCGGCGTTCTCCTCCAGGGCGGTCTGCAGGTCGCTGACCGCCTTCCGGTATGCGCGCTGGCGGTCCTCGATCTTGATTCCGGCGATGGAGCCGCCGCCGATGGCGACGGTCTGCACGACGATGATCGCCAGGTAGAAGGCGACGAGCTGGATGGTGGCCTGCGACCAGTCGAGCGTCGAGCCGTACAGGACGAAGGAGGTGGCCGCGACGGCGGCGAAGGTCCACTTGGAGGGGGCGAGGTGGGCGGCCAGGAAGAAGCCGGATGTGCAGTAGATGATGAAGATGGGGTCGTGGAAGGCCAGCAGTGCCGCGGTGGCCAGGACACCGAGGAAGTGCGCGGTGACCGCCACCCGTCGCCCGCGCACGGCGGCGGGCAGGAGGGTGCGGGAGCCGAGGATCCAGGCCAGGGCCAGGGCGGTGAGCGCGAGGGTGCGCAGGACGCCGCCCGGGGGCTGCGCGGGGGAGGCCAGGCTGATGACCAGGGAGGTGGCGAGGGTGAGGTAAGGGACGATCTCGACGATGCGCTCGAAGCGCCGTTCCCAGACGGAAGGAGGGAAGGGATCGTTCATCCGGGGCCTACCCTCCCCTTCCGCCTGGTAGTCGACGTGGACGAGCTTAGACGCATCGGGATGAGGATGGCGTAACCGTACATCAGCAGCCCAATCGCGATCATGAAGATGATGGTCGGCCACTGCCAGATCGGCGGGAGGTACAGGGCCAGGAACCAGACGCGCTCCTCGACACCCAGGATCTTCATGACCAGGGGGGCCAGGCCCTGGGGGAACAGGGGAAGCCAGGCGATGAGGTAGCTGATCGTGACGCCGATGCGGTGGTGGATGGGAAGGTCGGCGGTGGTGGGCTTGGCGGGTTCGGGGGGCGGGCCGTACTTCATGAGGTTGAGCAGTTCGATCCCGTGGCTCTCCAGTCTGCGGTAGGCGATCCTGCCCAGACCCCAGGCGCTGAGGACTCCTGTCAGCACGCCGGTGGCGACGCCGGCCCAGGGGTTGAGGAGGATGACACCGGCCGTGGGCAGGGCGGTGGCGGGGACCGCGAGGAGCACGAGCCAGGCGAGGCTGGTCTCGGCGGTCTCGTCGGCGCCGGTGCTGAGCGGGTTGCCGCCGCGCTTGTGCGGGTCGGTGCCGGGGACGAGCGAGGTGACGGCGAGCAGGACGATGACCCCGGCGCCGCCGCCGAGCAGGGCGGGCAGCAGTCCCAGGATCCACGGCCAGGCCCAGGTCAGGCCGCTGACGAGGGTGCCTGCCAGGGAGAGAACGAGCGCGGCCGGGCCGACGATGACCAACCAGGCCAGCTGGCGGCCGCGGACGTCGGCGCGTTCGGCTCCGGGGGTCATGAGGGTGAGCCACAGGGCGGTGCCGTCGGAGCCGTACAGGTTGGCCGAGGTGGCGGCCCCCATCACGATCGCGACGAGACCCGTGAACGGGACCATGACCCAGGCGCCGATGGTCACGAGCAGCAGGGGCGTGACGACGGAGTAGGACAGGGCGGTGGCCAGGAGCTGGATGCGGACCAGGTCACGCCACCAGGCGCGCAGCTCCTTCGCGGCCGCGATCCGGGCGCCGGTTGCCATGGGAAGCGGACGCGGGGTGCCCCGGCGGGGTGGCACTCCGCCCCGCGCGGCCGAGACGACGCGGCGCGCGAGCAGGCCGGACCAGGCGGTCAGGAGGAGGGCGATCACGGCGGCGTCGGTCGCGAGGATGGCCAGGGCGAGAGGCCAGGGGGCCTCGACGGCGGCCACGCCCCATCCCGACGGCAGGGCGCGGACGAAGAGCCGCGACCACGCGGCGGTGTCGGCGCCGCCCAGCGCCGCCACCAGGGCCCAGCCGTTGCTGCACAGGGCGACGGCGGTTCCGGTCACCACACCGACGGCTGCCGCGGTGACGCGGGATCTGACGAACAGGCCGATCAGGGCCACGATCACACGGGAGATCATCACCATCGTGACGAGCGTGACGACCGCCGCCGCGAGGCCGATGAGCACACCTGCCGGGCCGAAGCGCCAGCCGTACACCGGCAGCGACATCAGGGCGACGAGGTTGACCGCCGGTGCGGGGCCGGCGAAGGCTCCGGCGAGCAGCGCCGTCGCGATCCGGTCCGGCGGGGCCGGGAGCATGGAGAAGTACTCGGGGCGCAGGGCCTCACTGCCACCCCCGATGAAGATGGGGCCGAAGATCCAGCCGGACAGCCAGACCGCCAGCACGACCGGCAGATGGACGGGCCACAGGACGGCGACGGCGATCGTCCCGAAGGCCAGGATCAGCCCGAGCGAGACGCCGGTGTAGAGGTTGGAGGCGTTGTCGCCGCGGAGGGAGTTGCGCATGATCGCCAGCCGCATGCGGATCATGTGCCGTGCCGACGCGGCCGGGCCGGGGGTCAGGAGGTGAGCCACGTCAGCCCCTCCGTCCCTCCGGTGCGGGCGCCTACGAGGTCGACGAAGGCGTCCTCCAGGGTTCCGGCGCCGCGGACGTCGGCCAGCGGCCCGGCGGCCACGACGCGGCCGCCGGAGATGACTCCCACGTGGTCGCAGAGCTGCTCGACGAGGGCCATGACGTGGCTGGAGATGATCACCGAGCCGCCGCTGTCCGCGAACCTGCGCAGGATGGCCCTGATCGTGGCCGCGGAGACGGGGTCGACGGCCTCGAAGGGCTCGTCCAGGACGAGCAGGCGGGGCGCGTGCAGGAGGGCGACGGCCAGGCCGATCTTCTTGCGCATGCCGGTGGAGTACTCGATGACCAGGGTCCGCTCGGCGGAGTCGAGTTCGAGGACCTGGAGGAGTTCGTCGGTGCGCTCGGTGACGACGGCGGGCGGCAGGCCGCGCAGCAGGCCGAGGTAGGTGAGGACTTCGCGGCCGGTGAGCCGTTCCGGCATGGCGTTGCCGTCGGGCAGCACGCCGATCAGTCCCTTGGCCCGGACGGTGTCACGCCAGACGTCGACGCCGAAGATCTCGGCGCTGCCGGAGTCGGGGCGGAGCAGGCCGACGGCCATGGCCAGGGTGGTGGTCTTGCCCGCTCCGTTGGGGCCGACCAGGCCGTAGAAGGATCCGGCGGGGACGGTGAGGTGGATGTCGTCGACGGCCAGGTGGCCACCGAAGGCTTTGCGGAGTCCGGTGGTGCGGAGGGCGGCGTCCCGGTTCGTTGGCATGCCTTGAGAATCGCGCGGGGGCGGGAGCGGCGGATCGTCCGTACGGGGAGCGGGGTGGTGGATCACGGCATCAACCGATCGGTTGATACGGGCGGCCGGGGCCGTCGAACGATTCGGATTTGACCCTGACGCTGCGTCAGGCTCCACGATGAACGCATGGCCGACTACTACGACGCATTCGAGATCAGCCCTGTCCCTCCGCCCGGGCCCGACGCGACGCCACCTGAGATCTACCGGGGCATCTACGGCATGCCGATGTTCGTCACCGTGCCGACGTCGGATCTGGCCGCGTCCGTGGACTTCTGGACCCGCGGGCTCGGCTTCATCGACCTGTTCACGATTCCCGGCCAGGTCACGCACCTTCGGCGGTGGGCGTTCCAGGATGTCCTGCTTGTCCCGACCGGCGCCCCGCAGACCCCTTCGACGGTGAGCGTCAGCTTCTCCTGTGTGCTGAGCCAGCTCGACGGGATCGCGCAGGCGTGCACCACGCTGGTGCCCGGATGCACGACCGGACCACGACAGACACCGTGGAACACCGTGGATCTGGAGGTCGTCACGCCGGAGAACACCCGGGTGATCCTGACCGCGGCCCGTCTCCTCGAACTCGACAGCGACGAGGCGCGCAACCTTGAGGCGATGGGCATCCCCCTCCCGAAGGAGGGAAATCGCGCAAGTCAGACGCGCATGACAGACTCGTCGGTGTGACCGACAGAGCGATGGGCGATGCCGCGGAGTCCGGCGGGCTGACCGTCGGGGCCGCGGCATCGCACGCGGGAGTCACCGTCCGCACCCTCCATCACTGGGACGCGATCGGGCTGGTCCGCCCGTCCGGACGGACCACAGGCGGTTACCGGCTCTACTCGGCGGCCGACGTCGCACGTGTGCACCGGGTGCTCATCTACCGTGAGCTCGGCCTGCCCCTCGACGACATCGGTGAGCTTCTCGACGCTCCGGCGGTCGACATGACCGTGCCGCTGAGACAACAGCGCGCCCAGCTCCTCGATCGCATCTCCCGTCTGCAGTCGATGGTCGACGCGGTCGATCGCATGATCGAAGCCGCGAACGCCGGCATCCTGCTCTCCGCGGAGGAACAGGTCGCGATCTTCGGGCAGCGCTGGGATCCGGCGTGGGCCGAGGGCGCGCGTGACCGGTGGGGCGAAACACCTCAATGGGCGCAGTACGCCGAGCGCGCCGCGGGCATGACCCCCGAGGACTGGCGGCGGATCGCCGACAGCGTCGCGACGCTCGAAAACGACCTGGCGGCGGCCAAGCGCACCGGAGTCAGACCCGGCAGCGCCGAAGCCAACGCCCTGGCCGAACGGCACAGGGCGTCCATCGGCGCGTACTTCGACTGCACCCTTCCGATGCACGTCTGCCTGGGCAGGAGCCACGCCGCCGACCCTGGCTTCAGGGCCTACTACGACGCGATCGAGCCGGGCCTGACCTTCTGGCTCCGTGACATCATCGACGCCAACGCCCGCGATCGAGGCATCGACCCGGATTCGGCGACCTGGACCTGACGGACGTCATGCCTGCGGCGTGCCCGCCGGGCGTTCGGCGGGCGCCGTCGCGGCGGCGCCGTGCCGGTGCCGCGGGCCGAGAAGACGCAGCATGTCCAGCGCCTCGGAGCCGCCGGGCGTCGGGGTGAACACCCGCAGCCGCTGGTCCGCCGCGGGCGTCGCCAGCACCTCGCAGTCGAGCTCGATCACGCCGAGTTCGGGATGCATGATCCGGTACGGGTGCGACCTGCGCACCGCGACCTCGTGCCGGTCCCAGAGGGCCGTGAACTCGGTGCTGGCCGTACGGAGCCGTGTGACGAGTTCGCGGGACGCCACGTCGTCCCCGCGGCGGGTCACCGTGGCGCGCAGGTCGGCGACCAGTTGCCTGGCCTGCTCCTCGTGCTCCTCGGGTGCGAAGTAACCGCGCACGTCCGGCTCGGTGAACCAGCGCAGCACGATGTTGCGGTTCTCCGGGGCCACCGTGCACACGCATCCGAACAACGCCTGCGCCATGTCGTTCTGCGCCAGCAGGTCACCCAGGTCGCTCAGGACCTGGACCGGAACGCTGTCCAGCCGGTCGAGCAGGTACAGCAGGCTTGGCCGCAGGTACTCCCCCGCCCGTGCCCCCTCCGGCGGCCGGTGCCCGGCGAGCAGGTACAGATGGTCCCGCTCGTCGATGGTCAGCCGCAGCGCGCGCGTCAGCGCGGCCAGCATCTGGACCGAGGGCTGCGTGCTCCTGGCCTGCTCAAGCCGCATGTAGTAGTCGGCCGACATCCCGGCGAGCGCCGCGACCTCCTCACGGCGCAACCCCGGCGTGCGCCGCCTCGGCCCCTCGACCAGCCCGACCTCCCCCGGGGTCAGCCGTCCCCGGGACCGGCGCAGGAAATCGGCGAGATCGTCGCGATGCATCCCCATGCCGGTAGTGATACCACCGTTCCGCCGAGGGCGGTCACACCGCCGGGAGCCCGACCGCGTTTGAGGCGTCGGCCTCGAAGTACTCGGTGGTGGCGAAGGGGCCGACGTGCTCTTCGAGGAAGCTCCTGACACCGTCGACCGAGTCGTGGACGATGACGTTCACCGCCCTGTCGCCGTCGGCGCTCGCCACCGCCAGCGTCCATCCCGCCCCCCTGGGCAGCAGGCCGTACGCCTTCTTCAGGGAGTTCCAGAAGCCCTCGCTGTCGGAGATCGTGGAAACGGTCATGACGTGCACTGTGGCACTCTCCTTGTTCGTTCTCGGATGCACCCGGCAGTTGATGTGGAGGTACCGCGCGGCCCCGTCTTCGAAGTCGTAGATCGCGACGGTCTGCGGGTCCTCCAGCGGATCGCCGGAAGGCATCAGGAAATGTGTCTCGCTGATCGGGAGAAGCTCGTATTCCAGCCGTTCCGGCCTGTTGAGGAGTTTCGCCTCCATGGGGTTCAGGGTGAGCCCGAGGTGGAGTCTCCCGTCTTCGGCCACCACCTCGTAGCGGGTGCCGGGCCGCCCGTAGGAGCCTTCGTACCTGGACAGGTCGAGGGCCGGGACCGGGGCGGGCTTCGGCAGGTCGGGGATCGTGACCGTGCCGAGGTCGGCGAGGATCTCGTTGAACACCCTCCGGTAGAAGCTGTCGCGCGGCCCGGCGTTCGTCAGCATCGTGATGGCGATGTTCGACTCCGGCAGGATCCGCAGGCGGGCGCTCTGGCTGACCGCGCTGCCGTCGTGGGCGTAGACGGTCTGGCCGTGCCAGTCGCACACGATGAGACCGAGCGCCCATTCCGGCCCGAACATGTACGGGTCGGGTACGGCGACCCGGGATTCCGTCATCTCGCGGATGATCTCGGGCGAGACGATCCTGGTCCCGTCCGGTGCCTTTCCCTCGTTGAGGAAGACGGAGGCCATCATGAGCGTTTCCCTGGCCGTCGTGCTGATGTTGCCTCCGGGGCCGAAGGAGCGCGGCAGGTGGCCCAGCGGTGAGAGGACGGGGCCCTCGTCGAGGGACCGGATCAGATATCCGGTCGCGGCCCGGTTCCGGTCGACGTGCTCATGCCTGCTGCTCGTCGAGGTCAGCCCCAGGGGACCGAACAGGCGGTCCCTCATGATGTCGTCCCACCGCCTGCCGTCGACCACCTCCATGATGCGGGCGAGGATCGCGTAGCCGAGGGCCGCGCTGTAGCCGTGGGTGTGACCCAGGGGGTGGACCTGTGACGCGCCGGCGATGTTCTCCACCATGCGCTCGTACACGTCGTCCCCCTCCCCCGGATCTCCGTAGCTCTCCTCGATGCCGTTGGTGTGGTTGAGGAGGTGACGGGGGGTGACCCTGGCACCGACCTCGGGGTCGGCGACCCGGAAATCCGGGAGGTAGGTCCGCACCGGCTCGTCCAGGGAGACCCTTCCCTCGTCGACGAACCGCATGAAGGCGAGGGCGGTCCATGTCTTGGACACCGAGCCGCACCGGTAGACGGTGTCGGTCGTCGCGGGCTCTCCCGTGGAGACGTCCCTGACGCCGACCGCGAAGTCGGTGATCTCCCCGTCGCTGAGGACGCCGATCACGGCGCTCGGGATCCGGTACTCCGCGAGCAGTCCGGCGACGTGAGCCCGTATCCGGGGCACGTCCAACGCTCTCGTCACAAGGGGCTCCAATCTTTTCCAGATGCGGAAAGGCTACGTTGCGTTTCAAAACTCGTCAACGAATAAACCCTAACGATGCGCGCCTTCGCTGGGATTTCGTGAAAATCGTTGCAATGACATTGTTGATAAATGCAATCCATGCCGATCGTTCGTTGCAATGTATTGTTGGTGAACGCACCCGTGAACCCGAACCGACAGGGGCGAGCCGATGCCCGGAGACAGGCTGACCCACGAGGACCGCCGGCGGATCGCGACCTGGCTGGCCGAGGGGCTGGGATACGCCGAGATCGCCAGACGGCTGGGCAGGCCCACCTCCACGATCAGCCGCGAGGTGGCACGCAACAGCGCGCCCGGTGGCTATCTGGCCGACCGTGCGCAGCAGGCCACCGGACAGCGGGCCCGCCGTCGCAGACCGGTCCAGGCCGCGTGTCCACCGGCCGGCGAGCGGTCGGCCGAGTCCGTGCACGGTTTCGTGGAGCGGCTCGCGGCCCCTCTGGTCGGGGTCGGCCTTCCCCGGATGGCCGCCCGCGTGTTCGCCTGCCTGCTCACCTCCGGCTCAGGAGACCTGACGTCCGCCGAACTCGTGCGCGGGCTGCGGGTCAGCCCCGCCTCGGTGTCCAAGGCCGTCGGTTACCTTGAGGCGATCGAGCTGGTCGGGCGCACCCGGGACTCGGGGCGCCGTGAACGGTACGTCGTCGACGACGACGTCTGGCTCCGGGCGTTCAGGGCCGACACCGGGGCGCACGCCGAGGTCGCGACGGAGGCTCGGCGCGGGATCGAGATCTTCGGCGCCGACACGCCCACCGGCGCCCGGCTGGGCCGGATGGCTCAGTTCTTCACCTGGATCAGCGAGCAGATGAACGGCAGCGATCTCACCGACGCCGTCGTCCGTGACGTGCTGACGGTGGTCTCCGCGCTGGTGTACGCCGCCCGGCCGCTCACCGTGGACGAACTCGCCGCAGCACTGGGCTGGCCCGTACGGCGGGCGGCCGGCGCCCTGGACGCGATCGGCCGCCGTCCGGTCCTCGCCGACCCGTTCGTCGTGGAACGGGCCGGAAGCGGCGCGTTCGCCGCCGCCCCCAGGCCGGACCGCCTGAGCCCGGCGCAACGCGACGCCCTGCTCGAAGGCGTGGCGGCACCTCGGAAAACGCCTCGGTAGGCTCGGGGGAATCCTGGTTCGGACACGGTGGTACGGAGGCCTTGAATGATGCGATCGGAGCGGGGTCCGAGGCGGCTGTACGGCATCATGCTCGCGCTGGCCGCGGTGGTCGCGCTCCTGGACCAGCTCACCAAGTTCTGGGCGGTCTCCACACTGTCCGAGACCGAGCGTGTCCCCGTGTTCCCCCCGCTGATCCACTTCCGGCTGCTGTACAACCCCGGCGCCGCCTTCTCCCTGGGAGAGAACGCCACGTGGGTGTTCGCCCTGGTCGCGGCGGCCGCGGTGGGCGGCATCCTCTACACCGCCCGCCGCGTGGCCTCCCCAGGCTGGGCGCTCGTGCTGGGCGCGCTGCTCGGTGGCGCGGTGTCCCACCTGGGCGACCGGCTCCTCCGTGAGCCCGGCTTCGCCCGCGGGCACGTCGTGGACTTCATCGACTACGGCCCGTTCGTGGGCAACGTCGCCGACATCGCGCTCACCTGCGGAGGCGCCGCGCTGGTACTGCTCAGCCTTCGCGGCGTTCCCTTCGCCAAGGAGACGGGCGAAGAGCCCGCCTGACCCGCACCCGTGCCGCCGCGTCCCACCGTGGGCGGCGCGCCGGTTCACGGGACCGGGCTACGGCCCCGGCGGCGTCGTGGAGCGGATTCCGTCGAGGGCGAGCAGGAGCAGGCGGTCGGTCGCGGCGGCCGCGTCGGCGTGCCGCTCGGTCGCCGCCGAGATGGCGTTGACGAGGGTGAGCAGGTCGTCGATGGACACCTCAGGGCGTACGGCCCCCGCCAGCCGGGCCCGGGTCAGCAACTCCTCACCGGCGCCGCTGATCTTCCTGTGGCAGGTCACGTTCCGTTCCCGGTGTTCGAGCTCGTGGGCGCTCAGCAGCAGTGACGGGGCGAGCCCGCGCACGTTGGCGGCGTAGGTGCCGATGGCCCTGAGCCAGGTGACGAGCGCGGCCCCGGGGTCCGGCTCCGCGGCCAGCTCGCGAGCCTGGGAGCACAGCGTCTCGACGCGGTCGAGGAACACCGTCTCCAGCAGCGCCAGGCGGGAGGGGAAGTGCCGGTGCAGCGTCGCTGAACCGACCCCGGCCTGCCTGGCGATCTCCTCCAGCGAGGCGTCGACGCCGTCCCTGGCTATGGCGATCTGGGCCGCGGCCAGGATCCGGTCGCGGTTGCGCCGCGCGTCCGCGCGCTTCGGCCGTTCTTCCCTGGTCTCCCGCACCGTGTCTCCTGCCGCTTGCCAAGTGGGGTGGTCCCCCATATCTTACCCTGAGAAGTGAAAACGGGGTGTCACCCCACTTATTGGTGGAGGCCTGTCATGCCTGATCCAGTGCTCGTCACCGGTGCGACCGGCAAGCAGGGCGGCGCGGTCGCGCGAGCCCTCCTCGCCGCGGGAACACCCGTGCGGGTCCTTCTCAGAGATCCGGAGTCCGAGCCGGCCAGGGCCGTCCTGGCGCTCGGCGCCGAACCGGTGCTCGGAGACCTCGACGATCCCGCGTCCCTGACGGCCGCGGTGACCGGTGTCCGCGGAGTGTTCTCGGTGCAGCTCCCGGACCTCACCAACCTCATGTCCGACGGCGAGGCCGTCCGCGGCCGCAACCTGGTCGAGGCCGCCAGAGCGGCCGGTGTGGCGCAGTTCGTGCACACCTCGGTCTCCGGAGCCGGAGACGAGGTCCGGGCCGTGCCCGGCTGGACGCCCGACGAGTGGAGCCGCCACTACTGGGCGAGCAAGGCCCACGTGGACGACCTCGTACGCACCGCGGGATTCCCCCGCTGGACGATCCTGAAGCCCGCGACCTTCATGGAGAACCTGCTCGGCCGGTCCTACATGTTCGGCGACTGGGCGGAACAGGGATTCGTGACGGCGTTCGCGAAGGACACGAGACTGTCACTGGTGGCGGTTCCGGACATCGGCGCGGCGGCCGCCGCCGCCTTCGCCGACCCGGCGAGGTTCACCGGCGCCGACGTCGAGCTCGCCGGCGACCTCCTGACGATGACCGAGATCGCCGAGGTCCTGTCCGGGGTGCTGGGCCGTACGGTCGAGGCTCCCGTCCTGTCCGCCGAACAGGCCGTCGCGCGGGGGCTTCCGCCCATGATGGTCAACATGCAGCAACAGATGAACGTCCTCGGCCAGGCGGCCCACCCGGAGCACGCGCACGCGTTCGGGCTGACCATGACCGGCTTCGCCGCCTGGGCCCGCGACGCCTTCGGTGGGGCACATTCGTCCTGACCCGGGGGTGATGAGGGTCTCGTCGGCACCTGAGGGCCCGCTGTATCGTCGTGATCGGGTTACACGTCTGGAGGTGATCGCGGTGCATCCGTTCTTGTGACGGCCCCATCCCGGGGCGTCGCGGAGCCGAAAGGTGACCGTATGAGCAAGACTGACAAGACCCGGCCCTGGTGGGTGCGGATGGCCGAGACACCGATGGTGACCTGCCTGCCCGTGCACGACCACCGGTTCGGGCCGTGCACGCTGCCGGATGAGATCACCGCCGACGGCGTCTCCCAGAGCGTCCGCACGACCGGCTGTTACTGGGGTGCCCCCGCCGGTCTCTGGTTCGGCCACACCGGCAGAGGCGGATACCGGGAGTGGCACTACTTCCTGCGCCAGGAGCGCCGGCGTGACCGCCGCCGGGCACGCCGCGAACTGCGCGCCTATCTCGACGACTGAAGGCCCTCCCGGCGCGGCGGAGCGGGATGCCTTTCCCCCGGAACCCCCAGGAGGCTGGGTATGAGCACGGGCGCTCCCGAAGGACGCGCCGGCTGATGAGCCGGCCGGTGTGGTTGCTCGACGTCGACGGTGTGATCAACGTCGCCCGGCCCGGTTGGGGAGGTATCCCGCGCAGAGGGGTCGCCCACTCCGGTGGCTACGCCTATCGCATGCGCTGGGCGCCCGCTCTGATCGACCGTGTCCGCGCGTTGCACCGGACGGGCACGGTCGAGATCCGCTGGTGCAGCACCTGGTGCGCCGACGCCGATGAGGTGGAACGGTTGTTCGCCCTGCCCCGGTTGCCCCGTGCCTGGTCGGAGCACCTTTCCAGCACCGCCGCGGCGGAGGCCAAACTCGCCGCGGCACGCCAGGTCCTGGCGCGAGGGTGGCGGCTCGTCTGGACCGACGACGTCGAGGTGCCCACCGGCGGTCCGGTGCATGACGAGTTGACCAAAGACGGCCGGGCCCTGTTGATCGCACCGTCGCCCCGCGAGGGTCTGCGGCCCGACCACATGGACGCGATCGAGGACTTCGTCGCAACTCGGGGTACCGGCTCCGGAGGCGGGCGGCCCGGACCAGGGGGTGTCTGATAATTCGGCGTTTCGGAGCCAGAGCATGAGCGAGGCGATGGTCACGCCTGCCGGATAGCGGCTGACCGGCTTGTCGAAGCGGGTGGCGATCGCGCGCCATTGCTTGAGCTTGCCGATGCAGCGTTCGACCAGGTTGCGCTGCTTGTGGGCCAGGGCGTCGAAGGCGTGCGGGCGGCCTCCCAGGTTGCCCCGGCGCTTGCGGTTGGCGATCTGATCGCGGCGTTCGGGGATGACCGCTTTGATGCCGCGCCGGCGTAGGTCGAGCCGGATCTTGCGGGTGGAGTGAGCCCTTGTCGCCGATCATCGTGTCCGGCCGGGTGAGGGGGCGGCCGCCGGCCGGGCGGAGGAGTCGGTGACGTTACGAGTTGACTGTGTCGGTGAGAAGCGGCAACGGATGTTCACGAGTTTCAGCAACGCTCTGCGATCTTCGCGACGGCCGAATGTCGATGAGAACCGAGAACGCCTGACGCTGCGAGCTGACGTGTGTCCAGGCCGCTGCCCCCGCACCGGCTGTTGTCAGAACTCATCGACAAGAACATGTCGCCGGGGCGGGCGTTGTCGATTCTCATCGACAAACGTCGCAGCCTCTCACCGACAAAACCAACGAGTGCTTGCGGCTACTACCGCTCAGTACTCCCGAATCGAGATCAACGAACAGGACTTATGACCACATGTCGGTACGCTGACCTGCCGGTTCGGCACTTAGCGCTAATACTGACGAGTAGAGTCCCCGGCTTCCCAAGCAGTTCCTAGTCGGTTCCCACCTCGGCCAGAAGCTTCGCCGTGCCCTCGGGCGCCTCCACTGGGAAGTGGTGGCTGCCCAGTTCGATGAGAACGATGTCGAGCCGGTCCCCGTAGCGGTCGATCGCTTCCTGCGTCACCAGGTCACGAATCGCGAACACGGTGATCGGCTGCTTCGTCTCGCGCAGTGCCGCGTCCATGTCCCAGCGCATGAGCCCTTCGATGGAACGCAGCCCCGCGGGCTGCCGTACGGCGACCATCTTCTCGAAATACGTTTCCTTGAGAGCCGGATCGGTCCCCGCCGGCGAGCCTCCCTCGACGAGGCCCCGCACCCCGGCGGCGAAGTCCTCCTGGAACAGGCGCAGCATCGCTTCGACCTGCTCGTCGCTCATCGCCGGGAACAGGGACAGGTAGTGCAGCGCGTCGAGTGCCACCACTCGCGAGACCGTATCGGGAAGCAGCTTGCCAACCTCGACAGCGACGGCCCCACCGAGGGAGTGCCCGGCCACGACCGCCTTGTTCACCGATTCGGCCTCCAGTACGGCCGCCACGTCGCGGGCGAACTCCTCCATCGTCCACAGCGCCCGCATCGAGCGCGACTCGCCGTGCTCGGCAAGGTCGATCGCGAGGACACGGTGGTTCTTGGGCAGATGGTTGGTCACCTTCGGCGTGCAGGTGCGCGGGCATCGCGACCCGGGGTCGCAGGGAGGCGACGGCTCCCGGCCGGCGCGGCGACGTCTCCGGGACGAAGGCGACGCCCACCGCCGCCAGCAGCATCCCGCCGAGCAGCAGCACATAGATCAGCCGGGTCGGGGAGGGGCCGAACTCCACCAGCGCGCCACTGCCGAGAGCACCGGCGGCGAGCCCGGTCAGGGGAGCCACCGAGGTGACGACGCCCGCCCGCCCCCGAGACGGCTCTAGATCGACCAGCGTGGCGCTCAGCGTTGTCGTCGCCGCCCCGGTCGCGATGCCCTGCAACACCCGAGCGGCTGGCAGGACGAGTACGTTCCCTGCGACCAGGAACAGGACGAGTGCGATCACCTCCAGTGCGATCGCCGCGGCGAGCACCGGCCGGCGGCCGAGATGGTCCGACAGCGCTCCGACGACGAGCAACGAGCCGAGCAGGCCGAACACGTACAGGGCGAAGACGACCGTCAGCACCCACGCCGTGAACTGCCACTGCTGCTGGTAAATGACATAGATCGGGGACGGGGCGCTGGACGCGGCCAGAAAGAGGACGAGGACGGCGGCCACGGAGGGGAAGGCCCCCCTCTACTACCGCGCCGTCTTCACCGACCAGGCCCCTACTCCCGAATGGGCACGCACCCTGGTGTCACACCTGCTGCCGGACTGACCACACCCACACCGTCACCCCCGACCGGGCGAACATGTGCGGCAGGTCGTAGGCGCACACCGGCCTCCGGGAGGATCGGACGACCGGATTTTGGCGCTACGCACGACGAGCACATCCGGTACAGGCGGCAACGCGCCGGACGACGCAGAACCAGTTCTCAGCGTCTGCGTCGCCGGGCCGCGGGGTCGTGCTCGGCAGTGATGTGGGCGGAGGTCTCCACGCCCAGCTCCAGATCCGACTTGGCCGGCGTCGCCTCGATCGTGCCCGCGGCCGGCCCCACTCCGGTGACCGACGCCCTTCACCTCGCACGACGCCTCCTGGGAGGCGAGGCCGCACCGCCTCCGTGAGCGACGAACCGCGGACCGGCACCGGAACGTGAGCGCGTGTCGCCGTCCGGCCCGGGTGGCCTCGACCGGCTGATGGTCTACCCGATCAAGAACGAGACGTACGTCCCGGCCCCGGCCGGTGACGCCCGCTCTCATTAAATTGAACGTTTGTACTAGTTGTACTACTGTTCAATTTTATGAGAGCGAAGGGGGCGTGATGGCGGGGCAACGGTTCACGCGGGCAGGGGCGCGCCAGTGGGCGGGCCTGGGCCTGCTGGCCATGCCGACGGTGCTGCTGGGGCTGGACGTGACCGTGCTGTACCTGGTGGCGTCGAGCATGGCGGCCGATCTGTCCCCGTCGGCCACCCAGCTGCTATGGATCATGGACGCCTACGGGTTCCTCGTCGCAGGGTTCCTCGTCACCATGGGCACGCTGGGCGACCGGATCGGGCGACGCCGGTTGCTGAAGATCGGGATGATCGCCTTCGCGGCGGCCTCGGTGTTCGCCGCGTTCGCCCCCACGGCCGAACTGCTGATCCTCGCGCGCGCCCTGCTGGGGGTGGCCGGGGCGACGCTCATGCCCTCCACGCTGTCGCTGATCTCGAACATGTTCCCCGACCCGCGTCAGCGCGCGGTCGCGATCGGGGTCTGGGCCACGATGTTCGCGCTCGGGATGGCCGCCGGGCCGATCGTGGGCGGAGCGCTGGTGGACTCCTTCTGGTGGGGAGCGCCGTTCCTGACGGCGGTGCCCGTCGCCCTCGTCGTCCTGGCCGGAGCACGCGCACTGCTCCCCGAGTACGCGGCCCCGGCCACCGGCCGGCCGGACCTGATCAGCGTGGGCCTGTCCCTGGCGGCGATCCTTCCGGTCGTCTACTCCGTCAAGCGCATCGCCTCCGACGGCCCCGGCGGCCCGGCCCTCGTCTGTGCCGTGGCGGGCGTTCTGGCCGGAGTCGTGTTCGTACGTCGCCAACGCCGCCTCACCGACCCCCTGCTGGACGTGACACTGTTCGGCAACCGGGCCTTCACCGCGGCCTTGAGCGTGCTGCTCATCGGCCTGGCCGGAGTCGGGGGCTCGATGTACCTGGTCACGCAGTACCTCCAGCTCGTCGTGGGGCTCACGCCCTTCGACGCGGGGCTCTGGATGGGTCCACCGGCGCTGGCGATGTTCGCCGCCGCCATCGGTGCTCCCCTGGTCGCCCGGCGCTTGCGTCCCGGCTCGGTCATGGGCGCCGCCCTCGGGGTGTCCCTCGCCGGGTACGCGCTGCTCGCCACCGCGGGGCTCGACGACGAGATCCCTGTGACGGCCGGCTTCGCGTTCGTCTATCTCGGGCTGGGCGCCCTCGCCGCCCTGGGCACCGACATCGTGGTGGGCGCGGTGCCGGCGACGCGATCCGGGTCGGCGGCGTCGATGTCCGAGACGGTCCAGGAACTCGGCATCGCCGTCGGCGTCGCACTGCTCGGCAGCCTCACCACCGCCGTCTACCGTACTCAGGTGACGGTGCCCGAAGGTCTGGCGTCGGAGACCTCCGGTCCCCTCACCGACAGTCTGAACGCGACCGTGGCGATCACCGAGAACCTTCCGCCCGGGACCGTCGAGGCGGCCCGGCAGGCCTTCACCAGCGGACTCAACATCGCTTCCCTGGTCGCGGGGGTCGTCATCGCCGCCGCCACGGTGCTGTGCCTCAAGATGCTGCGTCACGTGCCCGCGCTCGGGGAGGCGCGGAGCCGCGACACGGACGGTTGAACGACGGTCCCACTACCCTGGGGTCGTGCCGAGGAGCAGCATGGACGACACCACCGACGACGGCGAGCACATCGACGGACGCCGCGCGCGTGGTGAGAGACGACGCGCGGAGATCATCGAGGCCACCCTTGCCGTGGTCACTCGCGACGGCGCGGCAGGCGTCACCCATCGCACGGTCGCCAAGCAGGCCGGCACCACGACGTCCCTGAGCACCTACTACTTCGCGACCCTCGACGACCTGCTCGTCGCCGCTCTCACGAGCGTCGCCGACGCCTACACCGCCCGCATTCGCGACATCATCGACACCCCCGGCGACAAGCTCGCCGGCCTGGCCCGCCTCATCGCCGAGTCCGCCGGTTCCGGACGTGAACGCGCCCTGGCCGAACGCGAGCTGGCGACCCTGGCCGCCCGCCGCCCCCCACTGCGGCCCGTGGCACGCCGCTGGCGGGAGAACATCGCCGAACTCGCCGCCACGCTGACCGACGACCCCGCGGCCATCGCCGCCCTCGTCGCGGCCTCTGACGGGCTGTGCACCGCGATCCTCCTCGACAACGCCCCCGCCGACCCTGATCACATCCAGGCCGTCCTGCAACGAGCCGTCCGCGACTGAACCGGCCGGCCGGCGCGTCCCCGGTGAGCGGCGGCCGCGGGGCCACGCATTTATCGGCGACGCGAGGTTTTGGGCTCCGTGCTTCCGCCGGGCCGACAGGTGGAACGATCGGATTCGGCCTGTAAGGACTCCTCACGCGGGCTCGCCACGGCCGGACGCGATGTGAATTTCCGCAGCGTTCGCGGCTTTTTGCGCTCTCAGAAATGGCCGATTGCGCGAAGCCGAAGCCACGGACGTTCCGCGGACCGTTCGCTCAATTACTGTTCGCGAAACTTCTCCTGCGAGCACGGATTCCGGGAGGTGATTCCGAAAATGCACCGAGCCGATCCGCTCTGCGGCCGGTGACACAGATCCGAGCGGAGGCCGGCGCAGGTGCGTCGAGGTACGGGCCTTTCCCGCCTCCCCTGCCACCGTCCGTGACCGGCCCCCGTCGCTCGTCGGCGGAACCGAACGCTGTTCTGCGACACGGCTTCAAAAGATATGAACAATCACCTTTGTGAAATCCCCTGCACACGCGGCGGGAAGGCTCGCCGCGCGCTTCGGGATGCCGGACGGCGTTACCCCGGTCCGCCATCAGGACTCAGCTCGATCAACCGAAAACCCCCGCCTCGCCGGTACCTCCCCTTGACAGGACCTGGTGGGCAACATACTTTCCGCAAGAGTTCTTTAGCAGCACGCCGTGAACGTGAGAGCACATTCGAAGGCTCATCTCCTCACGGACGACCGAAACATGGATTCACGCATCCGCCTGAACCAGGCGCGAGTCTTTCGGGAGGCGGAGCTGCGGCAGAGGTTCTTCGCGCACGCATTGGATCGTGAGGGCCCGGGATATATCCCGCGTTCACCTCCGGAGCAAAACCGCGCCATCCCGAAATAGCCAACGTGGAAAAGACGCTTCCCGGCTCCTCGCCGCGGGCCTGGCCGGCACCGCCGTACGTGAGATCGACGTCCACCCGCCCGACCGGAACGGAGACCGCGACATGACCAACCCGTTCGAGGAAGCCGAAGGCACCTACCTGGTCCTGGTCAACGACGGGAACCGGCACTCGCTGTGGCCCTTCGGCCCGAAGGTCCCCGCAGGCCGGCGGGTCGTGCTGGGAACCTCCCCGAGAGCCGAGTGCCTTGACCACGTCGAGGCCAACGGGCGCGGCATCCGGCCCGCGAGCGTCACCCGTGCCTGACACGGTCCACGGCCTCTCGCCGCGCCGGCACCGAGGTTCACCTCCACGGTGTCCCCGCCACCCGGCCGCCCAGATCTCGTGAAAGGACTGACGTCCCGATGGATATCAGCGTCATGTTCTTCGGGGCCGACAACGTCGGCGGCGTCGGCCATGCCACGAAGTACACCGAGATCCTGGACATCGCCAGAGCGGCCGACCGACTGGGCTTCACCGCAGTCTGGACCCCCGAACGGCACTTCCAGCAGGTGGGCCAGGTCTTCCCCAACCCGTCGGTGCTGAGCGCGGCCCTGGCGGTGGCCACCGAGCGCATCGCGATCCGGGCGGGCAGCCTGGTGCTGCCACTGCACCACCCGCTGCGGGTCGTGGAGGACTGGGCCGTCGTCGACAACCTGTCGCGCGGCCGGATCGGCCTGTCGGTGGCCACCGGCTGGCACTCCAAGGACTTCGTGCTCGCCCCCGAGCGGTTCGCCGGGCGGCGCGAGCACGCCCTGGACGGCATCGAACTGCTGCGCCGCCTGTGGTCGGGCGAGGAGGTGGAGTTCACCGACGGCAGCGGCAGGCCGGTCGCGGTACGGCCCCAGCCCACGCCCTACTCGCCCGAGCTCCCCCTGTGGCTGACGACCTCGGGCAGCCCGCAGACCTGGAGGACCGCCGGGCGGCTGCGCACCAACGTACTGGCCGCGACGATCGGCCAGACCCGCGAGGAACTGGCCGGCAGGATCGCCCTCTACCGGGAGCTGCACCCAAAGGGCACGGTGACCCTGATGGCCCACACCCACGTCGCCGACGACGCGGCCCGGACGGTAGGCGAGCCGCTCAAGGCCTACCTGAAGTCCTACGTGGCGCAGACCGCCACCAACCGGCTGGACGACGGCCGGGCCGCCCGGCTCACCGAACGGGAGAGCGACGCACTGGCCGAGTTCGCCCTCCGCCGCTACCTGAACTGGGGCGGACTGCTCGGCCCGGCCGAGCGCTGCCGCGAGTTCCTCACCGACCTGAGCGACCTGGGCGTCGACGAAGTGGCCTGCTTCGTCGACTTCGGGCTCCCGGCCGAGCAGGTGCTCGCCGGGCTGGAGCGACTGTCCACGCTGATGACGGAGGCCCCATGAGTACCACGACCCGTTTCGCCGCGCTCCCGCGTGAGCAGCGCGTCACACTCCTGCGCCGCCTCGTCGAGGCAGGGCAGATCGGGGCGATCCCCGACATCGTCCCGCAACGCGACCCCTCCCGGCCGGTACGGCTCAGCCCAGGCCAGGAGGACCTGTGGGTCTACGAGGCGCTCTATTCGGAGTTGTCCGCCCTCAACCTCTGCTGCGCCTACCACTTCGACGGCCCCGTGGACCCCGGCGACCTCGAAGCCGCCCTGACGATCGTCCAGGAGCAGCACGACATCCTGCGCATGCGCATCACCGGATCGGTCGACGAACTGCGCGCCGACTTCCCCGCCGCGGGGCCCTTCGTCCTGGAGCGGGCCGAACTACGTGACTCCCTCCACGACGAGCTGACCGCCTACAGCCGACGGCGCTTCGACCTCAGCAGGGACCGGCTGATCCGGGGACGCTTCATCAGGGTTGACGAAAAGCGCTCGACCCTGGTCCTGGCACTGCATCACATCGTGACCGACTGGTTCTCCTTCGACATCCTGCACAGGGAGTTCACCGCCGCCTACAAGACCGTGCGCGACGGCACCCCGCCGGTACTCGGCCGCCCGGAGATCCAGTACCCCGACTTCGCCTCGTGGCAGCGCGAACTGGAGGAGGCCGGGGTACTCCAGGCCCAGCTGGGCTTCTGGCGCGACTATCTGGGCGCCCCTCCGCCCCCGCTGACCGTGGGGCCGCTCGGCGCGCCGCGCGGCCCGTTCGGCATCACGCGGCTTCCCTTCCACATCGACCTGGAGGGAGAGGCGGCGATCCGCGCGCTGGCCAGGGAGCGGGGCGCGACCGTCTACGGCGTCCTGATGACTGCCTTCGCGGTGCTCGCCCACCGGCTGAGCGGCCAGGACGACATGACGATCGGCACGCCCGTCGCCAACCGGGCGGCCAAGGGCCTGGAACGCGTCATCGGCTACGTCATGAACGAGGTTCCCACCCGCTGGCACTTCGAGCAGGAGACGACCTTCGCCGACCTGCTGAGCCGCTTCACCGCCGACTTCCCGCGCCTGCTCGACAACGCCGACGTACCCGTGGGGCGGATCGTCAGCGCGATCCGCCCCGAGCGGGTTGTCGGGCGCTCGCCGCTGTTCCAATGGGTCTTCATGCACCTGACCCGCCAGGAGAGCGTGCGGATGTTGCAGGAGATCGCCGAGCCGGAGCGCGTGCAGACCGGCGGCGAGCACGACGTGATGGGAATCGTGCGCGACACCGAGGACGGCCTCGCGGGGGCGCTGGAGGTCCGCACCGACCTCTACGACCCCGAGGCGGTCCGCGCCTGGGCCGAGGGTTTCACCGTCCTGCTGGCCGACCTGGTGCGCTCCCCCGACACGCCGATCTCCCACGCGGCGCTGCTGTCCGGAGAGACGCCCGGCTCCGCCGTCCCCCGGGAGTTGCCCGCCACCTCGCCGGCGGATCTGGCGGTACGGCAGGCGGCCCTCTCACCGGACGCCGTGGCGGTCGAGTCGGAGCAGGAGGCGGTGACCTACGCCGAGCTGATCGCGCGGGCCGACCGCCTGGCCGGGGCGCTGCGCGAGTGCGGCGCCGGTCCGGAGCGGATCGTCGCACTCGTCCTCGGCCGGTCGGTGGAGCTGGTGGTGGGCATCCTCGCGGTCCAGCGCGCCGGAGCCGCCTTCCTGCCCGTCGACCCCGAATACCCCCAGGACCGGATCGCGTTCATCCTGCGGGACGCCGCGCCGGTGGCCGTCGTGGCCGACCCGGCGACGCCCTTACCGGAGACGGGTGTCTCGCGGTTGTCGCCCGGCGACTCCGGCCGGGCCCCGCTCCCGCGGGCCTTCCAACCGCTGCAGGCCGCGCACGTCTACTACACCTCAGGGTCCACCGGCACCCCCAAGGGCGTCGTGGCCTCGCACACCGGGCACGCGACGCTGGCCGCCTCCCTGGTCGAGCAGCTCCGGATCGACGCCTCCAGCCGGATACTGCAGCTGAGCGCCCCGACCTTCGACGTCCTGGTCGGCGAGCTGTGCATGGCCTTCGGCTCCGGCGGCACACTCGTCGTCACCAGGCCCGGTCCCCTGACGGGCCGGGAGCTGGCGGAGGTGCTCGTGGAGCGCGAGATCACCGGCACCTTCATCTCACCGACGATCCTGGCCAGTGTGCCGCCGGGCGAGTATCCGGCGCTGCGTGTGATCGCCACCATCGGCGAGGTCTGCTCCGCCGAGCTGGTGCGGGCCTGGGCGAACAGCAGGCGCCGCTTCCACAACACCTACGGGCCGACCGAGGGCACGGTCCTGGCGACCCTGAGCGCGGAGCAGCCCCAGGGGCTCCCGCCGATCGGCCTGCCCATGGACAACGTCGGGGCCTACGTGCTGGACGCCCGGCTGCGCCCGGTACCCGTGGGCGTGCCCGGCGAGCTCTACCTGACCGGGGACCTCCTGGCGCGCGGCTATCTCAACCGGCCCGGGCTGACAGCCGAGCGTTTCGTGGCCTGCCCGTTCGAGCCCGGCGCGCGCATGTACCGGACCGGGGACCTCGCACGTCGGCGGCCCGACGGGCAGCTGGACTTCCTCAGCCGCACCGACGACCAGATGAAGGTGTCCGGCGTACGCGTCGAGCCGGGCGAGATCGAGGCGGTCCTTTCCGCCCACCCCTCGGTGAGCGGCGCCGCCGTGGCCCTGCGGGACGGACGCCTGATCGCCTACGTGGTGCCGCACGGCGAGCTCGACCAGGACGCGCTCATCGCCCACGCGGCGGCCCGGCTGCCGGTCCAGATGGTGCCCGGCGGCTTCGTCGAGCTGGCGAGCCTGCCCCTGACCCGCAGCGGCAAGCTCCACCGGGCCGCCCTGCCCGCGCCGCCGCGCCGGGCCGGGACCCGTGCCCCCACCGGCGCCGTGGAGACCCGGCTCTGCGAGCTGTTCGCCGAGTTCCTCAAGGTCGACGACGTCGGAGCGCAGGACAGCTTCTTCGCCCTGGGCGGCGACAGCATCGCGGCCCTCCAGCTCGTCTCCCGGGCCAGGGAGGAGGCGATCGTCCTCACCCCGAAGGACGTCTTCGTCGCCCGGACCCCGGCCAGGCTCGCCGCGCTCGCCGGAGCCACGAGCGAGGTGGCGACCGACTCGCCGGTCGGGCGCTTCCCCCTCACCCCGATCATGCACCGGTGGCGTGAGCACCACGGCCCGCTGCACGCCTTCGCGCTGTCAGCCCTGCTGCCGGTGCCCGACGACGCCGACGCCGAGCGCATCGGTCGAGCGCTCCAGATCCTGACCGAACGGCACGCGAGCCTGCGGACGCGGCTCGTCCGCCACTCCGGCGAGCACTGGGAACTAGAGGTCCCGGCGACCGCCGAGCCGGTGGGGCTCGGCGGGGCCGCCCTGGATCCCGAGAAGGGCAGGATGCTCCAGGCCGTCTGGCAGAAGGAGGCGGGCAAGCTTCTCCTCACCGTGCACCGCCTGGCCGCGGACGGCGTGTCCTTGCGCATCCTGGCCGCCGAGATGGCGGTGCTGCTGTCGGGCGCCGATATGCCTCCTCCGCGCGGGACCTCCGTGCAACGCTGGTCCACACTGCTGCACGAGCAGGCGGTAAGCCCGGCGCGCCTGGCCGAGCTGTCCTTCTGGACCGGGATGGACACGGGCGAGGAGGCCGGGCTGGTGCCCGGCAGGACGAGCGGCGGCAGCCGTACCACCCTGACCAGGACCCTCGCGCCCGAGATCACCGAGGCGGTGCTCACCCGGCTGCCCACCGCCTACCGCTGCGGGCCGGACCACGTGCTGCTGGCCGCGCTGACCGCCGCGGCGGCCAGGTGGCGCGGCCACGGCAACGCCCTGCTGGTCGAACTGGAGAGCCACGGACGCGAGGAGCCGACCGGCGACGTGGACCTCTCGGCGACCGTCGGCTGGTTCACCGCGCAGTACCCGGTCCGGCTGGAGGCCGCGGAAGGGTTCTGGGACGGCGCGGCCGGTGTCACGCTGAAACAGGTCAAGGAGCAGCTGCGGGCGGTTCCCGGCGGCGGGATCGGCTACGGCATGTTGCGTTATCTCAACCCGGACACCGCACCACGGCTGGCCGCCTCGCCCGGGCCCGACCTGCGCTTCAACTACCTCGGGCGCTTCTCCGGCGGCGACCTGGAACCGGTCGGCACGACCGACGTGCCGACGGCCTACGCCGTGGAACTCGACGTGATCGCCGACGGACCCCACCTGGTGGCCGTCTGGTCCTACGCCGGCATGTCGGCAGAGGAGGCCGAGACCCTGGCCGACCTGTGGTTCGAAGCGCTCGGCGTGCTCGCCCGGGAACAGGGGGGCGGCTCGACCAGCTCGGACTTCCCGCTGGTCGAGCTCTCGCAGGAACAGGTCGACGCGCTGGAGGCGGTGGTGGGGTCCAGGCTGTCGGACATCCTGCCTCTCTCCCCCACCCAGGAGGGCATGCTCTACCGTGCGCTCCTGGTCGAGTCCGGGCCGGACGTCTACATGATGCAGGGCCGGTTCCGGATCGACGGGCCGGTGGACGTGGCGGCACTGCGGCGGGCGGTCGACACCCTGGTGGAACGGCACGCCGGCCTGCGCGCCTGTTTCCGGTACAAGGCGGGGCTGCGCAGGCCGGTGCAACTGGTGCCGGAACACGTGTCCGTCCCCTTCGTCGAGGTGGACGGACAGACGATGGAGGAGGTGATGGCGGCCGACCGGATCAGGCCCTTCGACGTCACCAGGCCACCGCTGCTCCGCGCCGCGCTGGTCGGCTCGGAACTGCTGCTGACGGTCCACCACCTCCTGATCGACGGCTGGTCGAAGCCCCTTCTGGCCCGCGAGCTCATCGCGCTGTACGAGGGCGAGACGCTGCCGCCCGCCCCCCAGTTCCGCGACTACCTGGCCTGGCTCCGCGCCCAGGAGCCGGACAAGGCCACGGCCGCCTGGGAACCGGTCCTGGCGGGGCTGCCCGGTCCCACCCGCCTGCATCCGGACGCCCTCGACGGCGTGATCCCGCACACGCTCGACCTCGAACTCACCGAAGAGCTGAGCAGGAGGCTGCGCGAGCGGGCCCGCGCGGTCGACGTCACGCTCTACATCCTCGCCCAGGCCGCCTGGGCCATGGTCCTCGCCCAGATGACCGGCCAGGACGACGTCGTCTTCGGCACCATCGTCTCCGGCCGCCCGCCTGAGATCCCCGGAATCGAGTCGATGATCGGCCTGTTCATCAACGCGCTGCCGGTACGGGTCAGGCTCGGCGACAACCTCCTGGCCCGCCTGCAGGACGAGCACGCCCGGCTGGCCGCCCACCAGTACGTGCGCCTGGCCGACCTGCAACGGCTGGCCGGGCATCGCGACCTGTTCGACACCGCGCTGGGCTTCGAGAACTATCCCCGCGACGGCCTGGACCGTCCCGGGCGCCTGCGGCTGGCCGAGGTCTGGGACTCCTCGCACTACCCGCTGGCTGTCATGATCGATCCGGCTGACCGGCTGTACATACGACTGGCCTACCGGCCCGACTGCCGCACCCGCACCGAGGCCGCGCTGATCATGGGACGCCTCGTGCATGCCTTCGAACAGCTGGCGGACGGGGCCGAGTAGGTGAACCCGCCTCCTCCCGGCGGAGCGGAACAACACCGTCACCCCACGGTTCGCCGAGCAGAGCATGCGGGCGCCGCGGGCTGTGGCGACGGTCACCACAGCCCTCGCCCCCAACCCACGGGAGTCGCGATGCGTTACGAATTCCCCGTCTCCCCCACCCAGGCCAGGCTGCTGGTGCTGGATCGCATGCACCCGGGCACGGCCCAGTACAACGTGCCGGTCGCCTTCGCCGTCCACGGCCCCTTCGACGTCGAAGCCTTCCGCCGGGCGCTGGAGACGCTGGTCGCCAGACACGAGTCGTTGCGGACGATCTTCCGCGTCCGCGACGGCGAGTATGTCCAAGTGGTCTGCGACTCCGCCGAACTCGCCTTCACCGGCGTGGCGCGGCTCGACCTGAGAGCGGAGGCCGCCCGGCCCTTCGACGTGGAGCGAGGACCGCTGCTGCGGTGCGCGGTCCACACCGTCTCGGCGGACCTGCACCGCGTTCTGCTCGTCGCCCACCACCTGATCTGCGACGGCTGGTCCCTGCAGATCCTCCTGGACGAGCTGGCCACGGCCTACGGCGGAGCCGAACTGGAACCCCTGGAGCTGCAGTACCCCGGCTATGCCGCCTGGCGCCGTGAACACCCCGCCGAGGAGGCGGTCGCCTACTGGGCCGACAGCCTGTCCGGCGCACCGCACACCCTGGCCCTGCCGACCGACCGGCCCCGCCCGCCGGTACAGGGCACCGCCGGTGGCGTCGAACGACTCCCCCTGCCTCCCGACACACCGCACCGCCTCGCCAAGCTGGCCCGCGACCGCGCGACCACCTCCTTCACCGTGCTCTTCGCCGCCTTCGCCGCCTTCCTCGGCCGCGTCACCGGCCAGCGGGACCTGGTGATCGGCGTACCTGTCTCCGGTCGCGACCACCCCTCGGTCCAGGGCGTGGTGGGCCTGCTGACCAACACCCTGGCCGTCCGGGCCGACCTCACCGGCGACCCCACCTTCGGGGAGCTGGTCGATCGGCTGCACGACCGCCTGCTCGACGGCCGCCTGCACCACGACGCGCCCCTGGAAGCCGTCGTCGAAGCGGTGGTGCCCGAACGACAGCTCAGCCACGACCCGCTGGTCCAGGTGATGTTCTCCTACTACGGCGACACCTCACTGACCCTGCGGCTGCCCGGCACACGAGTGGAACGCATCGAGTTGATACTGGACGAAGCCAAGTTCGACCTGCTGCTCTACGTCGAACGGTGGGACGGGGAACTCCTCGGGCATGTCGTCTACCGAAGCGACCTGTTCGACGCGGCGACCGTCGGACACTGGGCCCGGAGCCTGCGGGTGATGCTCGAAGGACTGCTGGAGCGCCCCGACCTGCCGATCAGCCGGATCGGCATGCTCAACGCCGAGCAGTTCGCCCTGGCGATCCGCTTTCCGGCCGGCCCCCCGGCCCCCTCGTCCCCGCTCGTGCCGGATCTCATCGCCGCGACAGCCGCGGAGCGGCCCGATTCCGTCGCGGTGACGTACGGCGAGGCCACCCTGACCTATCGCGAGCTCCTGCGACGGGCGGACGACCTGGCCGCCCGGCTGCGCGGGGCGGGGGTGGGACCGGAGGTCCCCGTGGGCCTGCTCCTGCCGAGATCCCTGGAGATGGCCGTCTCCGCGCTGGCCGTACTGAGAGCCGGCGGCGCCTACGTCCCGCTCGACCCCGGTCACCCGCCCGCCCGCCTGGCCGCCATGGTCTCCGGTACCCGTGTCCACCTGCTCGTCACCGGCGACGGCACCCGTGCGCTCGCCCGTCAACTGGACGTGCCGGTACTCGACGAGCTCGGCCCGCTGGAGCCGCCCCCGGGCCCGCCGAAGCCGGGCAACCTCGCATATGTCCTGTTCACCTCCGGCTCCACCGGCGCCCCCAAAGGAGTGGCCGTGGAGCACGGCGCTCTGCTCAACCTGGTGACGGCCGTACGTGGGCAGTTCCCCGTCACCCGTGACGACAGGGTCCTGCAGTACGTCAACTTCGGCTTCGACGTGGCGGTCTCCGACCTCCTCTTCACCTGGACGGCGGGCGCCGAACTGCACATCCCCCACGAATACGAACGTCTCGGTGAAGACCTGCTCGCACGTCTCCAGGACTCGCGCATCACCTACGCGTTCCTGCCCCCCGCGGCCGCGATGTCCATGCCCCCGCACGAACTGCCGGACCTGCGAACCCTGGCCGTCGGTGGCGAGACGGTCCCGCCGGAACTGGTCAGACGCTGGTGGGCACCGCACCGGCGGATCGTGAACGCCTACGGACCGAGCGAGACCACCGTCTATTCGACCCTCGCCGATCTGGAACCCGGCGAACCGGTGGTGCTCGGCCGTCCGGTCACCGGGGTTCGCGTCTACGTGCTGGACGAACGGCTACGCCCGGTCCCGGTAGGAGTGACCGGGGAGATCTACGTGGCCGGAGCCGGGCTCGCCCGAGGCTACGCCGAACGGCCGGGACTGACAGCCGAGCGGTTCGTCGCGGCCCCGTACGGCCCGCCCGGCTCACGCATGTACCGGACCGGGGATCTGGGCCGTTACGACGCCGACGGGGTGCTGTCGTATCTGGGCCGGACCGACACCCAGGTCAAGATCCGAGGATTCCGCATCGAACTGGGCGAGATCGAGAGCCTGCTCGCGACACACCCGCTGGTCTCCGCCGCCGCCGCCCGCGTCGTCGGCGAGGACGACGGGCGACGGCTGGCCGCCTACGCCGTCGCCCCGGGAGCCGACCCCGCCGCCCTACGGTCCTGGCTGGCCGAACACCTGCCCGGCTACATGATGCCCGACACCGTCACACTCCTGGACGAGCTGCCGGTCAACCGCTCCGGCAAGGTGGACCGGACCAGGCTGCCGGAGCCGCTCGCCGTACACCGCGGTCCCACCGAACCCCATCACACCCCGTCCGGCGCGACCGAGGAACTGATCGCCGGAATCTGGAGGCGGGTACTGGGCGTGGAACACATCGGAACACACGACAACTTCTTCGACGTGGGCGGCACCTCGATCCGGCTGCTGACCGTCCTGGCGGCCCTGCACGACCAAGGCCACGACGAGCTGGCCCTGGTCGAGCTGTTCCGGCATCCCACCGTCGCCACCCTCGCGGCCCGGCTCGACGGCGTCACGCGACCCCACCACGACCAGGCCCGGCGACACGGCGCGGACAGGCGGGCGCGCCTGGCGGCCAGAACAAGGAGGAGATCGTGACTGATGCGGCCGTGGCCGTCATCGGAATGAGCGGCCGTTTCCCAGGTGCCTGCGACCTCGCCGCCTTCTGGGCCAACCTACGCGACGGGGTCTGTTCGATCACCGACTTCAGCGAGAAGGAGCTTCGCGACGCCGGAGTCGGCGAGGAGGAACTGCGCGACCCGGCCTACGTGCCGTCGAAGGGTTACCTCGTCGGCGCCGACCGGTTCGAAGCGGAACTGTTCGGCTTCAATCCCGCCGAGGCGGTCGCTCTCGACCCCCAGCACCGCCAGCTGCTGCAGACGGCGTGGAACGCGCTGGAGGACGCCGGCCACGACCCGCGTAGACCACCCCGGCGTACCGGCGTCTATGTGGGCGGCGGACTGAGTGAGCACATGATCGCCGCCCACGCCGACCCCGGTCTGGCCGCGCGGTACGGCGCCATGCACCTGCGTGTCCTGACCGACCGCGAGTTCCTGGCCGGATGGATCTCCTACCGCCTGGGACTGGACGGCCCCAGCCTCACCGTGCAGACGGCCTGCTCCACCTCGCTGACCGCGGTCCACCTGGCCGCGCAGGCACTGTTGCTGGGTGAATGCGACACCGCGCTCGCCGGGGGCGTCTCGATCGACTCCGTCCGCAGGCGCGGCTACCTCTACCGGCCCGGTGGCGTCTTCTCCCCCGACGGCCGGTGCCGCCCGTTCGACGAGAAGGCGGCCGGCACGGTCCCCGGCAACGGCGTCGGCCTGGTGGTGCTCAGGCGGCTGGAGGACGCCGCGGCCGACGGCGACCCGATCCGCGCGGTCATCCGTGGCTCCGCGATCACCAACGACGGCTCGGCCAAGGTCGGCTTCACCGCGCCCAGCGTCGACCGGCAGGCCGCCGCCATCGTCGAGGCGTGGGCGGCCGCGGGACTCGACCCCGCGCAGGCGCACTACCTGGAGACCCATGGCACCGCCACCGAACTGGGTGACCGCATCGAGATCGCCGCCGCCTCCACCGCCTTCGCCGAGGCCGACCATTGTCTGATCGGCTCGGTCAAGTCCAACCTCGGCCACCTGGACACCGCCGCCGGAGTCGCGGGCCTGATCAAGACAGTGCTCATGCTGGAGAACCGGACCCTGGTGCCCTCGGCCAACGTCACCCGCCCGCACCCCGACCTCCGCCTCCAGGCCTCCCCCTTCGACCTGGTCACCGCCGCCTCTCCCTGGACGTCCTCGCGGGGGACCCGGAGGGCCGGGATCACCTCCGTCGGCATCGGCGGAACCAACGTGCACGTGGCGGTCGAGGAGTGGGCCGGGAGCCGGCCGGCCATTCGCACCCACGCCTTCTCCGGGGTCTCCTACGGAGCATTCTCCCTGTCCGCGCTAGCCTCGGTGCCCGTCTCGGTGCCCGCCCTGTCGAACACCGGTCACCTGCAGGACGCGGTGATCGGACTGCTGTCGGCCACGCTCGGGCTGACCAGGGCCGAGGACCTGGACAGGACCTATCTTGCCGCCGGCGGCGACTCGCTCACCGCCGTCTTCCTCGTCGGCCGCATGCGCGACGACTTCGACCTCGACGTCCCTGTCACGCTCTTTCTGGAGAAGCTGACCCTGCGCGAGATCGCGGAGCGGATCGTGCGACCGGAGGAGAACCTGCTGGCATCTTTGCTGGACGAGCTGGAGGACTGAGCCGCGGGGCCGCGTTCGAGCGGGACGGTGTGAGGACGGGCGGAGAAGTCTCTCCGGCCCGTGACCGCGCCACGGCATGGCCGCACCCGGCAAGACGGATGTCCTGTCGGGTGCGGCCTCCGTGTTCTCACAGGCGGCAGGCTCTACCGCTGGTTTCCGTACCGCTCCTTCCGCGCGCCCGCGGCCGGAACAAGGCCGCCTTCACCGCTTGCGTCCAGCGTCACCGAACTAGCGGATGCGGTAGGCGCTGACCCAGCTGCCGATCGAGTTGTAGCCGCTGCTGTCGACGACGATCGCTCCACCGGTGCAGTCGTAGTTGTCCCACAGCTCCACCAGGCGGCTGCTCTCGGTACGGGCGGAACGGATGTTGTCGTTCCAGCCGGCGCCGACGTAGTAGCACTGACCGGGGTCTCCGTTGAGCCAGGCGTCCGGGCCCGAGAAGCCCGTGGAGGAGTAGACGTGGATGCCGGTGACCAGTAACGCCTGGCGAGCGGTATCGGTGGAGGCCTGGGCCGAACCGGTCGCCAGCACAGGCGCCAGCATGACTGCGGCACCGACGGCGCCGAGAAGCCTCAGCTTGATGGACTTCGTGCGCTGTGACATGGATAGTTCCCCTTTACTACCGTTGTCCAACTATCTGATAGTTCGTTGATAACAGAGATCCGGTTGACGGATCACCCCTCGAATCCGTGTCATCTGACTGACCTTGTCGAGACACATGACTCCCGTTGACAACGCCACCCCAGGACGATGGATCGGCCCGCCGTGGTCGGGGAACTCCAGGACGGACCCCGATCGGGTCACCTCGCGGAGGCTCCGGAGGCGGGCGACGGGCTATCGCGCGTCGTGCGGGCGGGGGTGCGGGGGGCGGTGGTGTTCGACGAGGACGGTGAGCAGTCGAGTGAGCTCCTCCCGCTGGCCGGGGGTGAGGGGGGCGAGGAGTTCGCGCTGGGCGTCGGCGATGAGCGCGTCGAGGTGCTCCAGGCGGCGGCGGCCGACGGGGGTGAGGGTGATGACGTTGCGGCGGCGGTCGACGGGGTCGGGTTCGCGGCGGACGTATTCGGCGTCCGCCAGCTCGTTGAGGACGGCGACCATGTCACTGCGGTAGATGCCGGTGCGGCGGCTGAGCTCGGCCTGGCTGGCGGAGCCGGCCTCGGCGAGCGTGACCAGTACGGCGAAGTGCCATTTGTGAGCGCCTTCCGCGGACAGGCGTTCACCGACGAGCCGGTCGGCGACGATCGCGGTTCCGGCGAGCAGGCGGCTGGGGATGGCGCGCAGCCGGGCCGGGGTCGGTTCGGGGATCGTGCCCACGGGATTCCTCCGCTTCTTGCGTTAGTGACACTAACAGTCTACCTTCGTTAGTGTCACTAACGTTTTAACCTCTCCGGAGTGAGGGCCGTGATCAAGCCGTTCCGCATCGACATCCCCCAGGCCGACCTCGACGACCTGACCGACCGTCTCTCCCGAACCCGCTGGCCCAACGAGGTCGCCGACGCCGGGTGGGACTACGGCTTCCCGCTGACTCGGCTGAAGGAACTCGCCGAGTACTGGCGCACCGGGTACGACTGGCGTGCGCATGAGGCCAGGCTCAACGAGCTTCCGCACTTCACCACCGAGATCGACGGCCAGAACATCCACTTCGTCCATGTGCGCTCGGCGAATCCGGACGCGCTCGCGCTGATCCTCACCCATGGCTGGCCCGGCTCGTTCCTGGAGTTCCTCGACGTGATCGAGCCGCTGTCGCGCGACTTCCACCTGGTGATCCCGTCCATCCCGGGCTACGGCTTCTCCGGGCCGACCCACCGGCGCGGCTGGGACATCGTCCACGTCGCACAGGCCTGGGCCGAACTGATGCGCCGTCTCGGCTACGAGCGCTACGGCGCGCAGGGTGGCGACTTCGGTTCGGGCATCTCCCTGGCACTCGGCGCGGCGGCACCCGATCGGGTCGCCGGGGTGCACGTCAACTATCTGCCCACCCGGCCGGACCCGGACGCCGACGTCGAACTGTCGAAGACGGACGAGGCCCGGCTGGACAAGGTCCGGCAGCTGATGGCCAACCGCCCGCCGTACCAGGCACTGCAGGCCGCCACTCCGCAGACCATCGGTTACGCGCTGACCGACTCGCCCGTCGGCCAGCTGGCCTGGATCGCCGAACGCTTCGCGCAGTGGACCGACCCCCGCTCGACGATCAGTGACGAGCGGATGCTCACCGACATCTCCCTGTACTGGCTGACCGCCACCGCGGCCTCCTCGGCGCGGCTGCACCGCGAGACTCCACGGCGGACCGAGCCGTGCCCGGTGCCGGTCGGTGTGGCGGTGTTCGCCCACGACATCACGCAGTCGGTACGGCCGCTGGCCGAGAGGTTGTACGACATCAGGCACTGGTCGGAGTTCGAGCGCGGCGGCCACTTCGCCGCGATGGAGGTGCCGGAGCTCCTGGCGCAGGACATCCGGGACTTCTTCCTCACCCACGTCGAGGCCGACCAGTGAAGGCGCCCGGCCGTTGCTCTTTAGTTCGTGGAGTTACGAGGGCTTGAGAACCGGACCGGTCCCGGCCAGGCAGCCGCCGATCAGATGCGGCCGGTACTGGATCTTCTTCAACCCGCGCTTGATCGCACGCACCAGATGATCCAGGTTCGCCGCGGTGGTCCCACGGCCGGCCGCACCTGCGCCTTCCACACCGTGATCGCCTCCTCATCCCGTCCGCTCGCCCGGCGCGCCGCTGCCGGTTTCAGAGCGTCGGTGCCGGAAGGCGCAGACGTCCGTCGTGGACTTCGGCGATCTGGTCGGCGTCGGTGAGGTGGGTGCGGTCGTGGGTGACCAGGACGGTGGCGGTGGCCTGCCGGCGGGTGAGGCGGGCGATCAGGTCGAGGACCGCGGCGCCGCGTTCGTGGTCGAGGGCGCTGGTGGGTTCGTCGACCAGGAGGACGGTGGGGTCGTTCATCAGGGCGCGGGCGATGTTGACGCGCTGGCGCTGGCCGCCGGAGAGCTGGTGGGGGCGGCGGCCCGCCTGGTCGGAGAGGCCGACGGCGTCGAGGAGTTCCATCGCGCGGTCGCGTGCGGTGCGGGGTTTGCGGCCGTCGATCTGGGCCATGACCTGGAGTTGTTCGGCGGCGGTCAGGGAGGGCAGCAGGTTGGGCTGCTGGAAGACGATGCCGATCTTGTGGCGGCGCAGTTCGGTCAACTCGCCGCGGGTGAGGCCGGTGGTGTTCTGGCCGTCGACGGTGACGGTGCCGGTGTCGGGGGTGATCAGGGTGGCGGCGACCGCGAGAAGGCTGGACTTGCCGGAGCCGGAAGGGCCCACCACGGCGGTCAGGCTGCCCTGGGGAACCTCCAGGCTGACCTGGTCGAGAGCGGTCAGGCGGGTCTCGCCGTCGGGGTAGGTGAGGGTGATGTCGGTCAGGTTCAGGCTCATCGGGCGCTCCCCAGGGCGGTCAGCGGGTCCACGGAGGTGATACGGCGGATGGACAGGGCGGCGCCGAGCGCGCCGAGGAGGATGATCACGGCGGCCGGGATCAGGACGGTGGCGGGGGTGAGGAGGAACGGCACAGCGGAGCCGGACACGAGGGCGCCGAGTGCGACGGCGATGCCGGTGCCGAGCAGGGTGCCTCCGGTGAGCAGGACGACGGCCTGGCCGAGAGCGTCCTTGAGCAGGTTGGCGGTGGAGGCGCCCAGTGCCTTGAGGACGGCGACGTCGCCGTTGCGCTGGATGGTCCACACGGTGAAGAAAGCGCCGATGACGAGGGCGGAGATGACGAACAGGAAGCCGCGCATCAGCTGCAGGGAGCCGTTCTCCGAGGTGTAGGAGCCGATCGCGGACAGGGAGTCCTGGATGGAGACCGTCCGGGTACCGATCCGCTGGTCGGTGGTCGCCGTGTCGGCTTCGGAGGCGGTGGTCAGGGCGATGACGGTGGCGGTCGGGCCCTGCCCGCCACCGGTGGGTGGCACGGTCTTGCGCCAGACATCCAGGCTGGTCCAGACGACCGGGGTGTGACTGAAGGAGGCATCGCCCTCGACGGCGGCCACTGTCAGCCGCTGACCTGCCAGGGTGAGGGAGCCGCCGGTCTGCACGCCGAGGTCGTTGGCGGCCGCGACGGACAGTACCACCGCACTGTCGCTGATCTTGCCGCCGACCGGGGCGAGGCGGGAACCGGGCTTGACGCCGAAGGCGGAGACGGCTGTGCTCTTGTCTCCGGCGGCGGCCTTGGTCGTGGTGATCCCCAGCGGTTCGGCGTTTTCGACGCCGGGTGCTGTGGACCACTGCAGCCACTGCTGCTCGGTGACGGTGGAGTTGGAGTACGACAGGTTCTGGCCGCCGCCGGGAGCCTGGAACGCGATCTTGTCTGCGGGCAGTTCCGTGATCGCGGAGATGTTCTGCTGACCCAGACCGGCCGTCAACCCGGACAACAGCCCGACCAGCAGGGTGATCAACACGATGACGGTTCCCATCAGGGCGAAGCGCCCCTTGGCGAACTTCAGGTCTCTCCAGGCGACGAACACGGCCTTGGTCTGTCCTTTCCGGTGGTGGAAGCGGGGTACGCCTCAACCGTCGCCGCCGGCGTCTCACACACGCGTCTGGCGCAGGGGGGAACTTCACGGGCCGAAGGACGGCACGCGGGTTCTAACTTTCGATGGAGGCCCCCACGGGCCTGCCTCCATAGGCTGGAGGACACTGTGAACGCCACCGCCTCCGCCCTGACCCTCACCACCCGGACTCTGGTCTGGTGTCTGCACCTGCTGATCACCGGCCTGCTCGTCCTGACCTCCGGCCGGGCACTGGCCGGTGACCATCCCCATGCCGGATGGATCGCCGCGACGGCGGGGGCGTGCGGCCTGGTGTACGCCGCCGGTGCGCTTGCGCCGCGCGTCCGGCGCACGTGGCGGGGTGCCGCCTGGTGGCTCGCGGTCGTGGGCACCGTATGGCTGGCGCTGCTGGCCTTGTCTCCCGACGCCGTGTGGGTGGCCTTCCCGCTGTACTTCCTCCAGCTTCATCTCCTGCCTCGCCGCGCCGGACCGGTCACGGTGGCCGCCACCGCGGTGGCGGCCATCACCGGATTCTCCGCCCACCAGCACTCCTTCAGTCCTGCCATGGCCATCGGCCCCGCGCTCGGCGCCGCCGTCACCGTCGCGGGAGTACGGGGTTATCAGGCCCTGTACCGGGAGAGCGAGCGCCGCCGCAGGCTGATCGAGGAACTCACCGCCACCCGCGCCGACCTGGCCCGGGTCCAGCACACCGCCGGTGTGCTCGCCGAACGCGAACGTCTGGCCCGCGAGATCCACGACACCCTCGCCCAGGGCCTGTCCAGCATCCAGCTGTTGCTACGGGCCGCCGAGCGCGCGCTGCCCCAGGCACCGCAGAACGCGGCCCGCCACGTCGGTCAGGCCAGGCAGGCCGCCGTCGACAACCTCGCCGAGGCCCGCCGTTTCGTGGCCGCCCTCACTCCGCCCACGCTGGAGGGCACCACCCTGGCCGGTGCCCTGGAACGCCTGTGCGCCACCGCGTCCGCCCGGCATCGGCTCACCGCGCGGTTCCGCCTCACCGGCGATCCCGCCCCGCTCACCACCGCGCACGAGGTCGCGCTGCTGCGAATCGCCCAGTCCGCCCTGGCCAACGTCGTGCAGCACGCCGAGGCCACCACCGCCGAGGTCACCCTCGGCTATCTGGGTGACCACGTCGCCCTCGACGTCGCCGACGACGGACGCGGCTTCGACCCCGCCCGCCTGCCCGCCTCCGATCCCGAGACCGGCGGCTTCGGACTGGCCGCCATGCGCGCCCGCGTCCAGGCCCTCGGCGGCACTCTCACCGTCGAATCCGCCCCCGGCCACGGCACCGCCCTGGCCGCCCAACTGCCTCTCACCACACCAGCCGACACCGAGCCCGAGGCCCGCCCGTGACCGACGACACTCCCATCCGCCTGCTCGTGGCCGACGACCACCCTGTTGTACGGGCCGGGCTGCGCGCCGTGCTGGAAACCGAGCCCGGCCTCGTCATCGTCGCCGAAGCCGCCACCGCCGAGGACGCCGTCACCCGCGCCGCCGAAGGCGACATCGACGTCGTCCTGATGGACCTGCAGTTCGGCAAGGGCATGGGCGGCGCCGAAGCCACCGCCCAGATCACCGCCCGCCCGGGAGCCCCCCGCGTACTGATCGTCACCACCTACGACTCCGACGCCGACACCCTGCCCGCCATCGAAGCCGGCGCCACCGGCTACCTCCTCAAAGACGCCCCGCCCGAAGATCTGGCCGCCGCCGTGCACACCGCAGCCGCCGGACGCACCACACTCGCGCCCACCGTCGCCGACCGGTTGATGAACCGCCTGCGTGCCCCCGGCACCACCCTGACCCGGCGCGAAACCGAAGTCCTCGCCCTGGTCGCCGACGGCCTGTCCAACCAGGCCGTCGGCACACGCCTCCACCTGACCGAAGGCACCGTCAAATCCCACCTGGCCCGTATCTACGCCAAACTCGGCGTCGACTCCCGTACCGCCGCTGTCGCCGTGGCCACCGACCTCGGCCTCATCCGCCGTTGACCCGAACACGCGCGGTTCTCGTACAGCTACGGCAGGTGGCGTGTGGCGCCGTCTGTCCAGGCCCGTACGCTGCGGCCGGTCAGGTTCTGCGCGAGATGACCATGATGTACTCGCAGGGAGCGTTCGTTCGGTTGGCGAAGCCGTGGTCCGCGTCGGCCTGGAGGAACAGGGAGTCGCCGGTGTTCAGGGTCTCGCTGATCCCGCCGATCGCGACGGTGAGGGTGCCTTTGAGCACCACGAGTTGTTTCTCCGTACCCGGCGGATACGCGGGCAGCAGCCCGGTGGAGACCTGCGCGGGGAGATAGTGGACGACCATCTCGGCTCCTCCCGCACCCGGGGCCGCTGACACCATGTGCCGCTCGAAGCCGGTCTCCGGGTCACGGAAGACGGGACGATCGTTCTTGCGCATGACAATGGCCACACCGGGCGCGGCGGCGACCGGCGCGCCGATCAGGTCCGAGAGCGACGCGTCGAGCGCGTGGGCGATCCTGGACGCGACGCCGATCGTCGGGCTCTTCTCGCCGCGTTCGACCTTGGACAGCATCGCCCGGCTGACCGACGACTGCGCGGACAGCTGCTCAAGCGTCAGGCCCGCCTCCTCACGGCGCCGCCGCACGTTGCCGCCGAACGCTCCGGCCAGGTCGTCACCGTTTCCGTCTTGCTCGACCACCGTGCTCCTCGATCGATGGGGGTATCTCGACGCCCACAGTGTATGGTTTCTTCTAAAGGAGATATTCTCTTCTATTGAAGATGCGCGATGCGCGCTCAGCACGATGGAGATTCCATGCGTTTGATCTCAAGTGGCCTGCGTTATGCCACGTTTGAATTCGGCGACCTGCAGGTGACCTCGTTGCGAGACGGGTACATCGACATGCCGCCGACACGGCTCCGCGACGAGGACGGGTGCGCTCTCGACGAGCTGCCTGCCGCCGTCCCGCTGATCGACGACAACCTGCGGCTGTCGGTCAACGCCTTCTTCGTCACCGACGGCACGCGGTCGGTTCTCGTCGACACCGGTGCGTCCAACGTCTGGCACGTCCCGGGCATGGGGTTTATCCACGACGCGCTCGACGAGGCGGGAATCGACCGCGCGCACGTCACCGACGTGGCCATCACCCACAATCACGAGGACCACGTGAGCGGCCTGATCGCGCCGGACGGTTCGGAGGCGTTCGCCAAACTTGAGCGGGTGTGGATCGGCGCGGGTGACACCTCGGTGTTCACCGGGCGGCTTGAGCCGATCCGCGACCGGGTGGTACCCGTGTCGGAGAAGGTCGCGATCAACGGCTGGGTCACCGCGATCCCGACGCCGGGCCACACGCCCGGTCACACCGTCTATGACGTCAGGAGCGGCACCGGCCACCTTCTCGTCTGGGGCGACACCGTTCACGTTCCCACGCTCCAGTTCGAGCAGCCGAACGTGACCTGGGAGTTCGACGGTGACCAGTCCCAGGCCCGCTCCGCGCGAGCGGCCCTTCTCGAACGGCTGACCCAGCCGAACCACTTCGTGGCCGGCGCCCATCTCGACTCTCCCGGCATCGCCCGCGTGACCGCCTCCGGAGACGGTTACGCGCTGGAGTACCTCGCGCCGCCGATCGGCTGATCGAGCACGTCGGCTCCGGGCCGCGTTCACGACGGTCCCCAGCCCACCCCGGTCGAGGCACACCGCGACCTCCGCAGCGGTCGTGGCGAGCCGGACGCCTCATCGGGCGTGGGCGGTGTTCTCCCCTACCGCGCGGGCGGGGAGGACCAGGGCGATCAGGGCGCCGGTGAGGATGGGGGCACCGTGCTCGTCTCCGATGAGGGCGAGCACGACCGCGCCGGCCAGGAGCGCGGCGGCGGCGATCCTGGGCCTACGGGGCAGCCCGGAGTGGCCGCGCACCACCCAGACGGCCAGTCCGCCGAGCAGGCCGGCGATGGCGACGGACGAGCCGGCGCTGTAGTCGCCGACGGCGTAGCTGTAGACCTCCCCGGCCAGGGCGCCTCCCAGGTAGAGCAGCAACCAGCGGGCCCGGCCGTACGCCCGCTCGGCGTACGTGCCGAGGAGGAGCAGCGCGGCCCCGTTGAAGAGGATCTGGTACCAGCCTTCCGGGTTGACCAGGATGGGGCTGAGCAGCCGCCACCACTGACCGTCCAGCAGGCCGGGGCTCCTGGCCAGCAGCGCGGACAGGCCGGGAAGGAGCAGGCCCGCGGTGGTGGTCACGGCGGTCACGGCGAAGGTCGTCCAGGTCAGCCAGGGCTTGCTCATGCGTCCACCTGTTCAGCGGGGAGGGAGGGGGCGGCGGGTTCGCGCAGCCATGCGGCGAAGGGGGGCGCCATGATGGCCGCGGCGATCACGAACACGGCGTTGATCGGGGAAACGAACGAGATCACCACGCCGTTCCCGACCGTGGCCACCGGTGCCGCGACGCCGGCCAGGCCACGTGACCCATGCCGCCGGTCGGGCCGAACTCCTGGACGAACGGGCCGAGGAGCCTCCCGTACTTCCCCACCAAGGAGGCCCTGGTCCTGGCGCCGCTGGAAGAGCATGTCGACGAGCCCGCCCGTGTCGTCCGTGGCCGTGCGGCCGGAGAGTCGGCGGTTCGGGCCCTGCGACGCCATTTCCTGGCGGCCCTGGCCGCTCGCGACGCGGCCACCGGTCTGAGCGACGACCCCCAGGTGCTCGCCGTGCAGAGGCTCACCCATTCCACGCCCGCCCTTCTGCAGCACCTGCACCACTTCCTGGCGCGTGGTCAGGAACTGCTGGCCGAGGAGCTCGCCACCCAGGACGGGCGGGCGGATCCGATCGCCCACGTCGCCGCCGCACAGATGCTCGGCACCCGCAACGCCCTGATGTCGGAGAACATCCGGCGGCTACTGGAGGGCGAGACGGCCGACGCCGTCTACCCCGACGCGGTCGTCAACGCCGAACAGGCCTTCCACCTGCTCGAACACGGCCTGGGCGACTACCGCACGCGGTAGGCCCCGCCCGGTGGGAGGCGCGCGAGCCCACCGGGTCCGGTCTCACCAGCCGTTGAGCACCTCGCGACCCTGCAGGATCGCGAGGTCGAGCAGGCCGGGGAAGCGGGCGTCCAGGTCGTCACGGCGCAGCCGGTTCAGCCGCCGTGTCCCCTCGTCCCTCTGCCGGATCACACCCGCCTCCCGCAGGACCTTGAAGTGGCCGCTCCGGGTGGACCTGCTGACCGGTACCGCGAGCGTCGTGCACATCAGCTCGCCGTCGGGCTCGACGTCGGCGAGCTGGGCGACGATGGCCAGGCGCAGAGGGTCGCTCAGGGCCGCCAGCACCGCGGTGAACCGGAGCTGGTCGGAGTCGGGGTGGACGAGTTCGGTCGCGGTACGGCTTGCCATGCCTCCAGGATAGCGACATGTTCGGCATTCTCGAACATGTGTTATGTTCGGCAAATCCGAACATGATGGTGTGGAGGAACGGATGTCTCTTGATCAACTCACCGCCGCGAGCCATGGCCGTCCGCCGCGCCGTGACCCCCGCCGGGAAAGGCGCGCCCCGCAGGACGCGGGCCCCGCAGGACGATGGAGATTCTGGGGTACGGCGTACACGTTGCTCATCCTGCTGACCGGAACGAACCTGCCGACCCCCCTGTATCGGGGCTACCAGGCGGGCTTCAGCTTCTCCCCGTTGGTCGTCACATTGATCTTCGCCACGTACGTGGCCGTGTTGATTCCCTCCCTGCTGCTGGCCGGTCCGCTGTCCGACCTGCTCGGCCGCCGCACCGTGCTGCTGTCGGCGGTGGCGCTCGCCGCGCTGGGAGCGTTGCTCTTCGCCCTGGCCACGAGCACCGGATGGCTGTTCGCCGCCCGTGCCCTGCAGGGCGTGGCGCTCGGCGTGGCCTCGGGCCCGCTGACCGCGACGCTGACGGAACTCGAACCGAACGGCGACCGCCGCAGGGCCGCGCTGGTGTCCACCGTGGCCACCGTCGGAGGGCTCGGCCTCGGCCCCGTGCTGGCCGGGCTGCTCGCCCAGTACGCCCCCGCGCCGCACGTCCTGCCGTTCGCGGTGGAGATCGCGCTGCTGGTTCCCGCGGCGGTGACGATGGCCGCGCTGCCGGTCATGGCCTCGGGCATCCGGCGCGGGCCCCACCTCCCCGAGATCCCCGCCGCGGTGCGCTCCATCTTCGTGACCAGCGGTACGGCGAGCTTCCTCGCGTTCAGTGTGATGGGGCTCTCCCTCGCCCTCGTCCCCACCTATGTCGCGATCCTCTCCGGCAGCGGGAACCTGTTCCTGGCCGGTGCGGCGGTGGCGCTGATGCTGCTGTGCTCCGCGCTCGCCCAGCTTCTCGGGTACGGCAGGCAGGCCCGCGACCTGGAACTGGCCGGCCTGCCCCTCCTGGCCACCGGACTGGTGCTGCTCGCCCTCGCCGGTGGCCTGTCCTCGCTGCCGCTGTTGCTCCTGGCGGCGGCGACCGGCGGGACCGGCCAGGGGCTCACGTTCCTCGGCGGCATCACCGCGGTCAACCAGGCGGCTCCCGCCGAACACCGCGCCGACGTGCTGTCCACCTTCTACGTGATCATCTACCTCGGCGTCGGGGTGCCGGTCATCGGGGTCGGCTTCCTCGCCACGGTCTCCGGGCTCCTCTTCGCCGTGCAGTGCTTCGCCGCCGTGGTCGCCGTGGCCTGCGTGGTGATGCTGATCGTCCTGGCCCTACGACGTCACCGCTCCCCCACCGCCGGCTGACGCGGGCCTACGGTCACCCCAGGACGAACGGGAGCCGCGCCGCCAGTTCCCCCAGATCATCCTTCTCCCCGTCGGTCGGGGCGCGCCGCCCGGTGCCGACCAGCAGCGCGTCCTCGTCGGAGAACGAGGCGGGGAACGCGGCTCCGGCGATCTCCTCCAACATCTCACGGGTCCGGGCGAGCCCCTCGGCGGGAGGTCCCGCCACGTGCGGCAGGTGCGCCACCAGGTCGAGGTGGTGCAGCGTCCACTCCAGCACGTACGCGGAGAGGTAGTCGCCCGCGGTGAGGACCTGGCCCTGGGTACCGACCCGCCGGTCCGGGTCGGCGAGCTCGGCGGCGCGGCCGGCGGCTGAGCCGACGTCGTCGAGATGGAATTTGAGCAGCTCGGGCTCCTGGTAGGCGGCGGCCAGCCGCACGATCAGCGCGTCGAGCGGGTCGTCACCGGTCGGGGGTTCCGCGGCGACGTTCCAGTAGGTCACCGCGTCGCGGGTCGGCTCCGATTCCACGGGGGTCACGAGGGTGATCAGGACGTCCTGGGCGTCGATGACCAGGTGGCACACCAGGTCCCGTACGAGCCAGCCCGCACAACCGGACGGCCGCGCGAAGTCCTCGTCGGGGAGGTCGGCGACCGCCGTACGTAACGCGCTCCAGGTATGAGAGAAGAGATCCACTTCGGCACGGTAAGGCGACGCGGCGACGTGAGGCAACCACATATCGGACCGTCACGCGAACGCGGCGACGCCGTCACCGGTGGGTGGCGAAGAACGCGCGGATGTCGTCGGCGAGCACCTGCGGTTCCTCCTGCGCGGCGTGGTGGCCGCCCTTGGCGTACTCGTTCCAGCGCACGACGGCGCCGTGGTCGCGTTCGGCGAGCGGGCGGATCGAGGGGAAGAAGTCCTCGGCGAAGCAGGCCACTCCCAGCGGGAAGGACGACCGCTCGGCGGGCGGTCTGCGCCCGTGATAGCCGACCAGGGCCGAACTGCCCGCGCTGTCGGTCAGCCAGTGGATCGTGGCGTTGGTGAGGATGTAGTCGTCGCTCACCCCTTCGCCGAAGAGCTGCAGGTTCCAGGCCAGCTGCCCGGCCGGAGAGTCGGCGAGCGCGTGCGCGAGGGTCTGCGGCCGGGTGGCCTGAAGGGTCAGATAGGCGCTTCCCCCGGCCATGAAGCGCTCCAGGGCGGCGAGTCTCCCCTGGTCGTCCGGCCCCAGCGCGGCCCGCTCGGCCGGATCGCCGGAGGGCAGCGAGAAGACCTGGGTGACGTGCACTCCGGCGACGCGGGGCTGGTCCAGGCGTCCCAGCTCGATGGAGACCAGGGAGCCGACGTCGTTGCCGTGCGCGCCGTAGCGCTCGTATCCGAGCCTCCGCATCAGTTCCGCCCACGCCGCGGCGACCCGGCGGCGGTCCCAGCCGGGCTCCCCCGGCGCGCCGGAGAACCCGAAGCCGGGCACCGAGGGGACGACCAGGTGGAAGGCGTCGCTCAGCCTTTCGATCAGCGGCAGATACTCCACGACCGACATGGGCCAGCCGTGGGTGAGGATGAGCGGAAGGGCGTCCGGCCGGGACGAGCGGATGTGCAGGAAGTGCACGTCGAGACCGTCGATCTCGGTCGTGAACTGCGGATGGGCGTTGATCCGCCGCTCCCAGAGGCGCCAGTCGTAGCCGTCACGCCAGTACTCGACCAGCCGTCGCACACGTTCGACGGGCACGCCGAGCCCGGCACCGGGCAGGGAACGGGTGAAACGTGTCCTGACCAGGCGGTCGGTCAGCTCGTCCAGGCTCGCCTGGGGAATCTCCACACGGAAGGGGCGCGTCATGACCGGGCCGTCTCGTCCAGCACCCGGGCCAGCTCGACCGGCCTGGTGATCATCGGCCAGTGCCCGGAGTCCAGGACGACCATGTCATGGTCCGGAAGGTCCGGCGGGTCGCCCGGGTCACCCGCGCAGACGATGTAGGTACGCGGCAGTTTCCGCACCGCGCCGAGGTCGTCCGGCGCCGGGTCCTGGAGGGTGCCGACCGGCTGGCCGACACCGCGGGCACGCAGCCACGCGAAGTCCTCGGCGGTGAGTCCGTGGTCGCCGAAGTTGGCGTCGATGATCTCGTCGCTCATCACGGAGATCCGCCCGTCCTGGACGGTCTCCATGATGGCCTCGACGGTGGAGGCGGGGATGATGTCGAACAGGCTTCTGCCCGGCTCGGGCAGGGAGGCGGCGACGTAGACCACCCGGGCGATCCGGTCGGGGATCGCGTTGGCGGCGATCGTGGCCGGGGCTCCGCTGTAGGAATGCGCCACGAGCACCACCTCCCTCAGGTCGGCGTACTCGATCGCGGCCGTGATGTCACGGGCGTGGGTGGTGAGCGTCGTGGCAGGCGAGCCCAGGTGGGCGCGGTCGCCGAAGCCGGTGAGCGTCAGCGGGTGCACCTGGTGGCCGTGTGCGGTCAGCAGCGGCGTGACCCGCTCCCAGGCCCACGCGCCGAGGAACGAACCGCCGACAAGAACGATGGTCGACACCTGGTCGACTCCTTTCGATCGATCTCCTGTGGCACAACGCTAGGGCGGATTGTGGACGATTTCTGCCCTCATTAGGATCGGGTTCATGTCCCGTCCGGCAACCCGTGTCCTGGCGCTGTTGGAGATCCTCCAGGACCGCGGCCTGGTGCCCGCCGACGAACTGGCCCGGCGCCTGGCCGTCGACGCACGTGCCGTCCGCCGGTACGTCACGGCCCTGCGCGACATGGACATCCCCGTCGAGTCGGTCCGTGGCCGTTACGGCGGCTACCGGCTCGCGCACGGCGTGCGCCTGCCGCCCCTGATGCTCTCCGACGACGAGGCGGTGGCCGTCGCCGCCGCGCTGGTCACCGGCAGGCACGAATCGGTGGGCGAGCCGGGCCCGGCCGACCGGGTGCTGGTCAAGCTCAACCGCGTCCTGCCCGCCGCGTTACGCCGGCGTGTCACCGCGCTGGTCTCCTCGACCTCCGCGACGACGGGCCCGCTGACCCCGGACCCGCACCTGGTCCTGACGCTGGCCGCGGCCGTCCACGCGCGTCACACCGTACGGATCGAGCACACCCGCGGCGCGCGTGAGGTGGACCCCTACGGGCTCGTCGTGCACGGGCGCCGCTGGTATCTGGTCGGGCACGACCACCTGCGCGACGCCGTCCGCATGTACCGCCTGGACAGGATCGGCGCCGCCGCGGAACTGCCCGCCCGGTTCACCCCTCCCGAGGGGTTCGACCCCACCGACCACGTCATGCGGACGATGACGCTCGGGGCCTGGACCCACCGCACCGAGGTGTGGATGGACACCGACCTTGAAACCGCACGCGACCGGCTGCCCGCCCCCTTCGGCGACCTGTACCCCTGCCCGGAAGGCGGGGTTCTCCTGGTCAGCGGGGCCGAGGACCTGAAGGCCATGGCGCGCGTCCTGACCGGTCTGCCCTGGTCCTTCACCGTCAGGAACCCGCCCGCCCTGGTCACGGCGCTCACCGAGCATGTCGCCTCCCTCGCCCAGGCCGTGGCCCGCTCCCAGTCGTAGAAGGTCACGGCCCCGTACGGCACTCGCGGGTTGTCCGGCGGACGAGAGCGGCGTCGGCGAACCGCTCAGGCCGGAGTGTCAGCGGCTCTCGACGGCCATCCGCAGGCCCAGGGCGATGAGGACCGTGCCGCTGACCGCTTCCAGCCTGCGCCGGATCGCCGGGCGGCGAAACCACGCCCCGGCCCGTCCGACCACGGCCGCCAGTGCCAGGTACAGGACGATCTCGATGGCCACCTGGACCGCGGCCAGCAACGAGGTCGTGGCGAACAGCGGCCGGTCGGCGGGTACGAACTGGGGATAGAAAGCGATCATGAAGGCGGCGATCTTCGGGTTGGCCAGCATCACGACCGCCCCCTCACCGAACGCCTTCCACCAGGACGGCGACGATCCGGGCCCAGGCTCCTCCGCCACCGTCTCCCCGGCCCGCGCACCGCGCCACGCCGTACGCCAGGCCCTGAAGCCGAGGTACAGCAGGAAGCCGCCGCCCACCACGCGCAGGATCAGGTAGGCCACCTCGGAGGCAGCGACGAGGGCGGTGAGCCCGGTGGCGGCGAGCAGTGCCCACGCGTACAGGCCCGCCTCCAGGCCCAGCACCGTGGGCACCGCGCCGGAGAAGCCGTGCAGGGCCGCGCGCCGCAGGATCAACGCCATCGCGGGCCCCGGTGAGGCGGAGATCAGCATGACGGCGAGGACGAAGGCGGGCAGCGAGGAGAGGAGGTCCATGGAGGGCATGATGATCGTCCATGTATCGCCCGTTCAACGGATTTAGTGCCATATACAGGTTTCTGCCAGGACCTCGTCAACGGCCGGGAAGACGACGGCGGGAACACTCTTTACCCCCTTGGAGTGGGCGTCCTCCCCTGCGGGGGAATCGTTTCATGGCGGGTTCTTTCGGGACCCGACCTGCGCTGATCAGCACCACCGCTGAGAAGGCAGAGTGCGAACGGGGGTAGGGATCATGACCGTTTCCAGCGCTCCGATGAACCTCACCCGAGCCGCCCACGTTGGGATCTCGGTCTCGGACCTGGACGCGTCGATCGCGTTCTACAGGGCCCTCACCGGACGGGAGCCCGTCGTCGCGGACGAGACCATGCACAGTGTGCCCTTCGGCGAGGCACAGGGGCTGCCCGTCGCGAAGCTGCGGTACGCCACGTTCAATCTCGACAACGTCGGCATCGACCTCATCCAGTTCCAGGACCCGGTCGGGGAGCGGACGAACGGGGCGGCGAACCGTCCGGGCTCGATGCATCTGTGCTTCAAGGTCGACGACTTCGACGCGGTGTACAGGCGTATGAAAGAGGCCGGGTACGACTTCCTCGGCGAGGACTACACGTTCATCGCGGGCGAGGTCACTCCTGACGCGGCACTCGGCACCCAGGTCGCCTACTTCAACGATCCTGACGGCACCAATCTGGAGATCATCCGGCCCAAGGGAGGTTTCTCCAACTGAGACCGCCGATCCGGCCAGGCCGGTCCGGCCGGATCCGGGAGCGGCCGTGGATCAGCTCCTCGTCCGGGACGGGGCCAGGCGAAGGAAGGCGGCGTAGGCCAGCAGCACCAGCACGACCGCGTCGATCGTCAACGTCACCAGCGACCGCACCACCAGCCCGGCGCCCACCGTCACGATCAGCCCGGCCGCCAGCACTCCCATCGCCGCCGGCAGCGCCAGCCGTACTCCCAGGCCCGGCTGGGACACCGGTTCGCTCAACGGCCTGCGCCACAGCCACCAGCAGGCCGAGCCCAGCGCCGTCAGGGTGATCAGCGAACCGACCAGGTGCACCCCCTCGGACTCCATCAGCACCACGTCCCCGGCGGCGAGCAGCCACTCGTCCACCAGGCGGTCCCACAGCAGGTGGGTGGCGATTCCGACGGCGGCGGCCACCGGCCACCATGCCCAGTGCGCCGCCTGTCCCCGGCCGCGGCGCCCCATCCTGCGGGCCAGCGCCTGGGGCAGCAGGGCGCGGACCGGGGTGGCGCACACCGTGATCAACCCGGCCAGGATCAGCGCCATGACCAGGTCGAAGACCATCGACCCCGTCTCCATCCGGTGGGTCTGCCCGGCGTCCCGCAGCGGGGACCATGGCGCGGAGACCGGAACGAGCGCATCGGTGAGCCCGTAGGGGACGAAGTAGGGAAGGTCGGGGACCATCGCTCCTGCGGCCAGCGCCGCCGGCGGCAGGAACCGGCGCAACGGGATCGCGACAACAGGATGAATAAGGGTAAAAGGCACGAAATGGCACACTATCGGCCATGGCGGGGTGGTGTTGACAATGGTCATGAGCCCCCGGTGGGCGCCGGACCATCGGTCCGCCCGCGGGTCTGCAGGTCCCACAGCCGGACCGTGCCGTCCTCGTCACCGCTGAGCAGTACCTGGTCGCCGTTCATCGTGCCCGCCGCGAGCGCGGTCACCGCCGTCCCGGGTCGAACGGCCATCTCCGCCAGGACCGCACCGTCGGAGGGATCCCGTAGCTGGATCGGAGCCCCGGCGACCCGGCCCGTGACAAGGACGGGTCGCCGGCCGTCCAGGGCCACGGTGAACGAGGGGAAGGAGAAGAGCCGGGCGTCCTCCTGCCGGTTCTCGACGGACGGGCCGAGCTCCTGCCGCCTTTCGAGATCCCACCGTCTCAGGCCGTAGTCGGAGCCCGTGACGAGGGTGGGCCGCCCGTCGAGGGTGAGCACCTGGAACCGGTCGAAGCTCTCGGCCTCCTGCCTGGCGGGCAGGACAGCACCGGTCCTGTGACGTGTGGTGAGATCCCACAGCTGCGCGTGGCCGGGGTCGTCCCCGTGGTTGTCGACGGCGACGACGAGGATCGGCCGGGAGCGCACCCGCGCCGACGCCAGCGCCGTGATCGCCGTGCCCGCGCCGGTGTCCAGGCTCCCGGCGGACGTGCCCGAGGTCAGGTCCCAGATCCGGACCCGGCCCCGGCGGTCGCCGGTGAACAGTGCGGGAGCCCCCCGAAGGGCGCCGAAGGCGAACGCGGAGACAGGTGCGGGAACGTGGAGCAGCTCCCTGCGGGTGTCCAGATCCCACAGGCGCCCGCCGTACCCGCCGGCGGTGAAGACCACCGACCGGCCGTCCAGCTCGGCGACGGCGGCGCGGTCGCCGGGCAGCGGCCCCGCGGCGGGTTCCAGGGTGGGCAGCCACCGGACCCTGACCAGCCCGTCGGCCCCGGCGGTGACGGCCACGTCCCTGCCCCGCGACCTGCCGAAGGCCACTGTCCGGACGGCGGATCGGACAGCGGCCCGGCCTCCGGTGCTCGCCCGCGGACCGTCCTCTGGCGCATGTGTCCTGGAGGGCGTCGTGATCACGGAGGAGCACCCGGCGAGGCCGGCGGCGCAGACCCCGGTGACCACGGCGGCGACGATCGATCGCCGGAGCGGCAGTCTGGGCATGCCCCTTTCTCCCAGACGGAGGTCCCACGGGCAACAGGACCCCGCTGTTCGCACCACCGGTTCCTGTACGGACTTGTACGGATAATTCGGCCGGGCTTTCACCGGTCGCGGCGCCTCGTCAGCGTGGTTCCGGCAACGCCCCGTCACGGAGCGCACAACTCCGTACGAGCAGAGAGGAACCCCCGTTGTCCAGAGCCATCAGGACCGTGGTCGCCGCCACGGCGCTGTCCTGCGCCCTCGCGCTGACGGTCACCGCCGCCAACGCCGTGCCCAGCTCCCAGAACGGCACGCAGACCAGCGCGCAGTTCTTCGCCGGGGAGAGCGCTCCCTGGACCGCCCAGACGATCGGGGCCTGGGGGAACATCCCGACGGCGTCCGTCAACGTCACCGTGCCCGCGGGGACGACCCGGTTCGTCGACGCCCGCTTCACCGCCGAGTCTCTCTGCGTCGGCGACCCCAGCGCGTGGTGCTCCGTGCGCGTCGTCGCGGTCAACTCCGCGGGAACGACCATCGAGCTGCAGCCGGTCACGAGTACGGACTACAGGTTCGACACCCCCGGCGGCGCCGAGGAGGCGCACGCCCTTGAGCGCTTCTCCCCCTCGCTGGGCCCCGGGACCTACACCGTCCGGGTGCAGGCCCTGCGCATCACCGGTATCACCCAGTTCACCCTGGACGACTACGCGTTCGTGGTCGGCCTCGTCGAGCCCTGAGGTGTGAGGGAACGGCACCGGCCATCGGTGTCCCCGCGGTCAGGTGTGCGCCGCGAGGACCGCGTGGTGGTCGGTGCCCTCCGGCCCGTCGGGATCGGTGTGCACGGTGGCCGCCCGCAACCGGGGCAGCTCGTGGATGAGGTGGTGTTCGGCCTCGACCGCCACCGCGTGCGCCCGCACCAGCGACAGTTCGTGACCGACCACGATGTCGACCTCCGCGCGCAACGCGTGCCCGATCCAGCGCAGCCGTATCGAGCCGACACGCTTCACACCCGCGACCCGGGCGACGATCTGCTCGGCCTGTTCGACCAGGGAGGGATCGACCGCGTCCATCAGCCGGTGGTAGACCTCCCGGGCCGCGTCCCTCAGCACGAAGCAGATCCCCACCGTGATCAGCAGGCCGACGACCGGGTCGGCGAGCGGCCAGCCGAGCGCGGCGCCGCCCGCGCCGAGGAGGACGGCCAGGGAGGTGAAGCCGTCGGTACGGGCGTGCAGGCCGTCGGCCACCAGGGCGGCCGAGCCGATCTCACGGCCGACCCTGATCCGGTAACGGGCCACCCACTCGTTGCCGAGGAAACCGACCACGCCCGCGACGGCCACCCAGCCGAGCGCCTGGACGTTCTCGGGGACGATCAGGCGCCTGATCGCCTCATAGGCGGCCATGCCCGCCGAGGCGGCGATCAGGATCACGATGACGATCCCGGCCAGGTCCTCCGCCCGGCCGTACCCGTAGGTGAACCGGCGCGTGGCCGCCCGCCGTCCCAGCGAGAAGGCGATCGCCAGCGGGACGGCGGTCAGCGCGTCGGCGACGTTGTGCAGGGTGTCGCCCAGCAGCGCCACCGACCCCGAGGCCGCCACGATCACCGCCTGGACCAGCGCGGTCACCATGAGCACGGCGAAGGAGATCGCCAGCACACGCATGCCACGGGTACTGGACTCCAGCGCCACGTCGGTTTTGTCGGCGCTGTCGTGACTGTGCGGGATGAAGGCGTGCCTGGCGCGGGCAAGCAGTCCACGACTCCCGCCATGCCCGTGGCCGTGGCCGTGGCCGTGACCGTGGGGATGGTGGTGCGGCTCGTGGGGGGTGGTGTGATCGCTCACGACAGCTCCAGTCTGTGCGAATCGGGGTGAGCCGGTTGGACGGCGGACCGCCCATCCCTCATTATGTGCAGATGAGCGCACGCATGCACCTATCAGGTGCGCATGACTCGCAAGAGCGTGACCAGGGCGAACGTCTGGCCGTCGCCGCCGACATCCTGTCCCTGCTGGCCGACCGCACCCGCCTGGCCCTGCTGCGGCGGCTGTCAGAAGGCGAGGCGGACGTGACGACGCTCACCGCCGCCTGCGACCTCGCCCGCCCGGCGGTCAGCCAGCACCTGGCCCGCCTTCGCCTGGCCGACCTGGTCACCACCCGAAAGGAGGGCCGCCGCGTGATCTACGCTCTGCGTCACGGACACCTGCGGCGTCTGGTGGACGAGGCGCTCAACGCCGCCGACCACCAACTCGGGCACCTTCCCCCACACGACTGAACGTGCCCCCGAACCACCTCGCCGCCCGGGAACCACGCCGGGCGTGAAATAGTTCAGGGCGTGGCGGATATCCGAATCGAGTGGCCGGACCCGGAGGGCCAGGAGATCGTGGAGCGTCTGTTCGCCGTGGCGGCGGCCCTGCGCGCGAACTTCGAGGAGACCGCCGCCCATGTCGGGCTCACCGTTCCGCAGGCCCAAACACTGATCCACCTCCAGGAGCCCCAGCGCATGGGAGGGGTGGCCGCCCATCTGCGCTGCGAGCCGTCCCACGTGACCGCGATCGCCGACTCCCTCGAACGGAGCGGCTTCCTACGCCGGGAACCGGACCCCGAGGACCGCAGGGCCAAGCGGCTTCTCCTCACAAGCCGTGGACACCAGCTCAGGGACCGCCTCCTGGCCCGCCTGTTCGAAAACGCGCCGATCATCTCGGTGCTCGACGCCGGCCAGCGGACCGAGTTGCTCTCGCTGCTGCGCACGGCCCAGTCGGCGACCGGACCCGGCACCCGGAACTGAGCCCCGGAGGGGCCCGCCTCCACGGTTGGCCCGGCACCGCCGGGCGGTGTCATCGCTGCCTGGAAGCCGTTCGTCCTTGACGTGGCGAGACCCTTTGGCCCTGGTGGGCCCCCCGCCGCCATGCGAGAAACAACTTCTGATAGAAAACAGTTCAATCATTGAAGTAATTTCCGTGAGGAGATCGCGGCCATGTTCATCGCCACCGCCGTCCTGTCCGTCCTGCTGGCCCTCGCCTTCGCCGGAGCCGGCTTCCCGAAGGCCTCCGGCAAGGAGGAGATGGCCGCCCAGCTCGGCAGACTCGGCGTGTCCGCCGGGTTCATGCGCGTCATCGGCGCGCTGGAGATCATCGGAGCCGTCGGCCTGATCGCCGGGCTGTGGGTCGGAGTCCTCGGCGTGGCGGCGGCGATCGGCCTGGCGCTCCTCATGGCCGGCGCCGTCGCCACCCACGTCAAGGCCCGTGACGCCGCCAAGGGCAGCCTGCCCTCCCTGGTCCTGCTGGTGCTCAGCGCGGTCACGGCCGCCCTTGGCCTGGCCGCCCTCTGAGTCCTCCTCCGCGCGGAGCGCCCACCCGTCCTCGTTTTCCTCGGAAGCACCCCCGGCGGTTCGGAGCGCGGGCCGGAGAACACCGCGGTGGCCGTCGGAACGGATGGCCAAGACCGTCTCCCGGAGGGTCTGGGGACGTCGAAATGTAAAGCACACCTTCCATAAGGTCATGGACACTTTACTTCATGGAAGGTGTGCTTTACATTCGTTCCATGGCAAACCAGATACAGCAGGACCAGCTGACACGTGCGGCCCGGCGCGCCGTGTTCATCGACGGCATACCCGTGTCCACTTTGGGGGTGATCGCCCTGGCCTTCGGCAGCAACCCCGACCAGAGCACCGCCCAGAAGGCCTGGTGGATCGCGACCACCATCGTGTTCACCCTCGCGATCGCCTGGGTGCTGCTGCGTGCGTTCCGGCGCGCGGACGAATACCTGCGCAGGATCCAGCTGGAGAGCATGGCCGTCGCGTTCGCCGCGGTCCTCGTGGCACTGCAGGTGGCCACCCTGCTCGACGCCGCGGGTGTCGTACGGCTCCAGCAGCTCGCGCAGGTGATCCTTCTCGGCGGTGTGGCGACATGGCTGCTGATCGCGGACCTGCGCACCCGCCTGAACCGGTGACGGCCCACCATGAAGAACCGACTGCGCGAACTGCGTGCGGCCCGCCGATGGAGCCAGGCCGACCTGGCCGACCGGTGCGAGGTCTCCCGGCAGGCCATCAACGCCATCGAGACCGAGCGGTACGACCCCAGCCTGCCCCTGGCCTTCACCATCGCCGATGTCTTCGGCCTGACCATCGAGGAGATCTTCCAGCCCGACCGACCGGAAGCGACGGACAACCCGCTCTGACGCCGAGTCCTTTCAAAAGGTCAGGTGGCGCGGGTTCCGCGGCTCCTCGGCGGTTTCGAGGTCGCCGGGACATCGACGCCGGGTTGGCCTCCCCACGGCTTGAGCATGTCGCATGACGACCGGGAGGGCGTTTCCGGTTCCTGTTGTCCGATGAGGTGGATGCGGTGACGGTAATCGATCGGAGAGATCTCGTAGGCGGCGCGAAAAAGACGACTGAAGTGCGCGTTGTTGGCGAATCCCCAGCGAGCGGCGATGGCGTGGACGGGCCGGAGCCGCAGAGCGGGGTCGGCCAGGTCATGGCGGCAGCGTTCCAGGCGGCATGAGCGGATCCAGGCGGCCACACTCAGCCCCTGATCCTGAAAAAGCCGGTGCAGGTAACGAACGGAGATCTGGTGTGCCGCGGCGATGCCCGCGGGGCACAGCTCCGGGTCACTCAGATACCGCTGGATGAACGCGTGGATGCGTGCCCGCAACATCTGACGGGGCGACTCGGTCTTCGGGAAGGAGCCTGCTTCGAGGATGTGAGCGCAGGTCGCGGCGACCAGGTCCAGGGTGATCATGGACAGCCGGGTGGCGTCGGCCGCGCTGCAACTGGAGGTGTGCCGGGCCAGCTCAAGGATGTGCCGGCGCAACAGGGCGCCGACCCCGGCCGAGCAGGGCAGGTTTCGACCGGCGAGCCGTACCAGAGAGTCGGCGGGCAAGGGCATCAGCACCTTGGGGATGCACAGGATCACGATCTCGGCACCACCGGTCACGTCGGCCAGCAGGTGGATGTGGAAGGGCTGGGTGGTGTCGTGGAACAGCAGGTCCCCCGGGCCCGCGATCACCTGCCGACTCCCCAGATCCAGCTGCTCGGCGCCGCGCAGGGGCAGCGAGAGGCAGTACGTCCCGGGGGCCGAGCGGCGGATCAGCGTGTCGGCGCGCCAGACCTGCGACGGCGGGAACGAAAGCCATGACAGGTGCAACGCCCCGAGACCGATCCGGCGCACGACGGCGTGGGACGCCTCTTCGTGGTCGCCGAGGACGACCGCGGGAGGCCGTCCGCCGACCGTTTCCCGGTGCCGGACGAAACGGCCGGCGGATGGTTCGTGGTCACGGAAAACAGGCTCGGAATTCACCGTGGAAGTCGTTAGCTGCCCGCCGCACTCGTCGAGGCGCAAGAAAGCCTCCAGCTCGTTCTTCGGAAGACGTGTCTTTTCCTTTCTCGACCATAGGTAGCCGCCGGAGAGGTTGTTGCGCAGGTCAGGCCCCGGTGCGCAACAAAAAGAATCCGATCGGCGCAGGCCGCAATTCTCTGACGGGCGCACCCGAAACCACGCAGCCGATCCGGTGAAGGCACGCCACGGTTGCCGCTATTTCTCGGCCTGAGTTAATTTGACGGCTCGGTCGACCTCTCGGCGCCGAGGCGGAGGGAGCACTGGATGGGCCGGAGTGAGACTCCCCTGGATCCCACCGCGGGGGTGGTCCAACGTTTCGCCTACGAGCTCCGTAAACTGCGGCAGGAGGCGGGTGGTCCCACCTACCGGGAAATGGCCGACCGGGCGGGATATTCGGTCAGCGTGCTGTCGCGGGCGGCGTCCGGGCAGCGGCTGGCGTCCTGGCCTGTGGTGGAGGCCTACGTACGCGCCTGTGGCGGAGACGTGGCCGACTGGCGGACGCGCTGGCGGCAGGCGGCCGAAGAACACGCCTCCCCCGCCGCCGGTGAGGAGGAGCGGGCCGCACCGTACCAGGGGCTGACGCACTACGACGTCGGCGACCGTGACCGCTTCTTCGGCAGGCAACGGTTGCTGGACCAGGTGACAGGAATGCTGGAGCGGCGGCGTCTGGCCGCGGTGTTCGGCCCGTCGGGCAGCGGCAAGTCCTCGCTGCTACGCGCCGGCCTGATCCCCGCCGCCCGGTACGGTGCCCTGGGCGAACCTGTGCCGGCCGTCGTGACGCTCACTCCCGGTGCCCACCCGATGCGTGAGCACGCCGGCACCTTCACCGCCTTCACCGGGGGTGAGCTGGTGGTGGTCGACCAGTTCGAGGAACTGTTCACCCTGTGTTCGGACGTGGCCGAGCGGGTCGCGTTCATCGACCTGCTGCTGGCGACGGCCGGACCGGGCGGTGGGCGGGTGGTCCTCGCGGTGCGGGCCGACTTCTTCGGCCGTTGCGCCGAGCATTCCACTCTCGCCGAGGCCCTGCAGGGCTCGACGGTGCTGGTCGGGCCGATGAACCGGCAGGAGTTGCGGGAGGCGATCGTCAAACCGGCCGCCGCCGCCGGGCTGATCGTGGAACGCGCCCTGACCGACCGGATCATCGAGGACGTGGCGGGAGAGGCCGGTGGGCTGCCGCTGATGTCACACGCGCTGCTGGAGACCTGGCGACGCCGCCGTGGCACTCTGCTGACCCTGGAAGGCTACGAACGGGCCGGCGGAGTGCACGGGGCGATCGCCGCCACCGCCGAGCAGGTTTACACGCACCTGTCTCCCGAGCAGGCCGACCAGGCCAAGCGGGTGCTGCTGCGGCTGGTCAGCCCGGGTGAGCAGGCGGCCGACACCCGCTGCCCGGTCTCCTACGAGGACTTCGACCATGTCGCACACCCCGAAGGGGTGCTGGAACGGCTCGCCCGGGTCCGGCTGGTGACGCTGCACGACGACCACGTCGAACTGACCCACGAGGCGCTGATCACCTCCTGGCCGCGGCTGCGCGCCTGGATCGATCAGGAGCGTGAGCTGCTGCGCCTGCGGCGGCGTCTGGGTGAGGCCGCCGCTCTCTGGAACGAGCACGGCCGGGACGCCGGTGTCCTGTACCGGGGAACGCGCCTGACCGCCGCCAAGCCGTTGCTGAGCCACCCCGACGACCTCACCGTCGCCGAGCAGGCCTTCCTGCGCGCCTCCGTGCAGGCGGCGGAGTCGGCCGACCGCGCCACCGCCCGGCGCAGGCGGCTGGCGCGGCTGGCGGTGGCCGCGCTGGCCGTCCTGGCCATCGTGGCCTCGGGCGCCGCCGTGTCCGCGGTCGCCGCGGCCCGTCAGGTCGACGCCCGTGGCCGCGAGATCCTGGCCCAGCTCGTCGCCAAAAGAAGTGACGAACTGGCCGCGACGGACCCGGCCCTGTCCGGGCTGCTGGCCGCCGCCTCCTGGCGTTTCGCCTCCACCGCCGAGGCCCGCTACGACATGCTGACCATGCTGACCGGTTCCCTGGACGGAGTTCTGAGAAACCCCACCGGCGCCGTCACCACCGTGGTCTTCAGTCCCGACGGCCGCCTGCTGGCCACCGCCGGCGCCGACGGGAGCGTTCAGCTGTGGCAGTTCGCCTCCCATCAGCTCGTCTCCACCTTGTTCGTCGGCCCCGCCCGCTACGGCGCTGTCCTCACGATGGCCTTCAGCCCGGACGGCCGCCTGCTGGCCACCGCCGGCGTCGGTGAGGACGTGCGGCTGTGGGAGGTCGCCACCCGTCGCCTGGTCGGGACCCTGCCCACCAGTCACACCACCGTCGTCACCACCATGCAGTTCAGCCGGGACGGTGTCCGGCTGAACACCGCCGACGACGAGGGAGGCGTCCAGGTGTGGGACGTCGTCGCTCGCCGTCCGGTCGCCACTTTGCCCATCACCTCTGCTCGCGGCGCCGTCATGGTGGCCTTCAGCCCCGACGGCACCACCGTTTCCGCCAGTTACCTTGATGGGGCACGCGTACAGCGCTGGGATCTGGCCACTCGCCGCATGAAGGGCCCGATGTTCGACGGCGACGTCGGAATGTCCCCTCGGGTGAGGTTCAGCGCCGACGGCGCCGTCGCCGCCACCTTCGGGATGGCGAGTCCGAGTGTGCGGTTATGGGACGCCGCCACCGGCAGCCCGGTCGGCCGTCCCCTGCCGACGGGCTACACCGGCGACCTGGCACTCAGCTCGGACGGCGCCATGCTGGCCGTCGTCGACGAAGGCGGCAGACGCATCCGGCTGTGGGACGCCCGTACCCAGAGGCCCGTCGGCGTTCCGTTGAGCGGACACACCGGCCCGATCGCGAACATCGCGTTCAGCCCGAGCGGCGGCATCCTGGCCAGCGTCAGTGATGACGGCACCATCCGGTTGTGGAACACCGCGACATTCCACGAGATCAGCGGCCTTCCATCCGGTCACACCCTCGATGTCACCGCCGTGGCCTTCAGCCCGGACAGCCGTCTGCTGGTCAGCGGTGGAACCGACAAAACCTTCCGCCTGTGGGACGTCACGACGCGCCACCTGAGCGGCTCCCCCGTGACCGGCTCCGCCAGCGGTATCGCCACACTGGCGTTCAGCCCTGACGGTCGTCTGCTGGCGACCTCCGGCAGCGACGCGAACGTTCACCTCTGGGACGCCGTCACCCGCCAACCGGTCGGTGCTCTCGCCCTTGGCAACTCCGAAAGTGTGGTGAACTCGGTCGCCTTCAGCCCTGACGGTCGTCTGCTGGCGGCGGGGAACTGGCGCGGCGTCATCCGGCTGTGGGACGTGGCCTCCCATCTCCCGGTGGGCGCTCCCCTCGTGAGGGGAAGCAGGCCGGTGAACTCGGTCGCCTTCAGCCCTGACGGTCGTCTGCTGGCGGCGGGGAACTGGCGCGGCGTCATCCAGTTGTGGGACGTGGCCTCCCAGCTTCCGGTCGGTGCTCCTCTGGAGGGGCACAACGGTCCGGTGAACTCGGTCGCCTTCAGCCCCGACGGTCGCCTACTGGCCACGGGCGGGCAGGACAGGACCATCCGGCTGTGGGACATGGTCACCCGCCTCCCGGTCGGTGCTCCTCTGGAGGGGCACAACGGTCCGGTGAACTCGGTCGCCTTCAGCCCCGACGGTCGCCTACTGGCCACCGGTGGGGAGGACAGGACCATCCGGCTGTGGGACATGGCCACCCGCAGGCCGATCGGCACTCCCCTGTCCGGTCACAGCCGTGCCGTCCGCACGGTCGCCTTCAGCCCCGACGGTCGCCTGCTGGCCACCGGTGGGGAGGACAGGACCATCCGGCTGTGGAAGACGGAGCTGCCCCCGGATCCGCCCGCGGCGGTCTGCGCCGCCGTGGGGCGCTCCCTCACCCGGCAGGAATGGCAGCAGTATGTTCCCGGGGAGTCGTATCAGCAGATCTGCCCTTGACGATCCGCGGACCAAGCTCTCAGCGCGGGGCGAGGACGCAGAACTCGTTGCCCTCCGGGTCGGCGAGGACCGTCCAGGGAACGTCGCCCTGGCCCACGTCGGCGGACGTCGCGCCAAGGGCCCGAAGGCGCGCGACCAGGTCCGCCCGGTGGGCGGCGGAGGCAGTCGCGAGATCGACGTGCAGGCGGTTCTTCACCGTCTTGGGTTCCGGTACGGCGACCACGTCGATGTACAGCGCGGCGGGGTCAGGATAGGCGAAGCCCACGGGTTCGACGTTGGTCACGCCGGGTCCCTCGCTGGAGACGCCCCAGCCGAGGGCCTCCGCCCAGAAGCCGCCGACCACGGAGTCATCCCGGGCGTCCATCGCAATCTGTACAAGCCTCGTCGCCATGCCGCCGATCCTACGAGGGAGGACCGGCTCAGCCGGAGTGCAGGACCCGGAGGCGACCGGGTTCCGCCGGGTCCCGGTCGACGATCTGGACCGGTGCCCAGACCCACTGCCGGACGCTGATGCCCGGGGTGCGGGAGAACCGGATCCACCCACGGGTGCCCTCGACCGCGACGTGCGGCCATGCTTCGGCGACACGTGCCCGGTCCGTGCCGTGGGACCGCAGCGCGTCGGCGAGGACGGCGATCGTGTCGTAGCCCTCGAAGGCCACGAAGGAGGGTGCTTCGGCCAGCCGTTCGCGAAGGGCCGTCTCGACGCGTGCGCCGAGCGGGCTGAGGACTTCGGGCAGGTAGCGCAGGAAGGGGATCGCGACGCCGTCGTCGCCCAGCAGCGTCGCCCACTCGGCGGACTCAGGTTGCCCGGCCGGAGCGCCGATCATGATCTCGCCGAGGCGCGGGTCACGGCGGACGGACGTGACGATCGACGCCGCCGGTTCCGGGTGACCGACCAGAAGGAGAAGGGCTGTCGCGCGGTCACGGACGAGTGCGTCGCACACGGCCGCGGGGGTGAGTGCGAGCATGTCGAGTTCGGTGACGGTGCCGCCACGGGGGGCGAGGTGGTCCCGCAGGACGCGGGTCCCGGACGCCCAGTAGACACTCGGCTGGATCGCCACGGCGATCCGGCTGTGGCCCGCGCGGAGAAGGAAGTCCGCGTAGATCCGCCAGCCGTGGGACTGCGCGGGGGCCAGGCGCGCGACCCACTCCGTCGGCCGCTCGGTGAGCTCGTCGAGAACCGCCGACGAGCAGAGGAACGGCAGGCCGAGGGCGTCGGCCCTGGCCGCGGCGGCTCGGGCGACGACGCTGTGATACTCCCCCACGAGGGCGGTCACCCCCAGACCGGCCAGTTCGTCCACGGCCGCCGAGGCCTTCTGCGGATCGGCCGCGGTGTCCCTGACCACCAGTTCGAGCGGCCTTCCGGCGATGCCCCCGGCGTCGTTGACCTCGTGAACGGCCAGCTCAAGTCCGGCGACCAGGTGCCGGCCCGCCTCGACCCAGCCAGGCCGGGTCAGCGGGGCAAGAGCGCCGATCCGGATGGATGACTCGGCGGCCCGTTCCGCTCCAGATGACGACGATGACGTGTTCATGTGCTGGCGTCTCCTGTGCGGTGAGTCATTGAGCGGTTGCCTGGATCACGGAGTGGCAAGGCCTGATCGTACGCGGCGGGGCGCGCCCGGGTGATGAGGCCACCGCCGTCAGGGCCGGAACGCGTCGGCGTCGCGTGCACCAGTGTGCGAACGTCCGTGGTCCGCGTCCGAGCGGTCGTTCCACGGCGTCGGTGAGGAAAGGTCACGGTGGACCTCACCGGCAGCGGTACAACTGACCCTGGTCGGGGTGCTAGGCTGCCGTTCGTTCGGTATTGGATCGGTGTGGGAGGGAGGTGAGGTTTGATGACCGCGGTGAAGACCGCTGCCATGGGCAGCGCCCGGACCAACCTCACGTCCCGGGCCCCGGTCTGACCCACTTCTTCCCCCAGCCTTGAGCCATCGGGTTCGCCAGGCGGGGTGATGTCCGCGTCTCGTCGGGGCCCCTTCTCCGCAAGGGTCTCTCACGTTGCCATACACGTACACCGATCCATCCGGCCTGTTCAGGTACGGGTGGACCGGCGCACTCGACCGAACCTTCACCGAGCACTACGAAGCGGGCCTCGTGCCGGCCCGGATCTCCCGGGTCGATCGCGGCCTGTGCACGGCGATCACCACGTCGGGCCCGCTGCGGGCCTCGTTCGCCGCGCCGTACCCGCCCGACCCGCTCCTGACGCCCTGCACCGGCGACTGGGCCGCGCTGCGCCCGGGCGCCGAACCGCACCTGGCGGCGCTGCTGCCGCGGCACAGCGCGATCGTGCGTTCGTCGGCGTCCAGGTCCTCCCACGGACAGGTGCTCGCCGCCAACGTCGACACGGTCGTCATCGCCCTGTCCCTGGCCACGCCCCTGGACGCGGCCAAACTGGAGCGGCTGCTCGCCCTGGCCTGGGAGAGCGGGGCGCAGCCGGTGATCGTCTTGACCAAGGCGGACCTGGCCGACGATCCCGAGGCCGTCCACGCCGAGGCCGAAGCGCTGGCACCCGGCGTGGACGTCCTGGTCACCAGCGTCGCCACCGGTCACAACATCGACGTGCTGGCCGCGCTGGTGCGCGGTACCACCGTGCTGCTCGGTCCCTCGGGCGCGGGCAAGTCCAGCCTCGGCAACACGCTGCTCGGTGAGGAGCGGCTGGCCACCGGCACGGTACGCGAGCAGGACGGCAAGGGCCGCCACACCACGGTCCGCCGCGAACTGGTTCCCCTGCCCGGCGGCGGGGTCCTCATCGACACGCCCGGCCTGCGCGGGATCAGCCTGCATGACGCCGCCGACGGCCTGGAGCAGGTCTTCGCCGAGATCGAACGCCTCGCTCGGGACTGCCGCTTCGGCGACTGCGCCCACGACACCGAACCGGGTTGCGCGGTTCAGGCCGCCATCGACGCGGGCGAGCTGGCCGGACGCCGTCTGGACAGCTACCGCAAGCTGCAACGGGAGAACGCCTGGGCGGCCGCACGTACCGATGCCCGGTTGCGCGACGAGCGCGTCAACCGGCAGAAGGCCATCACCAGTCACCTGCGCGCCACCTACAGGTTCCGGGACCAGCAGCCATGACCGGCCGCGTCCCACCGACCTCCTCGACCGCTCATCGGTCACCCGGAGGCCGCACCACCATGCCCGGAAGTCCGCGCGACCCGGTCGGCGACCCCACAGTGGCGGCGTTCTTCGCCCTGCACGACGACCTGGCACGTCAAGGCCCCGGCTCCGACGCGACCACCCGCCACCTGCTGTCCCTGGCCGGGCCGCCGGTGCCGCGCCCGCGCGTGCTGGACATCGGCTGCGGGCCGGGCCGCTCCTCGCTGGTGCCGGCCCAGGCCGGAGCCGAGGTCACCGCGGTCGACCTGCGTCAGCCGTACCTCGACTGGTTCGAGGAGTACCGCACGCCGCTGTCACAGCGCGTCCACGCGGCCGACCTGGCCGTACCCGGGATGCGCGAGGCGGTCGCGGCCACCCTGCAAGAGATCACCATGCGCCGCGAGCACGGCGCTGACTACCGGTACACCGGCTATGTCCTGCATCCGCAGAAGGACAAGGAGACGAACCCGACCATGACCTCTTCCTGGACCACCCGTCCCGAGAACGCCGGCGACGTCGCCGCCATCCGCGACATCAACCTCGCCGCCTTCCCCAGCCCGCACGAGGCCGACCTTGTCGAGGCGCTGCGAGCCGACCCGCAGGCGTGGCTGCCCGGCCTGTCCTGGCTGGCCGAGGCCCCCGACGGCGATCTCGCTGGATACGCGTTGCTCACCCGCTGCCACGTCGGCGACTCGCCCGCCCTCACCTTGGGCCCGTGCGCCGTCAAGCCCGACCATCAGCGGCAGGGCTCCGGGTCCGCCGCCATCCGCGCCGCTCTGCGAGCCGCCCGTGAGCAGGGCGAGAACCTGGTGCTCGTGCTCGGCCACGCCGAGTACTACCCCCGCTTCGGCTTCACCCCGGCCTCCGGGTACGGAATCCGCCCGCCCTTCGACGTCGAGGACAAGTACATGATGGCGCTCGCCTTCAACCCCGAACAGCCGGTCCCGAGCGGCGTCATCCGCTACCCGGCGGCGTTCGGCGTCTGACCTCCCGCTCCTCGAACGCGACGAACGGCCCCCAGCACCGCTGGGGGCCGTTCGCCCGTCGCGAAGGTCGGCAGAGCGGCTTCGCGGCCGAGTATCCGTGGTGCGAGATGGGGCAGGTTCACGAGATCGCCAAGCATCATCCCAGGTCAAAGGGGGTAAGCCAATCGCAGCTTGGGGGTCCGGGCCGTACGCCGCTCCAACGAAACCGCGGCCATCGCCTACCGGGAGGGCGACCATGGGTGAGGCGTTCGCCGACATGCTGCCCTACACGCTGGGCCTGATCGTCTCACCGTTCCCGGTCGTGGCCGTCATCGCGTTGCTGATCAGCGCCAACGGGCGGGCCAAGGCCCTGCTGTTCGAGATCACCTGGCTGATCATGAGCTGGGTCGTGCTGCTGGCCCTCATCGCGCTGCTGGGCGCCACCGGTGCCACCGGCCACGAGTCGCCCGCCTGGGCCGGTTGGATCAGCCTGGTCATCGGCGTCCTCCTGCTCCTGACGGCCTTCTTCGGTGTCCGCAGGGCCGTACGCCGCAAGGAGGGCAGGGACCCGAAGGTACCCGGCTGGATCGCCGCGATGGACACGATGACCAAACCCAGGATCGCCGGAGTGGCGGCCGTGCTCATCGTGGCCAACCCGGTCAACCTCGCCTCCCTGGCCGGCGGTGCCGTCGCCGCGGGCCGGGTGCCACTGCCCGTGGGGCGGCAGGTGATCCTCGCGGCCGCGTTCGTCGTCATCGGCAGCCTCGGCGTGCTCGCCCCCTACGTCACCGCGCTCAGCAAGGACGGCCCGCAGCGACTGCGGCGGATGCGCGGCTGGCTGATCCGGCACAACGGCGCCCTGTCCCTGCTGCTGATCCTGGTGTTCGGCATGCTGTTCCTCGCCAGGGGCCTGCGCGGCCTGCTGGCCTGAGGCGTACCCGCGAGTCAGTGAGTCCGTGGGGTCCGTGGAGTCGCGGTGAACCAGGTGCGGTCGTCGGTGAGCCACCGGCCCAGGGTCAGGTCCGCCTCGGCCAGGTCGCCGGCGAGTTCGGCTCCGTCGACGGGGTGGCGGCTGAAGGCGTGGGTCCAGGTTCGTTCGCCGACGTGGTAGTCGATGACGACGTCGACGCACGGCCCGTCCCGGTGGACCTCTCTGACCACGCGGCGGATGCCGTCGTGTTCGTGCGCGGTCGGCTGGGCCGTGTCGAACCAGTCCGGGGCGGTCCGCTGGAAGACGGCCGTGCCGTTCGGGGCGAGGTGTTCACGGCAGGTCCGCAGGAAGGCGCGGCGTTGCGCCGGGTCCGTGTTGATCATGGTGCTGGCGAGCAGGACGGCGTCGAAGACGCGCCCCAGACGCACCGTCTCGATCCGGTCCCGTACGGCGGGCAGCTCTCCCAGGCGTTCCAGCATCGCCGGGGACTCGTCGACCCCCATGACCGGGTGGCCGAGATCGGCCAGGGGCCGCAGGATCCGGCCGGTCCCGCAGCCGAGCTCCAGGATCGACGCCCCGGCGGGCAGAGCCGCGTGCACGATCTCGGCCTCCCCCATCGGCGGCAGGAGGTCGTAGAACTCAACGGCACAGCCGTCCGGGGTGATCTCCCCGGGACCGGACCCGTGGTAGGGGCTCAAGATCGTTCCCTTCTCGTCACTCGGAGCGGGCGGCCTGCGGTGAGGCGGTCGGATCATCGTCGGAGAGTTCCTGGACGGAGCGCATGTGACGCACCGGCGAGAACCACAGGATCACGGTGGGCACGAACAGTCCGACACCGGCGACGAGCACCGTCTCCCTGAGACCGATCCGGCCGCCCAGCGCCCCGCCCGCCAGCGAGCCGAGCGCCAGCGCGCCCCAGGAGATCATGCGCACGGTCGCGACGACCCGTCCGAGCAGGTGGTCGGGGGTGACGGCCTGCCGCAGACTGATGATCGTGACGTTGTAGATCGGGACCGCGAACAGTACGACGAAGTTCGCCGCCGCCGCGGTGACCAGCCCGATGCCGCCCCCGTGAACGGTCGCGAGGCCGAGCACCCCCACCCCGGGCAGCGCGGTGGACACCAGCAACGACCGCCCCGTGCCGAGGAAACGTGTGACGGGTCCCAGGCAGAACGCGCCGCACAGCGCCCCCACGCTCCCCACCGAGATGATCAGGCTGACCCCACCGGCGCCGGTGCCGACGTCACGGATGAGGAACAGGAAGAACACGGCCGTCAGGGCGTCGAAGAAGAAGTTCCCCACGGCGCCGGCGATCATCGCCCAGCGCAGCACCGGATGGCGTAGCACCATGTCCAGGCCCTCGCGCAGCGAGGCCCGTATCGAGAGCGCCGTCCCGGACGGGGGCGGCGCCGGGCGTTCGTCCCTCTTGACGCCCAGCAGCGAAAGCGCGGACACGAGATAGCTGATCGCGTCGATGGCGACGACGACCGGCGGCCTCAGCACGCCGATCAGCAGGCCCGCGAGCCCGGGGCCCGCTACTTGGGCCAGCGATTCGGAGATCTGCAGCCTGCCGTTCGCCTCGACGAGGTGCCCACGCCCCACGAGGCCGGGAAGGAAGGCCTGGTAGGACACGTCGAAGACGACCGTCATCATGCCGATGACGAACGCCACCACGAACAGTTGCCCGATCGACAGGAAGCCGAGGCCGTACGAGACGGGGATCGAGCCCAGCAGCAGGGCCCTGACCGCGTCGGAGCCTATCAACAGCGGCCTGCGTCTCCCCCGGTCGACGAGCACGCCGATGAGCGGTGCGAACAGCAGGTACGGCAGGCGTTCGAGGAAGCCGAGGACACCGGCCTGCATCGGGGTCGCGTTCAGGACGACGACCGCGGTCAGCGGCAGCGCGACAAGGGTGATCTGCGTGCCGACCAGTGACAGGGACTGGCTCGACCACAGCAGCGCGAACGACCGGTTACGGACCACCGAGTCCGGTTTGAGACCGAGTTTCATCGTGCCGCTCCCCCATCCACTCGCTGCCCGCCTTCTCGCACGTCCCGGCACCGGATCACGGGCCGAGTTCCTCCAGCGCCTCGTCGAGCGCCGTCACGATCTGGGTCACGTCGTCCGCTGAGATCACCAGCGGGGGAATGATCATGATAGCCGGGCTTATCGCGAGTGCGGAGACGAGAACCCCCCGATCCTCCATCGCCAGCCGCAGATGGCTTGAGGCCGCCTCGTGAGCGGGCTCACCGTCCGGCCCGCGCATCTCGACGGCGTACATCAGGCCGGTGCCCCGGACCGCGTTCACATGCGGATGCCTTTCGGCCACCGCGGTGAGACCGGCGTACAGCTCCGCGCCCCGGTGCTTCACGTTCTCCAGTACTCCGTCGCCGGTCAGCGTGTCCACCACGGCGATGGAGGCGGCCAGCCCGAGGGGGTGACCGTCGTTCGTCGAGCCGATGAGGAACTTCTGGTCGTAGTCGAGACCCAGAATCCGTTCGTAGACCGCGTCCGACAGGACCACGGCCGACAGGGGCGCGTATCCGGCGCTCAGGCCCTTGCCGAGGGTGAGCATGTCCGGCTGGACACCGACCTGTCCGGTGCGGGTGAACTCGCCCGTGCGGCCCATCCCGGTCGTCACCTCGTCGACGATCAGATAGATCCCGTGCTCCCGGCAGAAGGCCGCGAGCGTGTGCAGGTACTCGTCGGTGAGCACGTGGCCGCCCTCACCCACCACCGGTTCGACGACGACCGCCGCCACGCGTTCCGGACCATAGGAGGTGATGAGCCGTTCGAGGTCTCCGGCCTCGCCGGGCCGCCCCGCGGTGAACGGGCCGGGAGCGTGTTCGACGTCGGGCAGCAGGGGGCCGGACTGTTCGTGCACGTACGGCATGCCGGTGAGCGCGCCTCCGGCGGCCCCGAGGCCGTGGTAGCCGCTCCACAGGCCGAACACCGCCCTGCGGGCGGGCGCACCGTCGGCGCGGTGCAGGAAACGGGCCAGCAGCACCGCCGTCTCGACCGCCTGCGCGCCGTTGCTGCAGTATCGGATCTTGTTCATCGTGGGGGGAAGGTGCGGCACGAGGGCGTTGGCCGCCTCGACGGAGATCGCGCTGGGCCGTCCGTAGCCGATCAGGTTGGCGTAGGCAAGGGTGTCGATCTGCTTCTTGACGGCCTCGCCGACGGCCTGGTGGCCGTATCCCAGCGTGACGTTCCACAGCCCGGAGCGGGCGTCGAGGAACCACCGTCCGCCCCGGTCGCGTACCCGCACCCCCCGTCCCTCGACCAGCATGCTCTCCGGCCTGAGCGTCCGAAGGTAGGCGCCCATCGTGGGGCTGTTCCACAGCGGGTAGTCGGCAGGATCGATCAAGGCTTCACCTCTCCGATGTCCGATTCGGCCGGGGCCGTACCTCTGACGGCCTCGATCACGCTCATTCCCGGCGGACCGGTGACGACTTTCTCGAACCGCCATCCGCCGTGTTCCAGCAGCCGCCGATACTCCGTCAGCGTGCGTTCCCTGGCCCCCTCGTACAGGACCATCATGGCGACGTCGCTCCAGCTCTGCTGGGAGGCGGGGACGCCGTGTTCGGGAAGCAGGTCCTCGAACAGCAGGAGGCGGGCCTCCCTCGGCGCCCCGCTCGCGACGGCGCGGAGGATCCGGACCGCCGCGGCGTCGTCCCAGTCGTGCAGCACCCGGGCGAGCAGATACAGATCGCCCGGCGGCGGCGGGACGAACAGATCGCCGGGATGGAGCGCGTATCGGCCGGACACCCCCTGACTCTCCAGGTACGGCCCGGCCAGAGTCAGGACCTGTGGCTGGTCGACGAGGACCGCCGTCGCCCCGGGCGCCTCCTGGAGCGCCCCGGCGGTCAGGACGCCGACGCCGCCCGCGACGTCGACGATCACCCCGCTCTCCGGCCAGTCGAGCAGCGGCAGGCACGGCAGCGACAGCAACCGTGCCTGCTCCACCATCGCCCTGCCGAAGGTCGTCTGCTCCTGCGGCCGCGGGGCGAGATACTCCCAGAAGCCTGTGCCGAGGACCCCGGGCGCCGCCGCGTGGCCCGTGGTGAGGGTCTCGGTCAGCGCGTGCGCGACGTCGGAGATCCCCAGCGTCGCGAACGTCGCCTGCAACGACATCGGGTGCGAGGCGCACAGCAGCCGTCCGCGTCCGGTGAGCGACACCTCATCCGGCACCGGGTCGAACGTGACGATCCCGTGGCCGGACAGCAGGCGCAGCACACGGCGCAGCGCGTCCTCGTCGGCACCGGCCTCGGCCGCAAGCCACGCGACCGGGCGGGCGCCGCCGGCGAGCAGATCGGGGACGCCGAGCCTGCTGATCGCGCACACGCAGTGCCACGCGACGCCGCTCTGGTAGATGTCGAAGAGTGCGCGGATGTCGGCGATCGGCTCGGTCGCCGTCTCCGCCGAAGGGGCGCCGTTCATCTGTCGCACGCTAGATCTCCTCGCCGTGCAGCTCCGGGACCATGGTGACCTCAAACCGTTCCAGGCCGTTGAGGAAGTTCGACCGCTGACGCACGGCCTCTCCCGCGGGCTCGACGGCGGCGACGCGCCGCAGCAGGACGCGCAGAAGACAGCGCAGTTCGATCCGCGCCAGCGCGGCGCCGACACAGTAGTGCGGCCCGCCGCCGAAGCTCATGTGCGGGTTGGGCCTGCGGTCGATCAGGAACCGCCCGGCCTCGGGGAACACCTCCTCGTCACGGTTGCACGAGGGGAACCAGACCACGACGCGGTCGCCCTCGCGGATACGGGCGGCTCCCAGTGTCGAGTCGGTCATCGCGGTGCGCATCGCGTGCATGGCCGGGGAGGTCCACCGGAGGATCTCCTCGACCGCGCTGTCGATCAGGCCGGGATCCTCCTTCAGCCGCCGCCACGCGCCAGGATGCTCGATGAACGCCAGGAGCGCGCCCGACATCGCGTGCGGGGTCGTTTCGAGGCCGCCGTTCATCAGGCCGTCGCAGTTGAGGATGACCTCCTCGTCGGACAGGGGGCGTCCGTTCACGGTCGCCTGGGCCAGCGAGGTCACCATGTCGTCGCCCGGGGCGTTCCTGCCCTCTTCGAGCCGATCGGCGAAGTAGGCGAAGACGCCGGCGTGCGCCGCCGTCCGCGCCGAGGCCGCGGCGGGGCCGGGGTCGGTGTCGTCGAAGGCGACGGCGATGAAACGGGCGAGTTCGTCACGGTCGCCCGGCGGGACGCCCATCATCTCGAACAGGAGCCATGTCGGGATCGCGACGGCGAGGTCGCGGACGGCGTCGAACGCCTCGCCGCGTTCGAGGAGCGTCCGCACGAGACCGTCGATCATCCGTTCGAGCCCCGGCTGCAGTGCCGCGACCGCCCGGCCGTTGAACCATGAGGAGTGGGCGGCGCGGAGCGCCCGGTGCTCCGCGCCGTCGGACACCACGAGCATCCGGCCGGAGGCGGCCTTCACCGCCGCCTCGTTCCCGCCGAGCCGCATGCCGAGCGCGGAGCCGAACCTGCCCGGGTGTTTGACCACCTGGCCGCCGAGCCGGTGCGTGGTGACCGACCAGAAGCCCCCCGCGCGTTCGGACTCGCACCAGGCGATCGGATGGGTACGGCGGGCCTCCCGCCACACGTCGAGGTGCCGGTCACCGACGTAGAGGAGCGGGTCCGCGATGTCGAGCCCCGCTCCTCCCGCCGTCCATGTGGGGCTGCGTCGGCTCATTGCCCGCGCTCTCCCCGTCCGGGCTTCGCCCGGTGCCCGTCGATCGGTCCGCCGGCCAGGCCAACGCCCACAAAACACGAGAATAAGCCCATAACCTACCCCGAATTCCTCTTTGGCCGCCATTCTTGTGACACTGAAAACGCCGGAACCTGAAACGCTGGACGGCCCCGACAAATGTCCGATTTCGCGCCGCTTCCGGCACGGAAAGACGATCCGTCGAAAGCCGGGACCCGGACTCCGTTTTTCCTTTCAGGACATGTCATTGGGCCTGCTCCGCGGAGGAAGGACGCGCAGAAGATTGCGGTTGAGGATGAGCGCGTGCTCCCTGCGGGGCAGCCCGGCGAGGACCCGGGGCCCTCGGACGACCTCCTCGACCAGGCGTCCGAGCCCGCCGGAGATGCGGTTGAGCGGCCAGTCGGTACCAAAGATGATCTTGTGGTTGAGGCCGAGGCGGAACAGGTGACGCAGATGGGCGGGCCAGCCGCCGGGCGTCGCCGCGCCCGCGAAACCCCCGATGTCCAGATAGACGTTCCTCCGGAAGGCCGCGAGATACGCCGCGACGTCCACATGCGTGACGCCACCGTGCCCGAGGACGAAGTTCACCCGGGGGAAGTCCCGCACCGCCTGGTCCACCCGCAGCGGATGCGCCGGCGCGAAGTCGAGGCTCCCCGCGGTCGGGCCCGTGTGCACGAAGACCGGAAGCGACCGCGCCGCGCACACCTCGTAGTAGGGGTACAGCCCGGGGTCCGAGGGCGAGTAGCCGCACGGCGGATAGAGCTTGAGCCCGTCGAACCCGTAGGTGTCGACCAGTCTCTCGAAGAGCTCCACCCCCTCGGGGCCCCGGCGCGGGTCCGCCCCGATGTACACCCAGAAACGGTCCGGGTGGCGGAGACGGATCTCGTGGTGACGCCGTGCCATCTCCTCGATCGTGAGCGGCGAGGCCATCCTGAGGGTGAAGTCCGGCACGAGGAGTACGGCGCGGTCCACCCCGGAGTCGTCCATCTCCCGCACCAACTGGTCCGCGTGATGGTCCTGGTGCTGGGCGACGTAGGCGTCAACGAGCCGGCCACGCCGTGGGGCGGCGCCCTCGGCCTCCAGACGGCGGTGCACGTTCGCCACGACGTCCTCGATGAACCTCATCGGGATGAAGTCGGTCGACGCCACGTGACAGTGACCGTCGTAGACCGGCACGGGCGGCGCTCCGCCCGCCCCGGCGTTCACGCGGACCTCTCCGTGGCGGCCACCGCGCCGTCGTCGCCCGCCAGCCGCCGGATGGTGCCGGCCATGATGAGCCTGCGATGCGATCGCCTGACTCCGGCGAAGACGGTCGTCCCCTCCCTGAACTCCCTGGTCAGCGAGTCGAGGGACACGCTCATCCGGAAGGAGGGCCAGCACGTCCCGAACAGGATCTTGTGGTTGACGCCCAGGTGGAAGAGCCGGTTGAGGTGCGCCTGCCAGCCGTCGGAGCTGAGGACGCCGGGGAACTGGCTGATGTCCAGGAAGACGTTCGGCCGGTGCAGGCACAGGTACGTCGACTCCTCGACGTGCGTGACGCCGCCGTGCCCGAGGATGAAGTTCACCCCGGGGAAGTCTCGCGCCGCCTCGTCGATCATCAGCGGCTGGCCGTGGGTGAAGTCCAGCGGGCCCCAGCCGGGACCCGTGTGGCTGAGCACGGGGACGCCCCGGTGCGCGCACACCTCGTAGTACGGGTACAGGCGGCGGTCGCTCGGGGAGTAACCGGCGGGGGGATAGAGCTTGAGCCCGGCGAAACCGTACTCGTCGAGGCACCGTTCGAAGAGCGCGATCCCGTCGGGGCCCGACCGCGGATCGACCCCCCAGAACACCCTGAACCGGCCTGGATGGCGCTGCGACACCTTGTGGTGCAGTTCGGCGAGCTCCGGAGGTGACAGGATCCCGTCCGCGACGTGGGAGAAGTCGGGGGCGACGAGGAACGCCTGGTCGACGCCCGCGGCGTCCATCTCCGCGACGAGCCGATCCCCGTCGTGATCCTGGTACAGGGCGAGCAGCCGGTCGGTGACGCGTCCCAGCTTGACCGGCTGCCCGTGGGAGACCAGCCGGTGATGGACGTTGGCCGCCTGTTCTTCGAGGAACCGGCGCGGAACCGCCAGGTCCGTGGCGAGGTTGACGTGCGCGTCGACGACGGGCTCGTCCGTAGGCTGCCCCGTCATGTGGTCTGCGCCCCAGCCGGGCGGTCCGTCGGTTCCTCGAACCTCATACTCGTCTCCTCCGGCGTTCCCGCAAAGAGTCGGTGACGCCATGAGCCGGGATGGCGGGTTTCGGGACTTGTGCGAACCGTATTCCGTTTCACGCGGAGGGTAAGGTGAATGCCGCACCACCGCATCCGGACAATTCCACATCAATGAAATTGATGGTTCGCGTCCGCAATATTTGCGATTAATCCGCATTTGACATTACAAGGTGGTCAGACTCAAAGTCAACGTTGTTATCACTTCTGTTTTCGCGTATCCGGCTGAACAGGTGATACGGCGGTGAACCGCGCCGGAGGGGGGCGCGGCGACCGGCCCGTCACGAAGCCGCCAGGCCGGCGTCACGGATCCTGGCCCCCAGGATCGGCCCCGTGACACGCGTCGCGTCGGCCTTCAGCACGTCCATGTGCCCGGCCTCGATCCGGTGTGTCTCGACCGGCCCCCTGAGCGTCTCCCGCCACTCCTCGGAGGCCAGGCCGTCGTGACCCGGATCCGGTGAGGCGTCGAAGAACAGGACGGGGCCGTGGAAGCTCCGCGACCGGTGTTCGGCCATGGCCCGGACGTTCTCCTCGGTGATCGAGACAAGGTCCTCGATCATCTTCTCCTCCAGCGTCCCCAGGGAGCTCCCCGACTCCCGCAGCACCGTGGCGAGCTCCGCCGCCGGTGGACGGTACGGCCCGTTCCAGCCCGGTGCGGTGATCCCGCCGAAGGCGAGGTGCAGCACGTCCGCCACGCCGTCCCGTACGACGCCGACTCCCGCGCCGCCGGGGAAGGAGTCGAAGAGCACGAGCAGGGCCACCTCCTCGCCCCGGCCTTCGAGCTCCACGGCGATCTGCTGCCCGACCACGCCGCCGAACGACCAGCCGACGATGACGCAGGGCCCGGCAGGGTGGATCCCCCGCATCTGCCGCAGCAACGCCTCCGCCAGGTCCGTGACGGACAGCGCCGAACGCCCGCCGAGAAGGCGGGGGTCCTGCAGGGCGTAGACCGGGTGGTCCGGCGGCAGATGGCTGATCAGTGCCGAGTAACACCAGCCCAGGCCGTTGATCGCGGGAACCAGGAAGATCGGCGCGCGCTCTCCCCGGGGACGGTAGGCCAGCACGGCGCCGAGGTCGTCGGGCGGGCCACCCCGGGTGAGGTGCCGTTCCAGGAGCGCGACGGTCGGATGGTCGAAGATCGCACGCACCCCGAGTTCGACCCCCAGCACCTCCGCGATCCGGCTCACCAGGCGGACGGCCAGCATGGAGTGGCCTCCCAGTTCGAAGAACCCGTCGTCCGCCCCGACCGCGGGCAGCCCCAGAACCTCCGCGAAGATCCCGCTCAGGACCTCCTCCCGGGCGGTGTGCGGGCGGGACGGGACGAGGTCGCTGGCGGGACCGGGCGCGGGCAGCGCCGTACGGTCGATCTTGCCGTTCGTGGTCAGCGGCAGGGCGTCGAGCACCACCAGGGCCGACGGCACCATGTACTCCGGCACCCGTCCGGCCAGCCGGGCCCGCACCTCGGCGGGGTCCAGGCCGTTCCCGCCCACGGGGACGACGTAACCGACCAGCCTCCGCTCGTCCTCCGCCCGCTCCCCCGCGCGGGCCAGCACGACGGCCTGGTCGATCCGGGGGTCGTCCGTCAGCGCGGCCTCGATCTCCCCCGGTTCGATACGGAAGCCACGGATCTTCACCTGGTGGTCGGTCCGCCCGAGGAACTCCAGCTGCCCGTCGGACGCCCATCGCGCCAGGTCTCCCGTGCGGTACATCCGGGTGCCCGCCGGTCCGAAGGGGTCGGCGACGAACCGCTCGGCCGTCAGGCCGGGACGGTTCAGATAGCCCCGGGCGACTCCGGCCCCGGCGATGTACAGCTCGCCGGGGGTTCCGGCGGGGACGGGCCGCAGGCGCGCGTCCAGCACGTAGATCTGGGTGTTGGCCATGGGCCGCCCGATCGGCGGGTCCCCGGGACGCCCGTCCGGGCCCGTGTCGACCGGCGCGAAGGCCGAATAGACGGTCGTCTCCGTGGGGCCGTAGGCGTTGACGACACGTGCCCCGCACACGGCCAGCTTCCGCGGCAACCGGTCTCCGCCGATCACGATGAGCAGGTCCCGGAGCGCTTCGGGGTCCGCCGTACGCACCATCTCCCACAGTCCGGGCGTGCCCGACGCGAGGCTGATCGAGTGACGGCGGATCAGCGCGCCCACCTGGTGAGGATCTCGTACGGCCTCCGCCGGGGCGACCACCACCGTCGCCCCGCTGAGCAACGGAAGGTACAGCTCCTGCCCGGCGACGTCGAAGGCGAGGTTGGTGGTCGCGAGCACCGTGTCCCCGGCCCCGAGGGGAAACCTTTCCCGCAGGTCGGAGAGATAGTTCAGCAGTCCTCCCCTGGTGGCCGCGACGCCCTTGGGCCGCCCCGTGGAGCCGGAGGTGTAGACGAGGTAGGCGACGGTGTCGGAGGTCACCGGTGCCGGCAGGTCGGAACGGGTGAGGTTCTCCGCCGAGTGCCCGGCCATGCCGGCCACGGTGGCGTGGTCGTCGAGGACGACGCGCCGGACGGCTCCGGGCCCCTCCTGCGCGGTGTGGGTGTCGGTGAGAAGGATGAGCGGCCGGGTCTCGCCCAGCATGAAGGCCACCCGGTCCGCCGGGGTGCCGGGGGCGATCGGCAGATAGGCGGCGCCGGTCTTGAGCACCGCGAGGAGGGCCACCGGCGTCCACTCGGAACGGGCCAGCGCCAGCGCCACGTAGCGCTCGGGGCCCGCGCCCCGCTCCAGCAGGTACCGGGCCAGCCTGTTCGCCCGTTCGTTGAGCTCGGCGTAGCTCGTCGCGGCTCCTTCGCAGATGACCGCGGTGCGGCCGGGCGAGCGTTCCACCTGCCGTTCGATCAGCTCGACGACGTCGGCGCGCGGCAGCGCTCTGGCCGTGTCGTTCCACTGCCTGAGCAACCTGTGCCGCTCCGGCGGAGTGAGCAGCTCGATCTGGTCGATCGGCTGCCCGGGATCCGCCGCGACCGACTCCAGCAGGCGGGACAGCCGCGCCGACAGGGCGAGCGCGGTCGCTCTGTCGAACAGGTCGGCGCTGTACTCCAGCGTCCCGGTGAGTCCCAGCGGGGAGCCGTCCGCGCTGTGCCGTTCGCCCAGATAGAGGGTCAGGTCGAACTTCGCCGTGCCGCTCTCGGTCGGATGGGGAACGCTCTGGAGCCCCTCCAGGTGGAGGTTCGGCGCCTCACCCACGGCGGGCGAGAGGAACACCTGGAACAGCGGGTGCCGGGACAGCGACCGGGCAGGCTGCAGATGCTCGACCAGTTGCTCGAAGGGAAGGTCCCGGTGCTCGTACGCCGCCAGATCGGCGTCGCGCACCCGCCGCAGGAGTTCGTCGAAGGTCGGCCGCCCCGAGGTGTCGGTGCGCAGCACGAGGGTGTTCACGAAGAATCCGACCAGGTCCTCCAGGGCCTCCGCGTCGCGGCCCGCCGTCGCCACGCCGATGGGGATGTCCGTTCCACCGCCCGAACGGGTCAGCAGCACGGCCAGCGCCGCCTGTAGCACCATGAACACGGTCGCCCGATGGCGGTGCGCCAGCTCCAGCAGGTCCATGTGCGTCCAGGCGTCCGTCCGGAACGGGACCTCGCCGCCCCGGTAGGTCGCCTTGGCCGGGCGGGGGCGGTCGGCCGGGAGCGACAGCTCCTCCGGCAGCCCCGCCAGCGCGTCACGCCAGAAGGCCAGCCGGACGGAGATCCGGCTCTCCGGATCCCGCGGGTCCCCCAGCCTTTCCCGCTGCCACAGCGCGTAGTCGGCGTACTGGACCGGCAGCGGTTCCCACCCTGGTTCCCGCCCCGAGCGCCGGGCGGCGTAGGCCAGCGACAGGTCCGCGCTGAGCGGTGCCAGCGACCAGCCGTCACCCGCGATGTGGTGGACCACCATCACCAGGATCTGTTCCGCGGGGCCGGTGCGAATCACCTTCGATCGCACGGGAAGTTCGGCCGAGATGTCGAAGCGGTGGCCGAGGACTTCGGCGACCGCGGCGTCGATCTCGTCCGCCCCGCACTCGGTGAACTCCACCCTCACCCGCGCCTGATCCGCCGGGACGATCCGCTGGACGGGTTCGCCGTCCTGCTCGGCGAAGTGGGTGCGCAGGGATTCGTGCCGGGCCACCAGGTCGCGTACCGCCGCGAGGAACGCCTCGCGGTCCAGTTCGCCTCGTAGCCGCACGACCAGAGGCAGGTTGTAGGTGGCGCTCGGCCCGTCCATCCGGTGCAGGAACCACAGGCGGCGCTGGGAGTAGGAGAGAGGCAGGGCCGCCGGACGAGGGTGAACGGCCGCGGGTTCCTCCGCTCCGGGCCTCTCCGGCCTGGTTTCCGTCATGTCCGCCCCCTGTCAGTCGGTCGAATCGCGAAAGTCCGGCGAATTGCCGTTCCGGCCTCGAATGCGTGGTGCCGGAGACACCGATGTCCGGGCCGATGCCGTCCCGGCAATTCTCAATGAAATGGCGCGCGGGCCCGGTGATTCTGTCGGCGATATTCCGGGTTCCGGTCCTGATTCGCTTGTACGGGCCGCGACGGAGCGAAGGCAGGTCATTGCCGAACGACATGGACTCACGGGTGAACGGCTAAATATCCGCAGGTGATGGCGACATTCGCCCAGTGACCACCGGTGGGGGAACCCCGTCGTTCTCTCTTCACGATCCACATTTCCACCCAGAAGAAAGGCAATGATTCATTCCGCGTCCGGGTGTGCGTTCCCGGGTGCGGGGGTCGCGATTTTTCTGCGAACCGGTCTTCCATTTCGGGATCGAGTTGTTATTATTTCTGCATATGCTCACCGGAAATCGCGATAATTCCACGAGAGTGACCCGAACGCCGTAGCGGAAATTCGAGCACCGACGAGAGGAACCTCCGATGTCCAAGGAAGCGACCCTCTACTCCCCCGTCATCAAGGATGAGCGGGGAATTGTCTCCGTAGTGTTCGCCAAGGACCACCCTGGATATGACGACCCGGAGTACCAGAGGCACCGGGCGGGGATCGCCGAGGCCGCCCTGCGGTACGTTCCCGGGCAGCCCGTGCCGGACGTCGTCTACACCGAGGAGGAGCACGCGACCTGGCGCCTGGTGAACGCCGAACTCGCCGAGAAACACCGGCGGCACGCCTGCCGGGAGTTCCTCGCGGGCAAGGAACGCCTGGCGCTCCCGGACGACCGGTTGCCGCAGCTCGGCGAGGCCTCCGCCGCGATCAACGAGGCGACCGGATTCCGCTTCAGCCCGGCCGCCGGCCTGGTGGAGGTCCGTGACTTCTATGGTTCGCTGGCCGACCGCCGCTTCCAGGCGACCCAGTACATCCGGCACTTCTCCATGCCGCGTTTCTCCCCGGAACCCGACATGATCCACGAGGTGGTCGGTCACGGCAGTCATCTGTCGGCCCAACGGCTGGCCGACCTCTATGAGCTGTTCGGGAAGGCGGTTCGCCGGCTGCGCTCCAAGGAGGCCGTCGGCATGGTCTCCAGCGTCTTCTGGTTCGCCATGGAGTACGGCCTGGTCAGGGAGGACGGGGAGATCAAGGCGTGCGGAGCCAGTCTGCTCTCGTCCTGCGCCGAGCTGGAGCGCTTCCAGGAGGCCGACATCAGGCCGCTGGACGTGGCGTCCATGGCCGGTCAGGGCTATCTGGTCGAGCAGTACCAGCCGGTGCTCTTCTGCGCCGACTCCTTCGCGCACATGGAGGAGTTCCTGTCGACGTTCCTGATCACCGTGAGTGACGCGGACCCGCTCGCCACCACCTGAGAACGTCCCCGTCCCGCTCCCCGAGGATCCGGACGGTCGCGCCGTACGCGGGTGGGCACCGTCACCCCGTGCGCGCCCCGCTCCGCACCGGTGTGGAGCGGGGCGGTGGGGCACGGGATGACGGCGAGCGTCGTGGACCGTCATCCGACGCAGTGCTTGATGAGGTCGCGGATGGTGACACCTCCGCTGGAGTTGAACGATCCGAAGTCGAAGGAGGTGTCGGTCTGGTCCTCCAGGTAGGCCACGAGCGCGACCAGGGCCATGGAGTCGAGCAGCCCGGCCCCCTGAAGGTTGGTGTCCGCCTCGACGACGAGGTCTGTCTCCTCGTTCCACCTGGCCACCCAGCCGACGAGGTCGTTCTCCAGGGCGGTCATGTCAAAGCCCATGCGCGGTTCCCTTCCTCTGTTCCTTCGTGCAGGACTGTTTCCCGTGCGGAACCGTCACCGGCCGTGTTCCGCGGCCCGCTCCTGCCGCCTGGCCTGCGCGGCTTCGGCGAAGTACGCCGCCGCGAGGGGCCGGCTCAGCTTCAGGTTGGCGGTCATGTAGCGGGGGTCGTTCCGCAGGGGCCGGTCGGAGAAGACCAGCGATGTGATCCGTTGATGGGACTCAAGCGACTGGTTGGTCTTGTCGATCCGCTCACGGATCGACAAGACCAACGCGTCGTCCTTCGGGTCCGCCGGGGTGACGATCGCCCCGAGCCTGCCGGTTCTCGGAGTCGGGACCACGAGCAGTTCGACGACCCCCTCGACGCCGGCGAACAGGGACTCGATCTCGGCCGGGTGCACCTTGCGGCCGCTGTCGAGGACGATCACGTCCTTCTTGCGGCCCAGCAGGGTGAGGAAGCCGTCGTCGTCCAGCGTCCCGTAGTCGCCCGTCACGATCGTCCCGTCGGGACGGTAGGTCTCGTCGGCCGCGCCTGCCGTGTCGAAGTAGCCGGTGCTGAGCGGGGCGGGGCGGTGGACCAGCAACTCGCCGTCGGGCAGGAAGGTCACGGCCTCCGGGTCGATCAGCTTGCCCACGCTGCCCAGCCGGTGCTCCTCCTGCGTGTTCCAGGCGATCATTCCGGACTCGGTCATGCCGTAGGCCTCCAGCAGCCGCACCCCCTGAGCCCAGTAGGCCTCCAGGGTCTCCCGCCGGATGGGCGCCATTCCAGTGATCATGAAGCGGATTCCGCCGCCCAGGAAGTCACCGAGTGAGCCCCCGCCGGTCTTGTGGAAGAGCTGGAGCGCGGTGTCGTAGAAGACGGGCGGGGCGATCAGGAAGGTCGGCCGTTCGTCCCTGACCACACCGAATATCCGCTGGTAGGGCGCCAGAACCACGTCGGCCCCGATCCACAGGCAGCAGTAGACCGACAACCGCTGCTGGTAGTTGGACAGCGGCAGGAAGATCACATGCCGGTCATCCGCGCCGACGCCGAAACACTCGATGAAACGGCTGATGACGTACTCGGTACCCTTCCGGCTGACGTTGAGCCCCTTGAGCAGGCCCGAGGTGCCCGAGGAGAAGACGAGGCTGTGCAGGTCGCCCGGCTCGCCCCGGGGGGCGTCGGCCGGTACGACGTCCACCCCGGGCACGCCGTCCGGCCTCACCAGGGCGGGGTGGCCGGACGTCACCTCGGCGTCCGTGACGAGCAGCGCCAGTCCGTGACGGGTGACGAACTCGCCGGGGTCACCGATCACGGTCTCGTCCGCGAACGCCTTGAGCACGGCGCCGGTCATCATGGCGGCGAGGTCCCAGAGCACCCAGTCGATGCCGTTGCCCGCGCGGATGCCCACCACGTGGCCCGGCCGTACCCCGGCGGCGGTCAGCCGATCGGCGTACAGCACCGCCAGGTCGTGGAGCCGCCGGTGCGTCACCTCACGCCGGCCGCCCGTGGAGTCGATCTCCACGACGACCGCCGAGGCGTTGTCACGGTAGCGGTCGGCGAGTTCGTGAAGCCTCATTCCTGCCCTCCTTCTCCAACGTCCGTTCCAGGCTCGCGACGAGGTCGGTGAGCCGCCGGGTGACGAAGAAACCGATCCGTCCGCCGATCATGGATTCGTAACCGCCGCTGCCGGTGTCCCACTCGATCCGGATCTCCAGCTCGCATCCGTCGTCCTCGACCGGCTGCCGGACCCGCACCGACCGTTCGAGCGAGGCCCACAGCCAGCAGGGATCGGCCCGCAGCGCGACACCGTCCTCCAGCCGCCGCGCCCGGTCGGCCCACACGACGTGGTCGTCACCCAGGGTCCCCCGGAACTCCACCTCCGCCGTCGCTTCGGCCTCCGGGTCCGCCGCGAACGGATCGAGCAGGTACGGCCTGCCGCGGAGCAGGTCCAGAACCTGCCGGGCGGGGTGGGCGCTTCGGACCCGCAGGGTCAGCGGCGACGTCACCGCCTGGGGCCGGTCCCGCCGTCCCCGGTGGGCCGCGGCCTCGGTCAGGACGGCCTCCAGCGTCTCCAGGCCGCGTTCGAGGTCGGCCTCCGAGATCACCATCGGTGGCTGGATCCGCAGCACCCTGGTGTTGTACAGCGAGTAGGTGGAGGTCACGCCCGCCGCCAGCAGCCCGCCGAGCACCAGCCCCGCGATCGAGTCGTCGTGGAACTCAAGGCCGTGCATCATGCCCAGGCCACGATGGGCCGCGACCAGTTCGGGGAAGCGTTCCACGATCCGTGCGAGCCGGTCCCCGATCACCCGGGCCTTCTCCCCGACACCGGTGAGGAACTCCTCCTCCGTCGCGATGGCGATCGACTCCAGGCCGATCCGGCAGGACAACGGGTTGCCGCCCAGGCTGGAGCCGAAGGTCGAGGGAAGTGCCCGAAGCGTCTCCCACACCGCCTCGGTCCCCAGCACGGCGGAGATCGGGAGCATGCCCCCGCCGAACGCCTTGCCGATGCAGACGATGTCCGGGACCACGCCGAACCGCTGATGGGCGAAGAAGGCACCGCATCTGCCGAAGGCGGTCTGCATCTCGTCGAGGATCAACAGGGCGCCGTTCTCGTCGCACAGGCGGCGCGCCTCCCGCAGGTAGCCGGGAGGCGGCACGATCACCCCGGCCTCCGCCTGGACCGGTTCCAGCAGGACGGCGGCGGTTTCGCCGTCGACGGCCGCCGCCAGTTGCCCGACGTCGCCGAAGTCGACCAGTTCGAACCGCTCAAGGAACGGCCCGAACAGGGACTCGTGCTCGGGTCGCGCCGAGGCGCTCAGGGTGGCGAAGGTCTTGCCGTGGAAGCAGCCGCGGGCGCTGACGAACTTGGGACGCCCGGTCGTGGCGCGGGCGAGCTTGAGGGCGTTGTCGATCGTCTCGCCGCCGCCGTTGGCCAGGTAGGCGAACGGCAGCCGGCCGCCGGTGAGTTCGGAGAGGCGTTCGGTCAGGCGGATCTGCACCTCCTCGAACATGATCTTGGTGCTGTTCAGGACGCCCAGGTCGAGCTGGTCCCGCAGCGCCGCGATGAGCCGCTCGTTGGAGTAGCCGAACGACTGGTTGCCGTACTGGTCGAACAGCGCGAGAAAGGAGCGCCCGTTCTCGTCCAGCACGCTGCTGCCGGAGCCCCGTCCCTGGACTCCGCAGCCCATCACGAACGCCATCTTCGAGTAGGTGGGATGGTTGTGCGCCGCCTTGGACTCAGCGAGCACCTGACGGTGTGTCCGCAACACGGCTCCCCTTGGCGTAGTCGTCGTAGTCGTGGAAGAAGTACTGCAGGAGCCTGTTGCCGCGCCCCGCCTCGGTCCTGGCCCGCGCGGCGGCGCCCGCCAGGTCGAGTACGGCGACAAGGCTGAGCGGGGCCTCCCTGAACCTGACATCCCGGTACGGCTCGTGCAGCGCGACGAAGCCGATCTCGGTGTAGAAACTTCGCAACCCGCCTCCGGCCTCGGCGAAGAAGTCGCCGAGGACGTGGGTCGCGCCGTGTTTCGTGACGCTGTGCACCAGCCCCCGGCGCATCAGCGACATCCCGATCTCGCGATGGCGGACCTGGGGCAGGGTCATCAGGTGGCCGAACTCGACCAACCGGCCTGCGGCTCGCAGGCCCGTGACGTCCACGACGTCCTCACACGGCAGGCCGGCCACCGAATCCGGCACGATCTTGACCGTCCCGACCGCCTCCGCCCCCTGGTAGGCGACGATGTAGTCCGCGTGGGCGTCGAACCGGTCGAAGGTGTCGGCGGTGTCGGCGGCGTCGGAGAGGCGTCCCTGGTCCTGGACGTACACGGCGTCACGCAGCCGGAGCACGGCGTCCCGGTCGGCCTGTGACTGTGCCACACGGAAGGTGACAGAGCTCATTTCTGCTCCATTCAACCGGTTCGTCCGGTCAGCGAGACTGTCCGATGATCAACTTCTTGAAGTAGTCGAAATAGCCCGTGTGGAAGTGGTGGAGCCGGTCACGGATCTCGACGTGCAGGTTCGGCAGCCGCGAGATCGGCAGGTTCGGCATCACGTGATGCTCGACGTGGAAGTTGTTGCCATTGGTGAACCACGTCATCAGCCGGTTGGACCTGACACTCCGCGTGTTGGCGAACACGTCCACGTTGAGCGTCTCGCAGCCGTGGTGCTCGGGCAGCTCGATCAGGGCGTGCACCGGAGCAGCGACGGTCAGCAGCGGCACCAGCCAGGCCCAGAGCATGAACGGCGAGCCGGTCACCACCGAGACGACGGTCAGCGTGACGAGCACGGCCAGGATCAGGAGGTGGTCGTAGCGGATACGCCGTGAGACGGTGCGGGTCTCACCGTCGAAGTCCCTGCCGAGCAGGGAACGCCCCAGGTTCACCAGGAACAACCGGTAGTGGTGGAACATGGTGAACCGCGCCGTCCAGTCCATCGCGCGCCGGAACCCGGACCCGCCGTCCGCGTCGCCGTACTGGTCTCCGTAGTCGAAGAACTCACGGTTCATCGCGGTGCCCAGATACCGATGGTGCCGCAGGTGGGCGACCCGGTAGGCGGTGAACGAGATGAGCATCGGCAGGCCGAGCAGGGTTCCCGCGATCGTGTTGGCCCGCTTGTTGCGGAAGGCCAGGTTGTGCAGGGTCTCGTGCTGAAGTTCGGCGGCGTGCGCGAACATGCAGCCGATCAGGACGACACCCGCGATCCTGGCCCACGGTGTGGGCTGCAGGGCGAGCACCAGACCGGCGGTGGTGAGGGCGCCGCACAGCAGGAGCTTGAGTGTGAAGATCGCTCCCCGGGTCTCGGTTCGCAGGTGCTTCAGCGAGGCCCGGAGTTCCGCGGCGCTTTCCGGTGCAACCGTCTCATCCGCCTGGGATTCCATCTCTCCCCCATCTCCCTCGGCCGTCAGGAGGTTTCGGTCTGTTTCCGCAACGCGTCGTCGACGAGTCCTGCCAGGCCGGCGGGCGTGGGCGCGTCGAAGAGCTCTCGCACGGTCAGCTCCACGCCGACCGTCTTGCGGATTCGGGCGAGCAGGCGGACGGCGGACAGGGAGTGCCCGCCGAGGTCGAAGAAACTGTCGTCGATCCCGGGCGGTTCGGCTCCGAGGATCGCGGCGAACAGCTCGACCATGAGCCTCTCGTGCGCGGAGACCGGAGGACGGCTCGCGACCGCCGTCACCTGCTGCGGGGGTGGCAGCGCCCTCCGGTCGAGTTTCCCGCTGGCCGTACGGGGCAGGCCGGCGATCCGCGTGATCACGCTCGGGACCAGGTGGGCGGGCAGCCCGGCGGCCAGCCTGGCGCGCAGGCGTTCGGGGTCCGGCTCCGCGCCGGGATCCGCCACGACGTATGCCACCAGCCTGCGGTCTCCCGGCTGGTCCCCCCACACCGTGGCGGCCGCGCCGGCGACCCCCGGGGAACGGGCCAGGGCCGCCTCGATCTCGCCGAGCTCGATCCGGAAACCCCGCACCTTGACCTGGTCGTCGTTGCGGCCGACGAACGTCAGCTCGCCGTCCGCCGTCCAGCGCACGAGGTCACCGGTGCGGTACAGCCGGGCGCCGGGACCGGCGAACGGGTCGTCTCCGAAGCGTTCGGCGGTCAGGACGTCCCGGCCGAGATAGCCGAGGGTCACCCCGGCGCCACCGACGTACAGTTCTCCGACCGCGCCCGCCGGGACGAGTTCCATGCGGTCGTCGAGCACGTAGACCCGCACGTTGCGCAACGGCCTGCCGATCGGCGGGGCGTCCGCCTGCGACGGCGACAGCCGGGTGCTCATCGCCGTCGACACCGTCGCCTCGGTCGGCCCGTATCCGTTGATCAGCGTGCAGACCGGGCTCCACCGTTCGATCACGGCCGGCGACCCGGCCTCGCCCACGATCGAAACCGTCGTGCCGCCCGGCCATTCCTGCGGCGACATGACCTCCAGGGCCGACGGCGGCAGCACCAGGTCGTTGATCCGCTTCTCGGTGACCAGCCGGGTGAGGTCCGGGCCCGGCGTCAGGCGCTCCGCGGCGGCCGAGACCAGGGTCCCGCCGTTCAGCAGGGACTGGGTCATCTCGCCGACGAAGGCGTCGAAGCTGGACGACGCGAACTGCAGGGTACGGGTTCCCGGTCCCGAACCCAGGCGGTCCACCATGGCCGCCACCAGGTTGACCACTCCCGAGTGCCTGACCACCACGCCCTTCGGCACACCCGTGGAACCGGAGGTGTAGATGACGTAGGCGGGCTGGTCCGGGGAGAAGACGGCACCGCGCTCCTCGTCGGTGAGGTTCCGTCCGGGCAGAGTCCGTACGGCCTCGGCGACCTCGGCGTGGTCCAGGAGCAGGCATCGTGCGTCCAGTTCCGCGGCGAGCCCCGCGGTGACGGAGTTCAGCACCACCAGCGCCGGTTTCGCGTCGCCCACCATGAAGGAGAGCCGGGCGGCGGGGTAGGCCGGGTCCAGCGGCAGGAAGGCGGCGCCGGTCTTCAGCACGCTCAGGGCGGTGATGTGGAGATCGGCCGAGCGCGGCAGCGCGAAGGCCACGATCTGGCCGGGCCCCGCCCCCAGGCTCAGCAGATGCCGTGCCAGCCGGTTGGCCCGCTCGTTCACCTCGGCGAAGCTCAGCACGGTGTCCTCGAACTCGATCGCCGGGGCCCGCGCGGTCCGCGCCGCCCATGCCTCGACCAGCTCGTGCACCGCGGTGGGCGGGATCTCGTGGACCGGCCCGGTCCCCCACTCGCGCAGCCGCGCCCGCTCCGCGGGGTCGACCAGCGGAACCTCGTGAACGGGCGTGCCCGGCTCCTCCAGAACCAGAGAGTCGAGGAAGAAGAGGAAACGCCGCAGGTGGGCCTCTGTCTCCTCCACGCTGTGGATCTCGGGGTGCGCGTCGACGATGAGCTCGAACGTGTCGTCCGCCGACGTCCGGTAGAAGGTCACCGACAGGTCGTCCGCGGCGGAGAGCGAGATGGTGCGCACGGTCGCGGTGGCGCCCGCGAAGTCGAGCGCGTAGTCGAAGTCCATGACGTTGACGACCTGTCCCCACAGCCTTCGTCCCGTTCCCAGCAGCCCCGTCTCCCTGGCGAGCTCCGCCGAGGGGTAACGGGAGTGCTTCAGCGTCTGCCGCAGTTCGAGCGACACCTGCCGGGCGAAGTCGGCCACGCTCGTCCCGGGGACCATCGGCACGCGCACCGGCAGGCCGTTGGTCGTCATGCCGGGTACCCGCCGCACCTGCGGGGTCATCCGCGCCATCGCCGGTATGCCGAGGACGACCTCGTCCGCGTTCGTCATCCTGCCCACGTAGGCGGCTGTGATCCCGGTGGCCAGGTCCGACCAGCTCACCCCGAAGCGGTCGGCCGCCGCCCGCAGGCCTGCGATCCTGGCCGGGCCGAGGTCGGCCCGGCGCCGGTGGGCGATCCGTACGGCGGAGGAGGACCGGCCTGCCAGCCGTACCGGATCGGGGCGGTCGGCGAACCTGGAGAGCCAGTAGGCGTGGTCTGTCTCGAAGCGCCTGGACTCCTCGTACTGCTTCTCGCTGCTGAGAAGCTCCTGGAAGGCGGGGAAGGCTCCGTCCTCGCTCGCGCGTCCCTCGGCCAGGGCGGTGTAGACCGCGGCGAGGCGGTTGTGGATGAGCGCGAGGCTCCAGCCGTCCACCACGGCGTGGTGGACCCGGCGGTAGAGGACGAAACGGTCCGCAGCGGTCCTCAGCAGGGCCGCGCCGCAGAGTCTGAGTGGGTCGATCGGCCGCCTCATGTCGGCCTGCATCCAGGCGTCCGCCTCCGCGACGGGGTCGGCCTCAGCGCTGAGGTCGAGGTAGACGAGTGGCGCGTTACCCGCGGGATCGACGTACTGCCGGTATCCGTCCTCGGTGCTCACCAGGCGCAGGCGAAGCGCCTCGGCCTCGTGCTCGACCCGCTCGTTCGCCGCCCGCATGACGGCCGGGTCCACCGGCCCGTGGATTTCCAGGCAGTCGGTGATGCAGTTGGTCGGGTCCGTCAGGTCGGATGACTGAGCCATCCATGTACGCAGCTGCGCGGAGAGCAGCGGCCATTCTTCCACCCCGTGATCGAGCAAAATTCATCCTTCCGACACAGGCCATAGACATCGAAAATGCATTAGCTGTGCGTGCGGATCCCGCGCGGGCCGACTCGGCAGACCCAGCGAACTAAATGCCGGACAACGAGATCCGACACCTTGACGAACTGATTAACTGTATGAATTCAGATCAGTCATACATCGACATACTTCCTTCGCGTAGCAGATCGTGTCAAGGGTGCCATACGGCCCGTATGTCGCTGGTGACGATATGTTCCCCGGCTGACCAGCATGTCTTGCGCCTTCTCTTTCTCCTCATTACAGACGGTTCACAAAAATGAACCAGATGTAGCCGGACATCAGGGCGGGACGGCCACGGAGAGCAACAAATAGAAGGCGGGCCATTAAAGGATGCGGATCTTCGTTTTTCGCCTACCGAATCCGGTGGGCGGCACGCGCATTCACACCTGTATCCGTGGCAAAGAATCCCGGGTGGCGCGACGGGCACCGTCTGCCATATTCGCCGGACATGGGAGGCGCGCCGGCGTCGTTCGCGCTTTCCGCGGCCCGCCGGACGGGCCGGTGGCCGGGGTGGCCGGCGGGCCGTGCCGGACCGCCGGGCACCGGTCCGGCACGGCGGCGGTCCTCGCCCCGAGCAGGCCTGTCCGATAATGCCCAAAACTGCACAAACAGCATCACCCTTGGCCGGGTCAGTACGGCAAATATCAAAGCAACCAAAACGGCGAAACCTCGCCCCATTGGGTCGTCCTGCCTGCGATAGGTTGCCAAGCATGATCACCAAGATCGATGAGTGCGAACTCACCGAGCCCTGGGAGGGGTTCCTCGCCGAAGCCGCATCGTCGGCGGACAGCAGTGGTGCGGGTGTCCTCGTGCTGTCCGGGTCGAGCGGCCGTGTCGAGCGCGAGCGGTGCAGGCTCTTCGCCCGTGCCGGTGTGACGGCGATGTCGATCCGGTGGTTCGGCGGACCGGGGCAGCCTCCCGGCATCTGTGAGCTTCCACTGGAGACTTTTGTCGCCGCGGCCGAACTGCTGCGCGAACGCGGTGCCGGACGCGTCAGCGTCCTCGGGCTCTCCAAGGGCGCCGAGGCGGCGCTACTCGTGTCCGCCCTCTCGGACTGCGCCGACGCCGTGATCGCGCTTGCTCCGTCGTCCGTCATCTGGGCCAACGTCGGCCCGGGGACCGATGGCAGGAACCGTCCGCTCCGCTCAAGCTGGACCTGGCGGGGACGACCGCTGCCTTTCGTCCCCTATGACGACTCCTGGACACCGGCGGAACCCGAAGGCACACCGGTCGCCCTGCTCGGCTCGTACGAACGCAGCCTCGCCACCCATGCGGACCTGGTGCCCGCCGCGGCCATCCCGGTGGAGAGGATCAGTGCGGACCTGGTGCTGATCGCCGGTGGCGCCGACCGGATGTGGCCGTCCCTGCGTTTCGCGCGTGAACTGGAGGCCCGGCGCTTGGCGGCCGGGCGCGATGTGGTGCTCGTCACGCGTGACGACGCCGGCCACCGGGTCGTCTTTCCCGGTGAGGTGGCACCGCCCCCGTCCATCCACTTCGACCACGGCGGCACGTCCGAGGCCGACGCGGCACTGGGGGCCGCCGCCTGGCCGTACGTGCTCGCGGCCGTTCGCTGAGGCCGACGGTGAAGGCGGGGCACCCAACCGGTTCCGGGGCGTACGGTATGCGATCGGCCAAGGGGTGTGTTGCCGTCCGGAAGCGCCGGGGACGATCACATAACGTCACGGCATGCCGGTGAGAAACCCCGCGTCGTCGTCCGTCGGATTCCGCACTCTCACGTCCTGCGCGGCGGCGGTGATAGTGCTGTGGGGAGTCAGACAGCTCAGCGCGGTGATCGCCCCGGCGTTCCTGGCGCTCACCCTGACGATCGCCGTGAGCCCGCTGCGTGACAGGCTGAAGGGATGGGCGGCGGCCTTCGTCCCCCTCACGGTCATCCTGCTCGTGCTGTGCGCCCTCGGCGGAGCCGTGGTGGTCGCCGCGGCCAGATTCGCCGGCCTCGTCCCGCAGTACGCCGACCAGTACCGGCGTCTGCTGTCGTCCGCGGGCAGGGTCCTGCACGACATCGGCGTCGACCGGTCCCAGATCAGGAAGGCGCTGAGCGGCGTCGACCCCGACCGCCTCGTCCAGGCGGCGCAGAGCCTGCTGTCCGGTCTCACCGGGACGGTCTCGGCGGTGCTGATCACCGTCCTGGTCCTGTACGGCATGAGCCTGGACGCGGCCGTCCTGCAGCGGGCGACGGGTGCTCTCACGACCGAACGCCCCGGCCTGGTGACCGCGTTGCGGGGATTCGCCCGTGACACCTGTGCCTACCTGATGGTCTGCACGGTCTTCGGACTGATCGTGGCGTTGCTCGACACGGCGGTCCTGGCACTGCTCGGTGTGCCGTTGCCGCTGCTGTGGGGCCTTCTGTCGTTCATCACGAACTACATCCCCAACGTCGGTTTCATCATCGGGCTGGCTCCCCCGGCCGTGCTGGCGTTGCTGGACTCCGGGGTGGCCACGATGCTGTGGGTGATCGCGGCCTACTGCGTGCTGAACTTCCTGATCCAGTCGGTCGTCCAACCGAAGTACGCGGGGCGGTCGGCCCGCCTGTCCACCACCGTGACCATGCTCTCCCTCCTGGTGTGGACCTGGGCTCTGGGAGCCCTCGGGGCGGTTCTGGCGGTGCCGCTCAGTTCCTTCGCCCGTGCCGTACTGCTGGACGCCGACCCCACGACCGCCTGGGCCTCCCCCTTCGTCACGGGGCACGACGAGCGTTCGGGCGAGAAGCCCCGCTGACGGAGTTCTCGGCGGGGCCGGCGTCAGCCGTCCTGACGGAAGACGATCGCGACGCCCAGCGCGGCGTCGGCGGGCACGAACATCTCCTCAGGGCCGGTCCGGACGACCGGGATGTCGTTGTCGGACAGGAGCTTTTCGGTGACGGAGAGGTCGCGTACGGCCACCGCGTAGGCGACGAACGCGGGCAGGGCCGCCGGTCGCTCACCGGGCAGCAGGTCGGCGAGCGCCGATGCGGGCACGACGGTGACGTTCGCCCGGTCGAAACGCGTTACCCGACCGTGTCGCGCCCGGCCGAAGTAGCCTTCGTAGCGGCGCTCCACCTCGGGCAGCGCCGTTTCGGCCACACACAGCACGCACTCGACCAGCCCGGTCGCGCCGTTGGGGTGGCCGATGTGCCGCTGGTCCTGGGGAGTCTCGGCCGACACGTTCTGGGCGAACCCGAGCCTGCCTTCCGGCACGCGTCCCGGTGACAGCCGGAGGTCGGAGACCTCCAGGTAGCGGGCGGGTTCCATGCTGGTCCCCGTGGGGGTCTCGACGGGCCGCTGGATGTCGTGGACGCCACCGTGGCTGACACCGTCTGCCGCCAGTCGCGCGGCCACGTGGTCGATGTCGGGTGTGTCGGCGATCACGATGTGCACGCCCTGGAAGCGCTGCAGCAGGGACGCGATGCCGTCGGCGGTGGCCCGGATGGCGGCCCTCAGCCCCGCCACCCTGTCCTCGGGCACCCGCAAGGGGATGGCGCGCGCGTCGCCGGGCATGCGGCCGGTGCCGTCGATGACGGCCACCAGCTCGACGAAACCACGTGGGAAGTACACGTGGGTGTTGGCCACCCCGAACGGCTCCGCGGGGCCTCCCGGCGTGGCCGGCATGACCGGGTAGGCGGGGGCGGCCACGGCGAAGCCGAGCCGCCGGTAGCGCTCCATCGCCTGGTCCAGGTCGTGCACGATGTGGCCGACGTGGTGCAGGCCGTTGATGTCATGGCCCATGGCGGGCACCTCCGGGTCTTCCGGTCCGAACATTTTGATAGTCAAATCTTTTTTGAGAGTACACCATCATTTGTGAGCGCGATAGAATCTTCTACGTGGCTGAGATCGGACTGCGCGAACGTAAGAAGGCCAGAACCAGGGAGACGATCCTGCGTGAGGCGTTCAGGCTCTTCCGGGAGCGTGGCTACACCGTCACCACCGTCGAGCAGATAGCCGAAGCGGCCGAGATCTCCCCGGCCACCTTCTTCCGCTACTTCCCGACGAAGGAGGACCTGGTCACGCTCGACCGCTTCCCCCCTCTCGTCGAGGCGCTGGCCTCCCAACCGCCAGGTGCTCCGGTCACCGTGCTACGCGGCGCGTTCCGCACGGCGTTCGCCGCCCTGTCCGCCGAGGAGATCGCCGCGGGGCACGCGAGGGAGGTGTTCGCGGCCACCGTGCCCGAACTGCTGGTGGCCAACCTGCGGAGAAGTCCTCACCTGATCGGCGAAGTCTGCTCCATCGTGGCGGAGAAGGCCGGATGCGCCGGGGACGATCCGCGGATCCGGAACGCGGTCGGTGCCGCCTTCGGCGTGGTGGCGATGGCCTGGGTGCAGTGGGCGCGGAATTCCGGCCTTGACGGCCCGGCCGAGATCGACACGGCGCTGGCACATCTGGAGTCGGGCCTGACCCTGTGAACCGGATGCCCTAGGCCGGGCGCTCGGGGCTTTCGGCATCGGCCACCGCCACGGCCTCCCGCGGCGCGCAGCGCCTTCGGTCGCACCCGGACGATCCGTCGCGCCGTTGCCCGCGGAAGTGTTCAGGACCTTCCTCGGCGAACGCGGCGCCGTGCCCCCGGCCGTTCATACGCCGGAGGTCCGGCATGTACGGGACGGATCGGTCGCTGACCGCCACGAACAGTCCGTGCCCTCCCCTACGCGCCAGCGCCCGGCTGTACGCACCGCAGGTTTTCACGGTTACGGACGGCCAGGTCGCGCACAACATGACGTCCGCCGCGATCCACACATGCTCAAGGTGTTCGACCAGAATGACAGGATGATCTGAATGCCGATTGATTCACACCTGCTCGCCGTGTTCACGGTGACCACCGTCGTCGCGCTGATCACCCCGGGCCCGGACATGTTGTTCGTGCTGGGCTGCGGTGTGCGGGGTGGCGCCCGCGCCGGGCTGCTGGCCACGCTCGGCGTGGTCACGGGGGACGCGTTGTACATCGCCGCGGCGGCGGCCGGGCTCTCCGTCCTGCTGACGACGCTTCCCGTCGTGTTCACGGCGCTACGGCTCGGCGGCGCCGCGTACCTGATCTACCTCGGCGTCCAGATGCTCCGCAACCTCAGGAAGGGCCAGGCCGACGATCGGACCGGCAGCGGTATGACCGGTCGGCGTGCCTTCCTCAACGGTGTGGTGTCCTCCATGGCCAACCCGCAGACGTTCACCTTCATGGTCGCCTTCCTGCCCCAGTTCATCGACCCCGGGGCGGGGCCCGTCTGGCTGCAGTTCGCCATCCTGGGCGCGATCCTGATCACCTTGGAGTTCCTGGCCGACGCGACGGTCGGCGTGCTGGCGGGGCGGATCGGCGGCTGGCTGCGCGACCGGCAGGTGGTGCGCCGCCGTCTCGACGCCGCGACCGGGACCCTGTTCATCGGCTTGGGCGTGACTCTCGCGTCTGCTCCGAACTGACCCTTCCGCGGCCGGAGCGAACGCCGGTGTGCCCGCCTTGGCCACCGGCGCGTAGCCGATGCTCAGCGCCCGGGCCGTGAGACAGGCCGCGGACCGCGGATGAGGAGGCTTTGGCCGTGCGACCGGGTCCGGCGGCGGGCCCGGACACACGGCGCCAACCCGCGGGCCGACGCCTGCGGAGTCGGGATATTTCAGTTGATGCCGAAAGCCGGGCTCTGCGAGGCTCTCCCTTGATGTCCCGAGCGTAGAAACACCTCGATCACCGACAGGTGACGGCCCGGTTGAGGCCGCCACCCCGTCGACGCTGCCCGTCGTCGCAGCCGTTCGGTTCGCCGGACGCGCCGCCGACCCATGTGAGCGACGAGGGTTCCGGCGACACGGAACCCTCCTGTGATCGATGTGGGCGTCCAGGACGCCAAGAGGGACTGAGTCTTATGGAACTTCACGAGTACGCGCGGTACGACGCGATCGGGCTCCGGAAACTGATCAGGGCGGGAGAGGTCACCGCCGAAGAGGTGGAGACCGCGGCGCGCGAGGCCCTGGTCGTGGCGAACGACCAGGTGAACGGCCTGGCGCTGCCGCTGTTCACCCCGGCGCTCGAACATGACGGGACCGGGCCCCTCGCCGGGGTCCCGTTTCTCATCAAGGACCACGGGCCGGTGGCTCGGGGAATCCCGTTCTCCATGGGGAGCCGGGCCCTGCGGGGCGTCGTCGCCCGGCACGACAGCGACCTGATGACCCGTTTCCGGGCCGCGGGCCTGGTCACCCTGGGCCTGACCACCGTGCCGGAGATGGCGATCAGCTTCGCCACGGAGTCCGTCAGGTACGGGCCGACGCGCAATCCGTGGAACCTGGAGCGGGGCGTCGGCGGTTCGAGCGGTGGCGCTGCGGCCCTGGTCGCGGCCGGTGCCGTACCCGTGGCCCACGGCGGTGACGGAGCGGGGTCCATCAGGATCCCGGCCGCCTGCTGCGGCCTCGTCGGCCTCAAACCGAGCAGAGGCCGTGTCCCGTGCGGACCCGACATGGGAGAGGCGATGCTCGGGATGGTCTACGAGTTCGGGCTGACCCGGACCGTCCGCGACGCCGCTCACCTGCTGGACGCCGTTCAGGGGCCCGGCGTCGGCGACAAGTACACCGCGCCACCGCCACGGGGCCGGTACGCCGACGTCCTGGGAGCGGAACCGGGGCCGCTGCGGGTGGCGGTGACCACGGCCGCCTGGTCGGGGGCCCGGGTGGATCCCCAGGTGGCGACGGCGACGCTCCTGGTCGGCCGGACACTGGAGGAGATGGGACACGCCGTCACCGACGCCCGCCCGGCCCTCGACTGGGACGACGTCCTGCACTGCGCGACGGCGACATCCGTGGCGATCGCCTCCACGCTGCTCCTGGCCCCGCGCAGCCCTGACCCGGCCAAGATGGAAGCGGTCTCCAGACGGCTTCTGGAAGTCGCGAAGGATTACAGCGCGCTGGACATGATGGCCGCCTTCGGCGCGCAGAACCGGGTGACCCGATCGGTGGGCGCCTTCTTCACCGAACACGACCTGCTCGTCACGCCCACGTTGGGCGGGCTTCCAGCCCGTCACGGCACCCTTCGCTACGACGACCCCGACCACACCCTGACGAGCTGGCTGCGATCGATCTTCGACTACGGCCCGTTCACCATGGTCTTCAACGTCTCCGGACAGCCTGCGATCAGCCTGCCGCTCGGTCAGAGCGACGACGGGCTGCCGATCGGGGTGCAGATCATCGCGCCCTACGGCCGTGAGGACCTGCTGTTGCGCATCGCGCACCAGCTGGAGCAGGCGATGCCCCGGAACCGCCGGACCCCCCGGTTCTCCATCGGAAGGCGCTGACAGTCGTGGCCGCCGTACGAGGGCCGCCCGTGACCCAGGCCGGCGTCGCAGGGACGATCCGAGCTCTAGCTCGTGACCCGTGGCACGGCACGCAGGTTGTAGAGGAAGCGCCCGTCCTGGAGGAAGGAGATCAACGGGTGCAGCCCTCCGTCCGGCTCGACGCCGACGAAGCGGTTGTCGCCGGCGTGGACGTAGCGGGCGGTCGTGCCGCTCTCCCCGAACTGCGCCGCGAGGCCGTGCGGGATGTCGGTGATCTCCAGCCCGTCGGCATCGGCCCTCACCTCGTAGGTGACCGACGGCGCGGAGTACCTGCCGGTGCAGGCCTCCGGCAGGAACGGCACCGGGGTGTCCGGCGGCAGCACCCGCGACGGCAGGCGGATCCCGGCGGTGGCCGAGAGGATCTCCGCCAGCACCTCGTCGATGAAGGCCGAGGTGTGGCCGCCGTTCGCGTGGACGGCGAGCACCAGGCCTCGGCCGGGCACGATGCGCCAGATCGCTGACTGCCCCGGGGTGCTGCCGTCGTGGCCGACCACGGGCTCGCCGTCCCAGTCGAAGAGCATCAGCCCGAGGCCCCAGGCGGCCGGGTATCGCTCCCCCAGCCGCGGCAGTGTGACCTGTGGCCTGCGCATCTCGGCGAAGGTTCCCGGGGGCAGCACCCGTGTCCCGTCGGCCGCCACGCCGTCGGCCAGCAGCATCAGCCCGAACCGCACGAGGTCGCGCGGCGCGGCGCTCGGCGTGGACCCGGCCGGCGCGTTCGACTGCGGCAGCTGCCGCCGGGGTGACACCCGCAGCGGCTCGCCGACGTGCCCGACCGCGGCCCGGAACATGATCGCCTCCTCGGCGTAGAGCGCCATGTGCCGCGCTCCGAGAGGATCGATCAGCAGCTCCCGCATGGCGGCCTCCCACGTGCGCCCGCGCAGCTTGGCGACGAGGGCGCCGAGGGCGCAGTAACCGGCGTTGCAGTACGAGAACAGCTCCCCCGGCCCGCTGACCTGCCGGGCGTTGCCACGCATGAACGCGACGAACTTGGCAACCGCGTCCTCCCCGCGTCCGGTGTCCTCGAACAGGTCCCCGTCGAACCCACCGGTGTGCGACAGCAGTTGCCGCACGGTGATGCTCTCCGAGGCGGCGGCGTCCAGCACCCCGAACTCGGGAAGGTACCTTCGGACCGGCTCATCGAGGTCGACCAGCCCTTCCCCGGCGAGTTGCATCACCAGGGCGCCTGTCCAGGTCTTGGTGACCGACCCGATCTGGAACAGGCTGTCGACGGTGGCCTCAACCCCGGTGTCCAGATTGACCACTCCGGTGGCCGCCTCGGCCAGCTGATCCCCCATCCCGACGGCCACCGCGGCTCCCGGTACTCCATGCCGCTCGGCGGCCCGGTCGATCCATCCCTGAAGATCCGGAAGAAGCGTCATATCGAGGACCGTACTCGCAAGCCCTTCTCCGCGGCGCCGGGCGGCGAGGGGAACGGGAGCGCCCCGCTCTGTCCTCGGTGCCTTTCGCGTGTGAGCGAGGTCCCGCGGAGACCGGGATCGCCCGCCGTCCTCTCGATGCCGGTGACGGTCAGCCCGGCGACCGCCGCCGGTTCGGTGATCGCCTCACGCGGTCCGGGCCGGCTCATGGGGCCGACCGGAACCATGGAGTCCCGGACGACTTTTACATCCTCCTAAATGCGACAAAACGGGCATAATGCCAGCCTCGTCGAGGTGACCATGTTTTGTTTCGGTGGCGAATCGGGATTTCAGACAATTCACCAGCCGCCCAGACTGAGCCCTGCCTGCCGTCACCCGGGACCGTCTCCAGCGGTCACAGGGCAGGGCTTCTCACCAGAGGAGCGACGGCAGGTACCGCATCGACATGGATTCCGAGCAGAACGGGGCAGGAGAATGCTCTTCACGGGGCGTGGACGGGCCGTAGCGGTGATCGCAGGCCACGCTCTGATCCTGGGGTCGCTCGCCGGTTGCGCCACCGGCCCCAGCGCGCCGCCCGCTCCGCTCACCCAGACCGACTACGTGGTCCTGAAACGCGCGGAACTCCTGCTCATCCGCGACTGCATGCGTGAGCAGGGCTTCTGGTACTGGGTGCCGAAGATGTGGGAGCCGTCGCGGGGGTTCGGCCTCGTCCTGGACGATCCGGACTGGGCGCGTGAGCACGGGTACGGGGGGCTCGATCAGCAGGAGGTCATGCGGGAAAAGCGAGACGACCCCAACCTCGCCTACCGCGACAGCCTGCCCGCGGCCCGTCGAGCCCGGTACACCCTCGCCATGGGCGGCGGCGACGACGTCAAAGTGCTCACCGCGCACCTGCCCGACGGAGGAACGATCAACAACGCCCTCGGTGGGTGTCAGCTGTCGAGCAACGAAAAGCTCTACGGCGACCGTGAGCGATGGTTTCCCCTGGACGCGCTCGCCTCCAACATCGCGCCGCTGTACATGCGGGCGATCACCAAGGACGCGCGCTTCACCACGGCCCTGTCCTCATGGTCGCGATGCCTGCGTGGGAAAGGCCACACCTACACCACGCCAATGGAGATCCGGGCGGCTCTTCCCGGCCTGACCAAAGGGCTGGCTCCCGCCCAGGCTCATGCCGTCGAGGTGAAGCTGGCGGTGGCGGAGGCCACCTGCGCACGCGCCACCTCGCTCACCTCGACCTTGCGTGCGCTGCAAGCCGAGTACCGGCCCAAGGTGGAGGGCCCAAACGCGGCCGGTCTCCGAACCCATGCCCGGCTGCTGCGCGAGGCACTTGAGCGTGCGAAAGAGATCAACCACTCCACCCCCTGACCTCCGCGGCGCAAGGTCGCGGATCGCCCTTCAACCAGGGCTCACGAAGGAGAGAACCATGCGCAAGATCCGTCTCGCGGCTGTAGCCGTGGGTCTGGCGGTCGCCGTAGTTCCCGTGTCCTCCCCCTCCTCGGCGGCCGGTACCGCCATGGAGTCGCACTGCCTCACGATGAAGAAAATCTACGGGCAGGACGGCGATATCAACGCCTACGCGGACACCTTCTGCTACGGGGGCGAAATCGGCTACGACTCGGGTGACGACCCCAACTGGGCCGACAACTCGGGTGGGTTCCGCGACAGTGCCGGCAACAACGCCATGTCCGTCCTCAACACCGGCATACCTGGGAAGTACGAGGTCGTCGCCCTGTACGACTACGAGAACTACGACTACGCCGCCGGGTACCGATGCCTGGGCGTGGGCGACTGGGAGTCCGACCTGAGCAAGTTCAGGTTCGTCGACTCCAACGGCAACACCAAGGGCCCCATGGCTCGTCAGATCTCCTCGCATCGGTGGGTCACCCGCAGCGCCTGCTCGGCCAACAGCTGGATCGGCCTGTAACGGGCGAGCGACGCCGCCATCGGATGGCGGCTCCCACGCTGAACAATCCGGTGACGCTCACGCGAGCCGTTTCCGAATCCGCCCACGTCGTCACGGCCCTCGCCCGATGGGTGACGGCCACCGGCCCCACAGCGGCAGGGCACCCCGATGAAGGACGACTTCCATCCCGGCGCCGACGGGTGAGCGCCGAGCTGGACTCCCGGCCAGGACCTTGAGCAAAGCCAGGCTCGTGCCCTGTCAAAGGCGCGAGCCTGGCGCGCACAGCCATGAGTGACCCCGCCCAAGGCACTTCTGGGCAGGACACCCACGGCCATCGGACACATGCGACATCACCGTGACGAGAGCCTCGCGCTCGGAACCCGTTCAAGCGCCCCTCGGCCGCCACGTCCACGCCAGGACAACCTCGGCTTCCGGCAGGCCGACGTCAAGGTCGTTCGTCGCACATCGATCCTCAACGCCCTTCGTCATGACCCGGTAGTCATGAAGGTGTGCCGAGTCGCGAAGTAGATGGATTCACGTACCGGTGACGTGCGGGAACACTCCGGTCGGCTGTCCCTTCTTCGACTCAGGGAACGGTCATCAGCGGCGGCTTCCGGGAACTCCCGGCGCGCATGGTCCACTCCCTTGTTCTCCGGAACGCACGCCGTGGGATGAGGGGAGGCCCACTACGTTCCCAGGGGGTCGACACCCAGGCCCTCCGCCGACACCGGCGATAAACCGAATGCGCGGAACCGGCCGGGTGGTGTTGCATACAGACGTGACCGGCGGGCCCTCGCACTTCTCCAGGAGCAGTCGACCGCACGCGGGTGCCGGTGCAACGCTGGCCATCCACCGGACGAACCCGCGACGCCCGCCGCTTCGACCCCTTCCCGCTGCTGCGCGCCCTCCCGAGCAGGCCAACGCGCTCACATTCGCTCTCACTGTGGCCGACTGCCGACCCAACGGCGACGGCTGCGGTACGGCGCTGCTTCGGGGCTATCCGGACGCGAGTGCTCTCCTTGACCGGTCCCTGACGGCGCGGGACGACCACGGCCCCGGGATCCGCTATGTCCGGCCACGCTGACCTGGTCACGACGCATCAGACGTCCGGCCGGGCCAAGGGCCTGCGCCGCATACATCGACTCCAGCAGGGAGGGGCACCGAACACGTGAAGGACACCGAGATCCCGCGGGCGGTGGCCGCGGCCGTCGACACGGCCGCCGAATACGGTCTGGGCGCCGACGACGCCGCTGTGCTGCACAACTCGAACCGGATCGTCGTCCTGCTGCGGCCCAGCGGCATGCTCGCCCGGGTCGCGCCCCTCGCGCACCGCCTCGACTCCGAGGTCGAGATCGCCCGGCGCCTCGCCGGGACCGGCAGCCCGGTGGCGGGGCTCGATCCGAGAGCCGAGCCCCGCGTCCATGTCCGCGACGGCTTCGCCGTCACCCTCTGGACCTACCACGAGCCCACCGCCGCACCCGAGAAGCACCCGCCCGCCGCCTACGCCGACGCCCTGGCCCGGCTGCACGCCGGCCTGCGCCGCGTCGACTTCGCCGCACCACACTTCACTGACCGCGTCGCCGACGCGCTCCGGGTGGTCGAGGACCCTGCCGCCAGCCCGGACCTCGGCGCCGCGGAACGCGCCCTGCTGACCGGCACCCTCCACGGAATCAGCCGCGCGATCCTGGACCGCGGCACGCGGCAACAGCTCCTGCACGGCGAGCCGCACCCCGGCAACCTGCTCGCCACCGCGGACGGGTTGCTCTTCATCGACCTGGAGACGGCCTGCCGCGGGCCCGTCGAGTTCGACCTCGCGCATGCCCCGGAGGACGTCGCCGCGCACTACCCAGGCGCCGACTCCGGGCTGCTCGCCGACTGCCGGATCCTCAGCCTCGCCCTCGCGGTCTCCTGGCGTTGGGACCGCGACGACCAGCTCCCCGACGGGCGCAGAAGGGGCCGGGAGTGGCTCGCCCAGATGCAGGCCGACCTCGACCGCCGGGAGCACGCCGCCGGTGGCGGTCACTGAGCGGCGCCCCGCCTGCGCCGTCCGGTCGACGACGGCGTCTCGGTCAGGCCGCCCGCACCCTCAAGATCGGCCGCTCCACGGCCTACGAGGCGTCGGCTCAGCGCAGTACGGCCGTCAGCAGATCGGCGCCCAGCGCCGTCAGATCGGGCAGGTTGACGGTGTAACGGACGTAACGACCGTGTCGCCGGGCCGTGAGCAGACCCGCGCGGCGCAGGACAGCGAGGTGGCGGGAAACCTCCGGGGGTGAGAGTTCCCAGGCGTGGGCCAGCTCACCGGTGGTGTGCGGACCACGGGCGAGAGTGCGCAGCAGCCGCAGCCGTACCGGATGCGCGAGTGCCTCCAGCCGGAGCGTCACCGTTTCCAGCGACACCGGCTCCGACGGACTCGCCTCGGCCACGGGGTACTGCACCACCGGCTGCCACCCGGGCGCGTGGACCACCACCAGGTGCGGGCGGCCGAAGACGCTGGGGAGGAAGGTGACCCCGGTGCCGTGGGCGGCGGTCGCGTTGTCCTGCAGCTTGTCCACGATGATGCAGTCGCCGTCCGGTGTCAGGGTCACGGCGCCGGAGACCGATGCGAGCGCCGCCCCGATGCCCTGGCGCTTCAGCAGGTCGTTCTTCAGGCGCAGGTCGGTGGCGAGCTGTACGGCGACGCTCGTCCAGGCGGCGTCGAAGAAGGCTTCGGCGCACTGTTCGAGGGTGTGGCGCACCCGCGCCCGCACGGCGGCCGGGTCCGCGAGCAGCCGTTCCGCGAAGGCCTCCTGGGTCGCGCCGCGGGCCTGGGCCAGGTTGAGGGCCCGCTCGCGCGCCGTCGCGTCCGCGAGCGGCGACGGTGCGGAGAAGTGGACCCGGTTGCTGCCGCACGTGGTGATGAGCGCGGCGGTGACATAGGTTTCATCGTCGATCTGGTCCACATCGTCCAGTTCCTCGGCGAGGGTGGGCCGGGGACAGGCGGGAACCAGAAAGTCGGCTCGTGAGGATCGCCAGAGGAACTCCGCCTCCCTGAGCCGCTCGGCCAGCTCCGGCCGCAGCCCGGCCCAGACGTCCCCGGCCCAGCCGGAGAGTTGCGGGTGGTGCCCGGGTTCGGCCAGCACGTGCAGCATCGCGGTCAGCTCGGCCAGCGGGGAGACAGCGAACCGCAGCCGCCCGGACGGCAGGCCGCCGATGTCGATCCTCAACGTCATCTCCTCATCATCGCTGGTCGGACGGCCGACGACCGCGTCGGTTGACGGTGTTCGTCAACCGACGTAGCCCGCCCGGCGGCCGAGCACATCGTTGACGCCATGGCAACCACCACCGAGTTTCAGCCGCGCGCCCTCGTCCGTGCCTCCGGAGGCCCCCGCTATGCCGTCGCCCTGGTCGTGGACGCGCTCGGCACCGGCTTGCTACGGCCCTTTCTGCTGCTCTACGGGGTGACGGTGCTGAGGCTGTCCGCGCCGGTCACCGGAATCGCCATGACGGCCGGTGTCGTCGTGGGCCTGGTGTGCATGCCCGTGGTCGGCCGGTGGCTTGACCGGGGCGCCCGCAGCACGGTCGTGGCGGCGTCGATGCTGGTGCGGGTGCTGGGCGTGGTGTTACTGCTGGCCGCCCCGGCGGGGCACGTCTGGCTGTTCGCGACGGCGGCGCTCTTCCTCGGCATCGGCAACCAGGCATGGCCGGCTGCCCACGCGGCCCTCGTGGCCACGGTCGCCCACGGCCGCGAACGTGACGCCGCTCTCGCGGGAGGCCGCGCCCTGCGCAACGCCGGCCTGGGCGTGGGCGCCCTCCTCGCCACCGCATGCCTGGCGGGCGGCACCGCCGCACTGCAGGCGCTGGCAGCCGTCACCGGGCTCGCCTATCTCGCCGCGGCCGCCCTGGCATGGTCGGTTCACCTGCGCACGTATCCGGCCACCCCTCCGGCCGTGGACGGGGTCGGTGAGCCCGCGCCTCGAATGCGCGCGCTGCTGGCCGCCAACGTGATCTACGTCTTCTGCCTCAACGTCCCCGAAATCGCACTCCCCCTGATCCTGGTGACGCAGCTGCACGCGTCCTCGGTGTGGTCGGCGGCCATCTTCGTGGCGAACACGGTGCTGGTGGTCACCCTGCAGGTTCCGGTCACCGTCCTGATGTCCCGCTTCTCCCGCCGGACCGTACTGGCTCTCGCCGGTGCGGTACTCGCCGCGTCCTACCTCGGCTTTCTCGCGGCCACCTCACTGGGAAGCGGCTGGGGCGCCCCGGCGGTCGCCACGGTGTCCGTGGTCTGCACCATCGGCGAGATCATCTACGCCGGTAGCGCCACCGCGCTCGTCACCGCCCTCGCTCCGGCCCATCTCCTGGGACGGGCCCTCGCCCGTTTCCAGCTCTCCACGGGCTTCGGCCTCGCGGTCTCTCCGGCGGTCATCACCGCTCTCGCCACCCGAGGCTCGGCCGCCCTCTGGGGCGGCCTCGCCGCCGCGACGCTCCTTTCCGCCTCCGCCGTCGCCACCGAGAAGGATCAAGGAACGCGGCTCAGCGATCGCTGACGCCGGGAACGAGCAGGCTCGTGAGCCCGGCGACCGCCTCGGAAGCGCGTCAAGGCTTAGGTGAAGATGGCGTGATGATCGCTCCCTCCGGGCCACGTTCCGCCGCCGAGATTCGCGACTACCTGACTGACCGGCTCAATTCGGCGCTTCGCCGTCCCGGGATGTTCGGCGGGGAGACGGCTCTGCTGCCACTGCTCGACCACCTCGTCTACGCCGAGAACCAAGACGATGCCTGGGAGCAGGAGCGCCGGGCGATGGAGTCTCTAGGTGCCTTCACCTCGATCGGTGTGACGGGAGCGTTCAGGACCCTGCTACCGAACAGTGAAGAACACGGCCCGGCCTCGGTCTACGCGGATTCGGAGCAGGACAGGACCATGCGCTGTGGCGCCGACGTCGTTCGCGGGGCGAACCTCCAGCCGTACCGCCCGGCTGGTTGCCACAGGGAGAAGGCCGCTCCTACCGGGTCGATCAGCGTCGCGATCCGCCCCTGGTCGTCGGCGTCGAAGGGGGCCAGGACCAGGTGCGCGCCGTGGGCCGTCGCCGCGTCGGCATGGCGGTCCACGTCCTGCACCGTCAGGTGGTAGGCGACGTGCTCGGGGGTACCGGGCGGGTAGACCGGGCTGGCCAGGTCGCTCAGCGCGGCGGTGGCATCCGGCGGTGTAACCGCCTGCTCAGAGGCTACGTGGTGGTGCGGCCGGGCAGCGGATCATTGGGGAGATCAGGCCTCCTTGCCCTGCTCTCGGCGGATCGTCGCCTGTGCCCATCCTTGAACCTCAACTGCGGTAAAGGTCGAGTCGGCACTCTCCTGCCCCGCGGGCGGTACCGGGGCGCGGGAGTCAGATCGGGGACCGTCACCGTACGGGCGGCGCACGGGCTGTCCCGGCAAGGCCGGGACCCTTCTCTCTGGTGCCCGGCCTGGGGTGCCCCCGAAATACGGCAGAAACGGGCCGGGGGCTTGATCGCTGATCGTTAGGATCTTGGCGTTCCGGCTGCTTAGTGGTGGGTCGGCCATTCATGGGAGGCGCGAGCGGGCGGCTGCCGGCGATCGGCGGGAGGACTGGCGCGGCTTGGCGCGCGCAGTGACAAAAGGACTGCCGGTGTGGTGGTCAGGGGGCGGTTCATCGGCCGGAGAACTCCGCCGACGCTGGGCGAGCGGACTACTTCTCGGTCGCGCCGGCCTCCCCGCTGATGGATTCCTGGTAGATCTCCGCGTAGGTGGGAGAGCCCTTGATCAGGTCGTCGCAGAACGCGGCGACGTCACTGCCGATGAGCTCCAGGACCCCCTTGCCCGCGGCGGCGCCTTCCTCGAAGAAGTCGACGATCCCGGGGAGCAGGGGCCCGTCGGGCAGATCGACCGGCCCGACTTTGAACAGGTACTTCTGCATCTCCTTGTAGACGATCTGGTAGTCGGGCGGGAGCGCCTTGACGCGTGCCGTGTGCGCCCGCCACTGCTTCTTGCCCTCGATGATGTCTTGGATTCCCACGTCAGCCTCCCAGCCGGCTCAGTTTTCTTGCGACGTTCCCGTTCAACTGCTCGCGCCACCGGTCGCGATAGGTGCGGGCCTCTTCCCCGCCGGTCAGCGCCGCGCAGAAGCCTGCGATGTCGTCGCCGAGCACCTCCTGGGCACTCTGCCCGTCCGCCGCCGTCTCCTCCAGCAGCCCCAGCGCGGCGTCGAAGATCGGTGTCAGGTTGCGGCCGGTGAAGCTTCCGTAGGGGAACAGCTGCCCTTTGATCTGCTCCCACGCCGCCCGGTGGTCGTCCGGCAGGGCCTTGGCCCGGGCTTCGAACGCCTTCCATTCCCGGGTGAGATCGCTGCCTGTGACGGTTTCCCAGAAGTTCATCTCCGGCCCTCCTTGAGGCTGTTGATACGTGATGAGACGTATTGCCATCTCGCCCAGAACTTCGCGAGTTCCTCGCGTCCGGCGTCGTTGAGCGTGTAGAACTTGCGCGGCGGACCGACCTCGGAGGGCCGTTTCGTCACCTGGACGAGCTCGTTCCGCTCCAACCGCAGCAGGATGGTGTACACCGTCCCCTCGACGACGTCGGCGAAGCCGAGTTCGTTCAGCCGGCGCGTGATGGCGTACCCGTAGGCCTCCTCGCCACCGATGATCTCTAGCACGCAGCCCTCAAGTGTGCCTTTGAGCATCTCCGTCATCTGCTTGTCCATGGACCCCCTTCGGCTACTCGGTGCTACTGACTACCGGTACAAAGTAGCACCGAGTACCGCTATTCAGCAACACCGAGTAGCTGGGAACGCGAGCGCGCAAGGGCGGGTGGGCGGCCGTCCAACGCTGGGTGCCGGGGAAACGGGTAGGCCCCCGAGAAGGCTGGGTGTGGGAATTGGCGGTAGTGACCTGGGGTTTCTTTGCCCGTCAGTGCTCCGCGATGGCCCGGACTCCCACAGTTCCGGCCAGTCGCCACTCAGGTGATCAGTGGGTACGGCGACGGACGCCAGGACCCCGGCGACCCTTCTCGGCCACCTTCAGCACGGCCGGCCCGGCGCTGGGGGCGAAACGTGTTGTGCCGTCAGTGGCGGTGGCCTGGAAGGCGTTGGAGCCCTGTCGCTGGACGCTCACCGACGATGGAGCGCCCGACCGCGGGCCGTACCTGCCATTGGGCTTGACCTTGTTGAAGTCCGAGGTGAGGTGGCCGGTGCCGTTGCCGGCGGGTACCTCCACCGTGATCGCCGCAAACGCCCATCACCCCGCTCCTGCCTCGTTTGCGGCCACGGTGTACGACAAGCTCAACAAGGGCCGTTCGCTGATGGTCTGCGACGGCGATCAGGCCGAGCTCGGCTACGAGCTGAGGCAGGTTCATCAAGGCCTTGCCGAAGGGCGCTGCCGAAGGGCGCTGCCGAAGGTCTGCCGGCGCCGAGGGAGACGGGCGGTGGCCGCAACCGCACCAGACCGGCGTCCTCACTCGCCGACCGGCTCATCGTCGCGCCCCGGCCGTAGGGCGCCCGCGCGCACGGCGGCGAGCGTGACGCGCACCGCCTGGTCGGCGGTCGTCTCGTCGACGGGTTCGGCGGTGATGAGCAGGCGCAGGTAGATCGGCGCGGCCAGGGTCTTCAGCACCTCGGCGGGATCGGTGTCCCCGGGAAGCTGGCCGCGCTCGATGGCACGTCTCAGTACCGGCTCAGCCCTGGCCAGCCGGTCGTCGAACACTTGCCGGCGGGCTGCGGCGATCTCCGGAAGGTGGGCCGCCCCCGTGAACATGGCGGCCAGGATGGCCTGCCCGGCCGGGCTGGTGAACGCCTGGACGATCGAGCGCGCCAGCGCCCGCAGGTCAGTCTCGATCGCGCCGGTGTCGGGTACGGGGATGTCCGTCGCCATGTGTTCGGCCAGAGCGTCGATGAGCAGGCTCTCGCGATCTTTCCACCGGCGGTACACCGTCGTCTTGTGGACCCCGGCGCGCTGGGCGACGTTCTCGACGGTCAACGCGGCGTAGCCCTTGTCGACGAGCTCGGCGAGGGTGGCGGCGTGGACGGCGACGCGTACTTTGGCGCCGCGGCCGACCGGCCGGGCAGGGGATTGACCAGACCGCATTGCAACTCCAAGTTGCGATATTCGAAGGCGAATGGCAGGATCAATTTATCGCAACTTGGAGTTGCGATGTGTTGGTCCCATTCCTCTGAGGTGGCACATCATGCACAGCCCTCCCGCCTGGACCTTCGACGACATCCCCGACCAGACCGGTCGTGTCGTGGTGTTGACCGGAGCCAACAGCGGTATCGGCTACATCACCGCCCGCGAACTGGCCCGCCACGGCGCGCAGGTCGCCCTGGCCTGCCGCGACCCCGAACGGGGCCGGCTCGCGCTGACCCGCATGCAAGGCGAGGTGCCTGGCGCCCGCCTGGAACTGCGCCGGGTGGACCTGGGCAGCCTGGCCTCCATCCGTGAGTTCGCCGCCGGGTGGGACCGTGGACGGCTCGATCTGCTGGTGAATAACGCCGGGGTGGCGATGGTGCCGTATGCCCGGACCGCCGACGGGTTCGAGTCGCAGTTCGGCGTCAACCATCTGGGCACCTTCGCCCTGACCGGCCTACTGCTGCCGCACCTGCTCGCCGCGCCCGACCCGCGGGTGATAACCGTCAGCAGCGAAGGCCAGCGCTTCGCCCGCTTCGACCTGCGCAACCTCAACGCCGAGCGCAGATATCGCACGGCGTTCGCCTACGTGCAGTCCAAGCGGGCCAACCTCTACTTCGCCATGGAGTTGCAGCGCCGGGCCGACGCCGCCGGGCTGCGGCTGCGCAGCATGGCCGTCGCCCCCGGGCTCACCCGCACCAACGTGCTCACCGGCGGCGCCAACAGCGACAGAGGACGACTGTACGTGACCCTCACGCGCCTGGTGGTGCGCGCGGCCTTCCGCCCGACGCCGGAAGGGGCGAAGACCTCGCTGTACGCGGCGACGGTACCGGACCTGTCCGGCGGCAGCTACATCGTTCCCGACGGGCCACTGCAACTGCGCGGCGAGCCCGTACGCCGCACCCGCGAACGCGCCATCCGCGACACCGATACGGCCACACACCTGTGGCAACTGTCCGAACGCCTGACCGGAGTCACCTACGCCTTACCGGCGCGTACGGCGGCTGGCCTGCACTAGCGTTCATCGCCCACGAGCTGAGGAACCATGCCCATAGATCCGCGCCGGGCCCTTGGGCTTGTTCGAGCTCACGCAGGCCCGGCACCCTGACGGATCACCGGCCCGGCCGGTACGCGGCTACGGGGCCGACATCGGGCTTCTCCTCCATTGGTCGAGGTGGGCGTTGATGAACTCGCCTATTGATATGGGCTCGTGCCCGGTGATCTGCTTCACGGCTGGGGAGAGCTGGCTGAAACCGCCGTGTCGGACGCGGTGGTAGAGGTCGTCGAGGATGCCCGCCATCCAGGGGTCGAGGCCGTCGAGGGTTTCCCGCGGGGACGGGTCCTCGGCGCGGATCCGGTGGCCGAGACGCGCGGAGAGCTCCTGCGCGACGTTCGCGACGGGAACCGGGTCCGGACCGGTGATCGTGTGCGCTCGGCCGTGGTGATCCTCCGGCGCGCGGAGCGCGGCCACAGCGACGTCGGCGATGTCGCGTGCGTCCACCCACGCGATCGGGGCACCGCCCGAGGGCAGGCTCAGGACACGGTCGTCCCGGATGGCGTCGCGGTAGAACCGAGAGTCGGTCAGGACCTGGTGGAACCAGGACGGACGGAGCAGGGTCCAGGAAGCGGCCCGAGTGACGACCGCGTCCTCGACCCGGCGCGCCCAGTGGTCCGGCGAGAGGGTTTCGGCTCCCTGCTCGGACAGCAGGACGACATGCGCGTCCGGGTTCACCTCGACCAGATCGGCGACGAGTTCGGGGGCGGTGGGATAGTCGGGGCGCATCAGGTAGATCGCGTCCACGGCTGCGGCCGCCTCGCGCCAGGTCGTCCGGTCGTGCCAGTCGAAACGGACCGGATCGGTTCTGGTGTCTGACGTCCTGGCGGGCTGCGACGACCCAGCGTGGACGAGGATCCCGAAGCGGCGCAGCCGGGCGGCCACCTCGCGTCCTGTCTTGCCTCGGGCTCCAGTCACCAGCACCGTGCGGATCACGCCTGCTCCTGGAGCCGGACGACGGCCTTACCGATCGTGGGCGCCCCACTGCGCAGCAGGCCCAGCAGGGCTTCGGGCATCCGTTCGATGCCGTCCACCACCGTCTGCCGGTGGACGATCTCGCCCGAGCGTACCCGGGAACCCACCTCGGCGCGGAAGGCGGGCATCTGGTCCTGATGGTCGGTGACCAGGAAGCCGCGCGCGGTCACCCGCTTGGTGACCAACTGGTAGAGGTTCCGCAGGCCGTATGGCTCCCGGCCGTCGTACTGGCTGGCCATCCCGCACAGGGCCAGCCGGGCACCGACCCGGAGATGGTCGATCGCGGCCTCCAACTGGGCGCCGCCAACGTTGTCGAAGACCACGTCGATGCCGTCCGGGGCGGCCTGTGCAAGGTGCTCACCAGCCGCACCGTCGTTGTAGTCGAAGGCGGTGTCGAAACCGAGGTCATCGACCAGATGGCGCACCTTGGCGGGCGATCCCGCGCTGCCGATCACCTGCTTGGCTCCCCGCAGCCGGGCGATCTGACCGGCGATGCTCCCGACTGCCCCGGCCGCTCCCGTGACGAACACCGTGTCGCCGGGTCGCACCGACGCCACTTGGGTGATGCCCAGCCATGCGGTCAGGCCCGTCGCACCGAGCACGCCGAGATAGGTTTCGGCGGGCAGATCGTCGGTGTCGATGGGTACGACCCCGGCCGCATCGATCACGGTGGCCTCGCGCAGGCCCAGGAAGTGCTCAACCACCTGGCCCGGCTTGACACCGTCCGCACGGGACTCGACGACCACGCCGATCGCTCCTCCCTCCAGTGACGCCCTCAGCGGGAATGGCGGGATGTAGGACGGGCGGTCGTCCATCCGGCCACGCATGTACGGGTCCACCGACAAGTGCGTGTTACGAACCAGGACCTGACCGGGCCGTAATTCGGGAATCTCGGTTTCGACCAGCGCGAAGTCGTCGGCCGACACCTGCCCTTGCGGCCGTCGCGCCAGGTGCCACTCCCGGGCCCGTCCCTTGCTGGTGACCATCATCAGAATGCCCCCGTAGATACTTGAGTCAATCAAGTATCTACCTTGGCACATATACTTGAGTCCATCAAGTTCTTGGTAGAATCGGCTCCATGGCTGCACCTTCGGGGCCCGTCGCCGCGTCGACCGATGCCGAACGGGCGATGTTCGACTTCGTCGATGCCTACGACCGCGCATACGAAACCGCCGCCCTGGAGCACGGGCTGAGCGTGGCGCAGGCCTGTGTGCTCGGGCGGCTCACCCGGCAGATCGGGATGCGGGAACTGGCCGACGAACTCAACTGCGACGCGTCCAATATCACCCAGATCATCAGCAGGCTTGAGGCTCGCGATCTCGTCCACCGTCGACCTCACCCCGGCGACGGCCGCTCCCGGCAGATTGTCAGGACCCCCGATGGAGCCGCCCTCTACGCCGCCTTTGAGGAGTCCTTCGAGTTCGCCCGGTCCGCCACCGCCAACCTCAGCGCCCGCGAACAAGACCAACTGGCCACCCTGCTCCGCAAGGCCCTCAACGGAACACGGGAGCCGAACAGCTGACCCTTCGGGGCGTGGTAAGCGGTCCGACCTGGCAGGAGGCGCGATGGAGCGGTTCCACATGGGCGATGCCTCGGGCATCGTCACCATGCCGGTTGAACGTCGACTTGCCGTACGGACCGACGACGAGCAGACCCTCTATCGGGGCCCGACCGCTGCAGGATCGTGGCGAAGACGGTGGCGTTCGCCTCGGCGCGGATGCTGGTGGCCAGGTCCTCCAGCGTCGTGTACCCGAGCAGTTCCAGCCGGAGCCGGAGTAACTCCTCGATCGCCACGTTGACCAGATCCGCCGGGTTGTTCTTGGCCTGGGCCGCCTTCCGGACCGCCGTCGCGGCGATCGCCCGGGCCTGGCCCGCGTCGTACTTCACACCCTGACGCTGGCCACCAGCTTGCGATGCGCCTTCGCTCTCGGGGAGGACCCGTGGTCCGGCCAGATGTTCTCGGTCAACTCCAGGCAGCGCCGAACGTGGTCGATCACCACGTCGGGGATCTCGTCCGGGGACGGGAAGCGCGCCATCTTCTGAAAGCACTTCAACGCCGGCACCAGCGCGAAGCACGACTCGGAGCTGCCGGTGCGCTGTTCGGCCCAGGCCACCTCCTCCGGCGACGGCGTGAAGAACACGTACAGCACCCGCGCTGACATCCACGAGGCCTTCCTCGGCCTCGGTTGTGCTCTGATCCGCTGGCGCCGCCCCAGCTCATTGCGTTAAGAGTGCTAAGTGTCCTCTTCCTGTTTGAGAGGTGATCTCGTTGTCCGGTTCACCGGCTGAAGCCGGCCCGCGCGCCACTTTCTCCGATTCCAGCGGCAACGGCAGCGGCCCCGCGGAGACCGCAGACTTACATCGGTCTCCCGAACGGCTGTGTCCCTCTCCTCGAATTCTTTGGTAGGTCAGATGGGTTTCTCTTGGCCAACGTTGGTCTGGCGCCGCCTGGCCAACATCGACCGATGGGTACAGAAGGTCAGCAAAGGACGCTGGGCGCTGATCGGACGGGTCGACAACTCCCTTGTTCTGACGACGGTCGGACGCCGTAGCGGCAGAGCCCGTTCCAGCCCGCTGGTCTACGTCCGGGACCAAGATGCGCTGATCATCGTCGGCACCAATTTCGGGCAGCGGAACCATCCGTCCTGGTCAGCCAACCTGATGGCTCACCCCACGGCAACGGTACTGATGAAGGGCCGGTCTTTCACGGTCGACGCCGAGCCCGTCATAGACGAGCAAGCGCGCTCTCACGCCTGGGGTCTCATGACGCGCCATTGGTCGGGTTATGAGGCCTACGCCGAAAGATCAGGCCGGGAAATCCGCATCTTCCGCCTTATACCCCGGAAAGAATGACGAAACGGCCTCCCGCGCCGCGTCGAAGCCACGAATGACTTGAGACCAAGGCGCTTTCGGAGTGCTACAGCGACATCATGTTCCAGACACCGCCTGGTCGACGCCGCACCTCAACGACGAAGGCCATATCGCACCGTAGCGTACGGTATGGCCTCCCCGAGGGGGTGCTCTGGGGCAAGGGCGTCATCACCGACAACGACCCGATTGTGCGGCCGGGCCGTACCAGTGTTGCAGTGCCTGGTGGAGCCCGTCGGCGTGGTCGTGACCGGCGGCGCGCAGCCAGGCGGTGTGCCCGTCCGGCCGCAGGAGGACGGCCGCGAGTTCGGGATGGTCGGGGCAGGTCGCGGTGACGATGTCCACTCGGTCTGCCCATCCTGCGGCCGAATCACGGATGGTGCCCGCTCCGGTCAGGTCGAGCAGCGCACCGCGTCCCGAGGTGAGCAACTCGGCCAGGCGTGTACGGCCGTCGCCTGTGGTCAGGGCGAGGTCGGGCGCCAGGCGGCCCAGCCAGGGATGGCCGGAGTCGGGGCGCATCTCGTAGCGGGTGTCCAGCCCGGTGATGGTCTCGGTGAGAGCGCGGTTGCCCGCAGGGTGGCGGGCGAGGCGGGTGAGGAGGTCGGTGATCGGGGCGAGCCGGTCGTCGGAGTCGCCGAGCAGCACCTGGGCTCGCGTGTTGGCCAGCACGTGCGCACCGGCGGTGTGGCGTTCGGCGTGGTAGCTGGCGAGCAGGTGCGTCGGGGCGGTGCCGCGCACGGTGGCGGCGAGTTTCCAGCCGAGGTTGAACGCGTCGTCCAGGGCGACGTTGACGCCGATCGCCCCGGCCGGCGGGTGGATGTGTGCGGCGTCTCCGGCCAGGATGACCCTGCCTCGGACGTACTCGGACGCCTGCCGGGCCGCGTTGCCGAACCGGGTCAGCCAGCGTGCGGCGCGTAGCCCGACATGGCGGCCGAGCGCGTCGTCCACGGCGGTTTGGAGCAGGTCCAGGGTGACCGGGGTGTCTTTGTCCGCAGGTGGTTGCCGGTCGGAGGTGATGATCCTGACGTAGCCGGGGCGGGGGATGACGAACACGGATCCGTCAGGGCCGGTGGTCGCGCCGAACGGCAATGCCTCGGAGTCGGCGAGCTCGACGTCGCCGAGCAGGAAGAAGCGGGTCGCCGCGGTACCGGGGAAGTCGATGCCGGCCTGTTTGCGGACGGTGCTGCGGCCGCCGTCGCAGCCGACCAGATACGCGGCCCGGACGCGGTACTCGCGGTCGCCGGTGGTGACGGTGGCGGTGACGGATTCGGAATCCTGTTCCAGCACGCGCAGTTCGTGTCCGCGCCGGATGTCGGCTCCCAGGTCGAGGGCGTGCGCCTCTAGTATCTCCTCGACCCGGGTCTGCGGGATGCCCAGCGAGTACGGGTGGTCGGTGTGCGTACCGGGGAGGGCGAGCGTCACCGGCAGGCCGGAGAACGCGGCGTGCGGCACTTGCCAGCCCTCGCTGATGAACCTCTCGGCGAGGCCGCGCCGCGCCAGCAGGTCCAGGGCGCGGGCGTTGAGGTTGAAGCCCCGGCAGAAGTCCGGCCGTTGCGCGTGGCGTTCGACGACGACCGTGTCGACGCCGGCGAGCCGGAGTTCGCTCGCGAGTAACAGTCCGGCCGGGCCGGCTCCGACGATCAGCACCTCGGTCATCGGGTGGTTCCTTCCGGGGACGTGGGGGCGGACCAGGTCCATCCCTGTTCGGTTTGTTCGACCTTGGGCCAGAACAGGCTGCCGTCGCGGATCTCGGCGATGGTCCGCCGCGTCCAGGCCAGTTCGGCCTCCCAGGCGTGCAGTGCGCACTCGGTTTCGATCATGAACAAGCGGGGGACCTTGCCGGAGCCGACCGTGTCGGCCAGCACCGTGTTCGTCTCCTCGATCCGTTGGGCCAGATGCCCCGCCCGTTCGGCCAGTGCCTCCGCCGCCCTGTCCGGACCGAGAGCGCCGAGGTAGGACACCGCGGCCATGAACTTCGGGTATTCCGCGACGGGCATACGCAGAAGCTCGTCGATCCAGCGCACGAATTCGCTTTGGCCCAGCTCGGTTGTCGCGTACACGGTTCGCTCCGGCCGCCTGCCATCGCGCGCCGTCTCCACCGGTTCGATCCAGTCATGCCGGACCAACGCCTCGACCGTGTCGTACAGGGACCCGGAGTTGACCTTGAAGCTGCTGTCCTTGTGCCGCTCCCGCAGGGTGGCCGCCATCTCGTACGGGTGCATTGGCTGTTCCTGGAGCAGGCCCAGCACGGCCAGCGCCAGGGTGTTGGAGACCTTCCGCTTCGTCATCTTCATCACCGATCTCTAATAGTAGGAACCGACTATACGGTATCGACTATCAGAGGCAAGCCCTGCGGATTCGCGCGCAGGGCGGCGGCGAACACGGACCGGGAGTCAGAGAGATGTGGAACGGAATCCGGCGTCAACGGGTTCCCGCTCGTGGGCGAACTGCGGTTTCCCCGCCTCCGAACGTGCGCTGGCCCAGCCGACCGCACCCGGGCGCCAGGCCCTGCGAACCCACGAGGCGGCCCCGCTGCCTCCCGTGTGTGCGACGCCACCAGTCGAGGGGCTCCCCGCCGCGCTCCAGGAGCGCGCCCGGCAACCGCTGGGCTTCCGTGATCAGATCGGGCGGGCGCCTGGCGAACTCGAACTGCGGAGCGCGGTACCGAGCAGTGCGGGCGTGGAACGTCGAGAACGCACGACCTGCCGTACGCGGTCGGCTCCCCGCGATCGACGGTTGTCGGCTATCGCCCGGTGTGCCGGAGGATCGCGGCGGAGATCCGAGGAATCACCGGCAGCGGGAACCCGTGCCCCATTCCCTCGATGGGCAGGAACTCGCTGCCGGGAATCGCCGCCGCCAGGGCCTGGCCGTGAGCGAAGGGCGCCATGGGATCGTCCGAGCCGTGAATCACCAGAGTCGGAGCGGTGATCGAGCCGACAAGCCCGGAACGGTCGCGGGAGGCGAAGGCCGCGAGGATGTGGTTCTTCGAGGCGTGGCCCGCATCGGTGGCGTTCTCGATCTCCCGCTCGATGATCACGCGCGTGGCCGCCTCGTCGAACGGCGTCAACTGTCCGGCGAGAATGCGTGCCAGTTTGAGGTGCGACTCGACGTGCTCCTCCCGGGTGCTGGGCGGATTGGCGATCTGTTCGGCGTCCCAGGCGGCCAGTCGTGGATCGCGTACCGTGCCCCGGAAGGTGTTGGTCGCGGGGTCGAGGGGCTCGGCGCTCGACATGATGACGGTCAGGCTGCGCAGCCGGTCAGCGTGTTCGAGTGCGATCTCCTGGGCGATCATGCCGCCCATCGACGCGCCGACCACATCCGCCGTGGCGATGCCCAAGCCGTCGAGCAGACCGACGGCGTCCTGGGCGAGGTCGACCATGGTGTATGGGTTGGCCTCGTAATCCACGCGGCCGGACAGCCCGGTGTCCCGGTTGTCGTAGCGGATGACGTACCGGCCTCCCTCCTGGAGAAGGCGGCAGAGCTCGTCGGGCCAGGTGGCACCTCGGGCGCCGAGCCCCATCACGAGCAGCAGTGCGGGGTCGGCCGAGTCGCCGAACGTCTCGCACCACAGACGGATTCCGTTGGCCTCGACGATGCGTTCCATCATGTTCTGCCCCTCGTTCTGGCTCGCACCAGTGGCGACGACCGGCGCTACGACATCCCGTACGAGGACGAGCGCTCACGGACCGTGCGCCGAGTCCGCTCCCACAGCACCCTCCCAAAGCAAAAAGTATATACACGTTAACTTTTTGCTTGATCCAGAGCCGTCACAGTCCAACCGGCGCATGCAGGACGGCGAGCATCTGGGCCCGCAGGTGCACGCCCAGCGCCCGGATGTCGTCGCTCAGCCGGGCGGCGAGCACCGCCGTCACCATCCCCATGACGGAGGTGACGGCGATCCGCGCCGCGAGGTCCGACAGCTCCGGCCGTACCTCGATCAGCAGCCCGACCCACTCCTCACGTATCTGCCGCATCTGGCGGTTGAGCCGCCGCCGATCCTGCTCCGGCAGCCACAGCAGCTCGGCCTGCATGATCAGAGTCAGGCTCCGGTTCTCGACGGACGACCGGGAGAACCAGTCCACCAGGGCGATCAGCGCCTCCCGCGGGTCCCGGTCCCGGTTGGCCAGCGCGGCTTGCGTCCCCTCCTGAAGGCGTTCCAGCGACAACTCGATCAGGGCGAGAAGGATGGCCTGCTTGCCGGGGAAGTGCCGGTAGACCGCGGGTCCGGAGATGCCCACCGCGGCCCCGATGTCGTCGATCCCGGTGTCGGCGTAACCACGCTCCACGAAGAGCCGGGCCGCCTGCAACAGGATGACCCGCTTGCGCACCCCATGTTTGCGCCCCTGCGAGATGAGGGACTCCAGCTCGTCGGACTCGGCCACGTACGTACCTCTCTGAAAGAAACGGGAACCACGGTTAACATATTGGATAAGGGCTAACCAGGCACACCGCTTCTCGTCCGCGACCGCAGAGAGGTGAGCGCCCACCACGTCCACTCAGCTGGTCAGTGGGTACGGCGACGGGGCGCGAGGACCTCGGTGGCCGTGACGATGGCCTCAGGTTCGGGTTTGACGTAGCGGATTGCGGTGCGGGGGTTCTTGCGCCGGGTCTTGCCCATGATGAGCTGCAGCGGCACTTCAGTCTCGCCGAGGTGGGTGGCGGCGCTGTGGCGCAGCTGGTGCAGATCGAACCCGGCGTACTCGCCCAGCAGGACACGGGCGCGGTCGTAGCCGAGGCGGGCGCGCCCGGTGTACGGGCAGATGTCGGCCGGGCGGCGGGCGGGCGACGCTCGGACAGGAACACCGGTCGTTTCGTGCGGGTCCTGCCATCCGGAAGCCGGAGTAGCCGGGGCGGCAGGTGGGCGGTGCGCTGTTCCAGTACACCCACTCGATCGCACCACCGGCTGCCCTGGCGGGCCCTGGACACCTCACCGGCCACGCCGCTCCGCCCTCACTCACGCTGCCGAGGACAGCGCCAGCACCTCCACCCTCCTGGCCCACTTCGGGCGTACCTCGGTCGCCTGTCCCCCAAGGCCCTGGCCCGCCGGCGGAACAACCGAGACCCGGCGGCACGGCGCCGGTAACGCGTACAGCGCATCAGATCAGGTTCGTACCCGCCCGATTTTCCGCGAGTGCTACGGATCCCCTGGGCGCCAGGGCCCGGGCAGCCGGGCGGGCGCCGGTACGGCCTGCGAGACCCCTGCTCACGATGGGGTCGCCGTGAAGTCCAGGTCACCTGCTTGGTCCCGGCCGTTGTGTCCTGCTGCGGATTCCGGGGCCTCGGGTCCGGGCCGGGTGTGTGCGGTGCGGAGCAGGAGGGCGATGAGGACGGCCGCGCCCGTCATCAGAACGACGCAGACCACCGAGGCGATTCGCATCTCCTGGGCGAAAGCGTCGAACGCCACGCTGCGCAGCATTTCGGCGGTGCCCTCCGGAAGGGTCGCGGCTGTGTCGACGGCACCGCCGAGGGTGCTCCGCGCGGCCTCCAGTTCCTTGGGCGTGAGGGTGTCAGGAGCCTTGGCCGCCAGTTCCGAACGGTAGACGGCGGTGCCGACGCTGCCCAGGATCGCGATGCCCAGCGCCCCGCCGAACTCGGCCGAGGTCTCGGCCGTGGCGGAGGCCGCTCCGGCCCGCTCCGGTGGTGCGGCGGACAGGATCACCTCGGTGACCACGGCGGAGACTCCGCCGATGCCGATCGCGACGATTGTCAGGCCGCTGACGAGGTAGACGATTCCCGAACCGGCTTGGATCAGGGTCAGCATGGCGTAGCCGGCGGCTGCCACGAGCAGCCCGGCGGCGATCACGTTGGGTTTACCGATGCGGGGCGCGACCGCGGTGGCCAGTGCGATGCCCAGCGGCATCACGAGGAAGGTGGGCAGGGACCACAGAGCCGACTCGAACGGTCCCATGCCCAGAACGAGCTGCATGAACTGCCAGTTGAACAGGGAGAAGCCGACCAGCCCGAATGTCGCCAGCGCGCCGATGAGCAAGGGTACGTTGAACCGGCGTGTGCGGAACAGCGCAAGGTCGATCATGGGGTTCGCGGTCACGCGCTGACGGTGGACGAAGGCCGCCCCTACGGCGAGTCCGGCGGCGCAGTACAACAGGGGAACCCACTCAAGACCGCGCTCCGCCAGCAGTTTGACGCCGTAGATGACGCCGAGTACGGCCAGAAGGGACAGGGCGGCGCCGAGCAGGTCGAAACGGCCCGGCCTGGGGTCGCGATATTCGGGGAGCAGCAGCGGGCCGAGGGCCAGGAGCAGGACCATCACCGGCACGTTGATCAGGAAGACCGACCCCCACCAGAAGTGCTCCAGCAGCAGTCCGCCGATGATCGGGCCGAGTACGGCGCCGCCCGCGAAGCCCGCCGTCCAGACACCGACCGCGGCAGCCCGCTGTTTGGCGTCGTGGAACATGTTGCGGATCAGGGAAAGTGTGGACGGCGCCAGCGTGGATCCGGCGATGCCCAGGAGCGCGCGGGCCGCGATGAGCGACCCGGAGCCGGTCGAGTAGGCCGCCAGAACGGAGGCGGCGCCGAAGGCCGCGGCGCCCGCCAGCAGCACCCGCCGCCGTCCGATCCGGTCACCGAGCGTACCCATCGTGATGAGCAGGCCGGCGAGGAGGAAGCCGTAAGCATCCATGATCCACAACAGTTCGGAGCTGCTCGGCTTGAGGTCGGCCGTCAGGGACGGGAGCGCGACGAACATGACGGACATATCCATGGACGCCAGCACGCAGGGCAATACCAGGACCGCGAGCCCGACCCACTCCCTGGCTCCGGCTGTTCTGTCTACTTCAGTCATTTCCTCGGTTCCTGAGTCGCGTTGGCCAGGTCGGGGCAAATCGCCCCGGTGGGTACTTTGTACGCACTGGAGCGTACACGATACGCATGAACGTTGAATTCGTAAACATCTTTTTGAGCTGCTGGTTTGCCTGCACCACGCGCTGTAGTCCTCGATGGTCTAGGATTTCGACACAACCCGTAGCGTGTGACGAAAAGGAGTGTGGTGATGTCGGTGCAACCGGCATGCGCGTCATGCGGAAAGTCGCTGGAACCCGCCGATCGGGGCCGGCCGAGGCTCTACTGCTCCCGCGCGTGCCAGGCGAAGGCGTACCGGGCTCGCAGAGTGGAAGCACCGGCCGGCACCCCGGACGACAACGACGGCGCGCCGCATCTCACCGTTGAACGCATCGTGCGAGCCGGGATCGTCATCGCGGACGCGGAGGGACTCGACGCGCTGTCGATGCGCCGGGTCGCCATGGACCTCGGCACCGGCACCATGTCCTTGTACCGGCACGTGGCGTCCAAGGACGACCTGGTGGCCCTGATGGTGGAGGCCGCGATGGCCGATGTGCCCCTGCCCGACTCGGCGCCGCGGGACTGGCGTCACGGCCTCGAACGCGCCGCATACCGTGACTGGGACCTGTACCACCGCCACCCGTGGATCCTGCCGAGAGTCATGGTGACAACCCGCGCGTACTTCAGCCCGGCTCTCGCGGCGGACAGTGAAAGCGCTTTCTCCGCGTTCGACGGACTCGACCTCGAACCCGCCGAGGCTTTCCGGTACATGTTCATGTTCGCCTCGTACGTGCAGGGCGTGGCGCTGACCTACGTCAGCGACATGGAGGCGGAACGGCAGTCGCGAATCGCCCCAACCCAGGGGGCGAAGGCCTCGAATGAGACACAGAATCCGCTTTTCGCACCCGGGGCATATCCCCGGCTCGCCCGCGCGATGCGCGCAGGCGCCACTCCCTGGGACCTCGACGCCCTGTTCGCCTCAGGACTTGCCGGCATCCTGGACGGCATCGCGGCCGATCTGGCCAGACGGGGCATCGATTCGAGGCCTGGCGACCATCGGAACGAGAAGTCACGCTAAACAGCCCAGTGGACTCGGCTTAGAGGTCGCGCGGACAGGTGATCCTGACGCGCCGGGGGGTGACAGGCGCTGCTGCTAGTCTGATCAGCATGTCAGGCGCATCGTGCTCGGCCGCTTGTGCGGCAGTGACCAGGACGTCCCGCTAGCGGCGGGACGTTCGACTCTCAGCACCACCCATCCTGGAACGTCCAGTCGCTTCGTGATCAGTCCGGAGCGGCCGTTTGTGCTGCTCGGAAACTCTTCAGAGCGACGGAGCACTCGATGCTTTCAGGCACTACTTCTTCCCGCGGGCAAAGCCCGTCTCCCGCACGCGCATGGCTCGTACTGTGCGCGATGGCCATGCTGCAGTTCTTCATCGCGGTCGACGTGACCGTGGTCAACATCGCGCTGCCCTCAATCGGCGCGGATCTCGGCGCCGACGGCCAGTCGCTGACCTGGATAGTGGTCGGCTACACCATCACCGGCGGCGGGCTGCTCATGCTCGGCGGTCGCCTCAGCGACCTGCTAGGCCGCCGCCGCACGCTGCTGGTCGGCACGACCCTGTTCGGTGCGGCATCGCTGCTGGCGGGGCTGGCCCCCTCGTTCGCGGTCCTGGTGGCCGCGCGCCTCTTCCAGGGGGCCGGCGAGGCTATCGCACTGCCGGCGGCGATGGTCACCATCGTGCTGATGTTCCCCGAGGGCCCACGCCGGTCGCGGGCCCTGAGCGTGTGGGCCGCAGTCGCCAGCTGCGGTCTGGTGCTGGGATTCGCCCTCTCCGGAATCATCACCGCCCGTCTGGGTTGGCGCTGGATCTTCCTGATCTCGGTGCCGTTCGTCCTGGTCGTGATCATGGCCGCGCTCGTGCTCGTCAAGGCCGACCGTCCCGCTTCACGTAAACGGGCCCGGCTGGACCTGCCGGGCGCGCTCCTGCTGACTGTGTGCCCGCTGTTGTTCACCTACGCCGCGGTCGAAGCAGGAGAATCCGGAACGAGCCCGTGGGTGAGCCTGGCAGCGCTGGCAGGTGCGGTGCTGGCCGCCGCCGGGTTCGTGCGGGTCGAGCTGCGGTCCTCGAACCCGCTGGTGCCGCCGGCCTTCTTCGCCAACCGTGCCCGGGTGGGGGCGAACCTGACAACGATGCTGCTCAGCGGGGCGTTGTCGACCTCATTCCTGCTGTTCACGTTCTACCTGCAGAACCGTCTCGGAATCGGTCCGCTGGGAGCCGGCCTCACGATGCTCCCGCTGGCTGTTGCGCTGATCGCTGCCTCGGTTCTCGTGCCGAGGCAGCTGGGCCGTTGGGGAGCACGCGCGTGCGTGCTGGCAGGTCTCGGAGCCGCTGCGGGCGCGATGACGGTGATCGCGCTTGTGGCAGCCCTGGGTGCCGGGGCGACGTGGCTGCTTCCGGCGATGCTGCTGATCGCCGCCGGGATGGGCTTCGGGCTGGTGGGGCTGCAGTACATCGCGGTCAGCGGAACGACCGACGAGGACGCCGGGATCGCCTCCGGCGTCCAGCGAGCAGCCGACCAGCTCGGCGGGGCAAGCGGCGTAGCAGTCTACGTGGGCATCGGGTTCGCCCCCGCCGTGCACGCCGCAGACCCGTTCCTGATCGCAGCGGTCCTCGCCATCTTTGGACTGGCCGTCGGTGCCGTGGTCGTTAGCCGTTCCTCGGCCATCACGGAGGTGCGGCCGCAGACCGAGTAGGAGACCGCGCCGCCACGCTCTGCCGTCAGGCAGCGGCGTGGCGGCGCGGCCATGTGTTCGACTCGGGAACAGTGGCTCGATCCGCGCCCGCTGCGCGTCAGTCAAGGGCATGCCCAGATCAACGATTAAGCGATCGGAAAGAAGCTCAGCTCAGGGCGGCGATGTGGGCTGCGAGCCGGTCATCGGTGGATCAGGCTGCGGCGTCCGCCGTACCATCCCCATCGCCTCTGGGCGTGTCCTGATCGTCGGTGCCGAACAGCGTCAGTTGCTCGCCGTCCGGTTCGGTGCCGGTGAGTTTCAGACAGAGGTGCTTTCCATCAGGTCGTCACCTGCTGCCGCCAAAGTTCGGTCCGATCCTTCTTCTGTGTTTTCCGGTGGCACCCCTATGTGAGAACCAGTGCTCCGTATGGTGTACGGTACGACGTACGTTACAAGGAGGAGCAGCATGTACCAGCCGAGTGCCGAAGAACTGAAGAGCGTCGAGGAATGGTTCGCCGACTACGATGCGCTTGCTGAGCGGGGCTCCATCGAGCAACTGGCTGACCTGGCGGTCTTCCCGATGAACGTGGCCACCGACACGCCGGGCGGCTACGCGAGCGTCCGCCAGTGGACGCGAGCCGAGTATGTCGAGGCGATGAAGGAGTCCATGGGCGGCGGCACCGCCGGGCTTGACCTGCGTTCGACGCGCACCCCGCGCTTTCTCACCCCGAACCTGGTGGTCGTGGAGACCGAGGCGACGATGACGATCGAAGGCCAGGAGCACCGCATGCACTACGTCGACCTGCTGGTGCGGGCGGAGAACGGGTGGGCGTTCCAGACCATGGTCCAGGGCGGCTGGGGTCACGGCTGGCCGTCCGCCAAGCGCGGCTGACCGAGCCGTTCCCGGTCAGGGCACGTCTGGATGCTGAGCCGGCCTCCCGGAAGGGGAACGGTGCCGCCCGCTGTGGGTCGCGGGCGGCACCGTTCTGGGTGCGGGGTGAAGCGTTCCTTCGCGGTCCGGATACGACAGGTCCGGATACGACAGGAGGTGCGCTCTCGACGGTCGGCCGCCGGGCGGGGTGATGTGAACGACCTTGTCGTCCTGCCGCACCCGGCGGCCGGTGGTGAAATCGAAGGTGAAGAACCCACCCCCTCCAGGGATGACCCCTGAAGGAGCCCAGGGAATCGCCGACGCAGCTTGCGGGGCCCCTTGAGGGCCGGCTTCTGGATTCGCCGCCGTCAGGCCGCCTTGTCCGTGGCATCGGAAGCGGGGGCCAGCCGCACGCGGCCGGGCCGGATCCTCTCCTCGGGGAAGACCCACTTCCGGAACGCCCAGAAGCGGAAGACCATGGCGATCAGCGTGCCGACGACCTGCGCGCTCACGAAGTCGGCGATCTCCTGGGCCACCAGGCTCACATCCGGCGTCTCCATGCCGAACGCGTACCGCGAGACCCACAGCGGTGCGGAGTTGAGCACCAGGCCGATCCCGCTGACCAGGAAGAACAGCGCCGCCTCGTGACGGCGCTCGCGACCGCCCCTGGCCCGGAACGACCATTCGCGGTTCAGCACGTAGGACACGATCGTCGCCACGAGCACTGCGATGATCTTCGCGGTCACGGGCTTCGGTTCCAGAACGGTCAGCTTCAGCCCATAGAACATCGCGTTGTCCACGAGGAACGCCGTCCCACCGACCGCTGTGAACTTCAGTAGTTCGCGGTGCTTCAGCGCAAGCGCGTGCAGCGGTTCCGGCAACCTTGCGAGTACCGCTTTTGCTATTCGGAGCACCCCCGATCTTCTCACCAGTCAGACGTTCCATGACAAGTTTGACGAACACGATTTGCCCGGCTGGAACCGTACCCGACGGCGAAGCCGCGTGATCATGAGCTTTGACACGGCGCCGTGGTGCCTGGTGAGGCCCGTCCCTCTAGGGTGGGCGCATGGCCGAACGGCGTCCCTTGATCGCGCGCAGGCTGCGACCGGGACACTGGGTCGCCGTCGACGTGTTCGCGGCCTTCGCCCTGGCCGCCGGGTTCTCGGCGTCGGCGGTGCTGGTGCCGGAGTCCGCCCGAGTGCCGACGTACGCGGCCGTGCCGGTGATCGCGCTGGCCTGCCTGCCACTGGCGGTCCGGCGCCGATGGCCGGTGACGGTCTGCGTCCTGGTCCTGGTGGCGGCGGTGTTCGCGCCGTTCACCGGGTGGGAGGAGCCGTTCGTGCCCTTGGCGGTCGCGCTGCACGCGGTGGCGCTGCTGGAGGCGCGCCGGACGGCGGTGGCGGCGCTGGTGGCCGCGCTGGCGGTGACCGCCGCCGGCTCCGCGATCGGCTCGCTCTCATGGGCAGAGGCCGCGTCGGCGTGCGGATTCGCCTGGCTGACGCTCGGCCTGGCGTGGACGATCGGGCTTGCCGTACGAGAGCAGCGCGCGTACGCCGCGCAGGCCGTCGCACGGTCGGCGCAGGCCGCGGCCACGGCGGAACGGCTGCGCATGGCTCGTGACGTGCACGACGTCGTCGCCCACAGCATGGGGCTGATCTCCCTGCGGGCCGGCATCGCCAACCACATCGCCGCCACGCACCCAGAAGAGGCGAGCGAGGCCCTGTCGATCATCGAGGAGACCAGTCGGAAGGCGCTGGCGGACCTGCGCAGGCTCCTCGGTCTGCTCCGCGACGACTCAGCAGACCGGGACGGCCCGCCGTACACGTTGGACTCGTTGCGCGAGCTGGTCGCGGCGATCCCGGCCGGTGACGTACGGGTGGAACTCGACGTCGAGCCCGGCCTCGCGCTCGGCGACGAGGAGGCCCTCGTCGTCTATCGCCTCGTGCAGGAGTCGCTGACCAACGTGCTCAAACACGCCGGACCGGCCCGATGCCGGGTGGCCGTCGGCACCCGGGCGGAGCATGAGCTGGTGGTCGAGGTCGTCGACGACGGCCGCGGGGGCGCGCCGCGGGAGGAGGGCCACGGGCTGGCCGGGCTGGAGGAGCGGGTGACCCTGTACGGCGGAACGTTCTCGGCGGGGCCGGAGCCCGGAGGCGGCTTCGCCGTCCGCGCAAGGCTGCTGTCGCCGGGCGGTTCCGGGAAGGACGAGAGATGAGCACGTTCACAGTGCTGGTCGCCGAGGACCAGGCGTTGCTGCGCGCGGGGCTGCGCAGGCTGATCGACACCGCCCCCGACCTGGAGACCGTCGGCGAGGCCGGGACCGGAGAGCAGGCCGTGGAGCTGGCCCGCGGCCTGCGGCCCGATCTGGTGCTCATGGACGTCCGCATGCCCGGCCTCGATGGGATCAAGGCCACCGAGCTGATCCGGACCGACCCGGTGACCGCCGCGACGCGGGTGGTGATGCTGACCACGTTCGATCTCGACGAGTACGTCTACGGGGCGTTGCGGGCCGGAGCCAGCGGATTCCTGCTGAAGGACACCCGGCCGGGCGACCTGCTGGAGGCGCTGCGCGTCGTGGGGGAAGGACAGGCGTTGCTGGCCCCGTCGGTCACCACGCGACTGATCGGGGAGTTCGCCCGGCGCGGGTTCACCGGGATTCCGGCCCGGCTCGCGGCGGGGTTGACCCAGCTGTCCGCCCGGGAGCGGGAGGTGCTCCTGCTGGTGGCTCAGGGACTGACCAACCCGCAGATCGCCGAGCGGCTCGGCATCGGGCAGGCGACGGTCAAGACCCATATCCGCAGCCTGCTGGCCAAGCTCGCCGCGCACGACCGGGCGCAGCTCGTCATCGCCGCCTACGAGGGCGGCCTGGTCACGGCCGGCGGGCAGGCGCCGTCAGCGGCGGTAGGAGACCTCGGGGAAGGCGGCTGACGGGCCCCGCAGCAACGCCTGCGGACGGCCGCGCAGGTTCTGCTCGAAGAAGGCCAGCGGGTAGGCGCGCTGGAAGGCCAGCGCCCGCTCGGCCGGGATCGTGCCGACGACCTCCTCAAGCTGTTCCTTGCCCAGCCCCAGCGGCTTGGCCGACATGGGGATGAGCAGGACGTCGTCGCCGAAGGAGTTGTGGGCCGCACCCTTGAGGGTCACGTTGAGCCGCCAGCCCCGCAGCCCGTCCCAGAAGGTGCGCAGCGTCGGATTGGTCGCCATGCCGCCCTTCCCGTTGGTGTCGACCACCATGTACGGCCGGTCGAGACCGGACTGCGCGACCTTGCCGAGGATGGCACCGTCCAGGCCGAGCCCGGCCTTGATCCGGGGGTCGGCGTACATGGCGGAGGAGGTAGCAGCGCCACCGAGCGAGTGCCCGAACATTCCGATGCGCGCGAGGTCGAAGAGCGGCTTCCCGTCACGACCGGGCAGTTTCTCCTCCAGGGAGGGCAGGCTGTCCAGGACGAACCGCACGTCGGCCACCCGGATGTCGACCGCCTTGGCGAAGTCGCTCACCTCGTCACCCGTCTCAACCCGGCCGCCGGGGAACTCCACCACCGCCGCGTCATAGGGGTGATCGACGGTGACCACCGCGTATCCCCGGCTGGCCAGTTCCTCGACGACGCCGGTCCCGTACGCGCGCGAGGCGTTGGCGCCCGGCGAGTACAGGACGACCGGCAGTTCGCCCAGGCTCGTGTCGGCGGGCGCGCCCTCGTGGCCGTCGGTTCTGTCCATCAGCAACGAACCCGGCTCCAGGTCGTTCATCTTCAGGTACTGCTCCGCCGCCGCCTTCGGCATCCAGGGGGCGATCGGGTGGGCCTGCGTGTCCCGGGCCGGGTACCACAGGCTGACCATCAGCTCCCGCTTCCTGCCGGAGCCCTTCCAGGGATCCGAACGGGACTGATCGACCAGGTGGACCGAGACGGTCCCCACCGGATGCGGGCCCGTCGGCTTCGGGATCGTCAGGCGTTGCGGTGGGGTGGAGCCGCATCCGGCCAGCGTGAGGGCCATGGCGGTGATGATGAGTACACGTTTCACCCTGTTCACGGTGTCAGTCGTGTACGGCTGCCGCCTCTGGCGTGAGGAGGACCTCCGGCTCAACCCAGGAAGGTAGCGCTCGACGGAGATCGTTTTCAGGGATGACGCTCGCGACCGGAACCGGCCGTCAGCGGCGGACCTGCGGATTCGGGGCGCGGGTCACCGATGCCTACTCCCTTTGGAGTAACGCGTACGGCGAACGGTGCAAGATCAGGTGACGATCGACGGACGACGCGCTCCCGCCACTGCCCGGCCTAACGTTTCCCCTCGAAACAACGACACGAAAGCTGGAGGAATCACCATGAACAAGCGAATGATGACGGCGATCGCCGGGCTGAGCCTGACGGCCGGTCTGCTGGGATCGGCCTGGGCACCGGCCGGCGCCCAGACCGGCACGGCCGGTGAGGCCACCGCTGCGACGGCCGCGCCGAAGCCGCCGAAGGGAGCCAGGGCCGTGGTTCAGGTCAGCCCCAACCCCACCACCGAGCGGGGCCAGGAGGTGACGATCACCGGCCACTGCGGCGGCGGCAAGGGGCTCAAGGCAGTGATCGCCGGGATCGACTTGAAGAACCCGGTGCTGCAGAACATCCGCATCGTGAAGGACGACCCGAAGGGATTCGTGGCGAAGGCGACCCTCTCCTCCAAGATCGGTAACGGTGTCGGCCCTGTCTTCGTCGACTGCGGCGGTGAGGCGGGCGTGACCCTCCTGGTCACCCACGTCTGATCGGATCCGGGGCCTCCGCATGGCCGAGTCGTTCGCACGGCGCGAACCCACTCCTGTCCGGCACTTCGCCCGGATCATCGACATCACGCTCGCCGTCCTCACCCTGGTCTTCTTCGTCGCCGTGGCCCTCGCCACCGGGGTGCACAGCCCCTGGCAGGGCCAGATCCCCCTCGGTCTGTTTCTCGGAGCGCTCCTGCTGGTAAGACGCCGCTGGCCGATGACCGTGCTGCTGTTGTCGATCGGCGGTGTCTTCGTCTACCACCTCACCGGACACTGGTCTCCCCCCGGTTGGATCTGGCCGGTCGCGGTCGCCTACTTCACCGTGGCCACCACACCACGTGTGCGCTGGGTGCCCGTCATCGGCCTGGCCCAACTGGTCTACTCCTCTGTCGACGCCCGCTGGGTCCTGGACAGGAACCCGACCCACTACCTGACCCACGTCGTGGGGGAAGGACTGCTCCTGGCGATCCTCATCGCCGCCGGCCTCACCTACGCCGCCACGACGCGCTGGCGTGAGCGGTTGCGCGAATCCGACAACCGTGCCCGCGCCGCCGAGGAACGGCTGCACGTCTCGCACGAGGTACACGACATCATCGCGCACACCCTGGCCGTCGTCGGGGTGCAGCTCAACGTCGCCGCCGACGCCCTCCAGGAGGACCCGGCCGAGGCCGCCGCCGCGCTACGCCTGGCGAAGGACGTCAGGAACCGGGCGATGAGCGACCTTCGCTCGCTCATCGCGACCCTGCGTGACAGCCCGGCCGACATCGCGCCCCAGGCGGACCTGGCCTCCCTGGACGCTCTCATCGCGGACATCCGCGCCGCCGGGCTTGAGGTGATCCTCGATGAGCGCGGCGACCGCGCGGCCGTCTCCGCCACTCCCGCCATCGCCGTCTACCGCGTCGTTCAGGAGTCCCTGGCCAACACGCTCAAGCACGGGGAGGCGAGCAAGGCCGAGGTGACGATCGGCTACCGGCCGCACTCGATCACCGTCGAGATCATCGACGACGGCCGCGGCGTCCCGGGTGGCGCCGATGTCACCGAGGGCCACGGCCTGGCCGGCATGCGCGAACGGGTGAGCGCGCTCGGGGGCGAGTTCACCGCGGGCCCCGTCCCCGGTGGCGGCTTCGCCGTACGGGCCGACATCCCTGTGGCAGGCTCGATGGCATGACGATCAAGGTCCTCCTCGCCGACGACCAGGCGCTCGTACGGGCCGGCTTCCGCAGCCTGCTGGCCCGCTCCCGGGACATCACCGTCGTCGGCGAGGCCCAGGACGGCGACGAAGCCGTACGGCTGACCGTGAGCACCCGCCCTGACGTGGTTCTCATGGACATCCGCATGCCGGGCACCGACGGGATCACCGCCACGCGCCGCATCGTCACCGACCCGGCCATCCTGGGCTGCCGCGTCATCATCCTCACCACGTTCGACACCGACGAACACGTCTTCGCCGCCCTGCGCGCCGGAGCCAGCGGCTTCCTCACCAAGGAGGTCGAGCCCGCGGAACTCCGCCGGGCGGTCGCCGCCGTCGCCGGTGGGGACGCGCTCCTGTCGCCGGGCGTCACCCGCCGTGTCGTCGAGCGGTTCGCCCATCGGCAGGACTTCACGCCTGACGCGGGGCGGCGAATGGCCGCCCTCACCTCCCGGGAACTGGAGACGGTCAAGCTCGTGGCGCTCGGACTCTCCAACAACGAGATCGCCGAGCGCCTCGTCATCAGCCCGTTCACCGCCAAGACCCACATCACCAGGGCCATCGCCAAACTGAACGTGCGCGACAGGGTCCAGCTGGTCATCCTGGCCTACGAGAGCGGCCTCGTACGGCCCGGCGCGTGACGACGACTCCGAGGAGGTGGTGAGGCCGGGTGGCCTCACCACCTCTAGTTCTCAGCCATCACGGTGAAGGTGAATCCGGTGCTCGTCGTACGGCGCAGCGAGACGTCGCACTTGATCCGGCGCAACACCTCGTTCCTGCTGAGGCCGAGCCCCCGCGCGATGAGCCGTTCCGGACGCACCGGCACCGGATCGTCGAAGGTGACCTCCACCTGGACCGGCCACGCCTCGTCGAGCCATGCCGACGGGGTCTCCAGCCGCCAGGCCCCCGTCCAGTCGAGGGTGAAGTGGTTGCGCTGGGCGAACAGCGGGTCCAGCAGTCTGGACGCCACCAGTCCCGGATCGTTGACGAGATAGCCGTCGAGTTGGGCCGGATCGAGGGATCTGACCGGCGCCCGCTCGTGCACGGTGAGTTTGCTCGTCCGGTCGCAGGACACGCAGCGGACCAGCAGCCACACGTCCAGCAGTTTGCCGTTGGCGTTGACGCGGAACCTGCCCTCGCCGGTGGTGGCCGACTCCGACCGGCAGTCCACGCACCGCAACGACAGCAGAGGAAGCCTGGTCCGACGGACGACCCAGGGCAGCACGATATGAGGTTGTGAAGACATGATCTCTCTAGACCTGACACGAGGCCGATTGCGCGCGGCCTCAAACGCCGCAGAACCGGGCGCGCGAGGCAGCCCGGCGGAACCGACGAGAGCGTCGGCTACAGGTGAGCGAAGAAACGTGTCAGGTCAAAGAGCAGGCGGGGTCACGCGGTCTTGTCCTCTGTCCTCACGACGACGGTGCTTGGGGCAAGCTACGGGAACGCGGCAGGAGGCCTCAAGCGGTTTTCCGACGGTGTCGGCTCGCCGGACCCTTGGGTGAAGCCGCCGGACGGCTCCACCCCCCGCGTGCCGGGGACGGGCGCCAAGGGATGATCCTGCCATGGCGGATGTGATTTTCTTCGACCTGGACGGCACCCTGGTGGATCACCGAAGCGCGGTCCTGGAAACGATCGGCCAGGTCATCCGGGCCGCGCCCAACGCGACGGCTCCGCCGGAGGAGCTGGTGACGTCATGGTGGACGCTGGAGGGACGCCACATGCGGGAGTACCTGGCCGGTCAGTGTTCCTTCGCCGAACACCACCGGCGCAGGGTCCGCTCCTTCCTGCCCATGCTCGGCGAGCCGGTTCCGGAGGACCCCGCTCTTCTGGACGCCTGGATCACCGAGCGCTACCTCACCGCGTTCGAGGAGTCCTGGCGGAGCTATCCCGACGTCCGGCCATGCCTGGAGACCCTGAAACGACTCCCCCACGGACCGCGCCTGGCCGTCCTCACCAACGGCGACCCCGGACAGCAGCGCGCCAAGCTCGCCCGCTTCGGCCTCCTGGAGTACTTCGAGGCCGTCCTGACCCCGACCGAACTCGGTACGGCCAAGCCCGCCGCCTACGCCGCCGCCTGCCGGTGGATGGGAACGGACCCGGCGCGGGCGGTCAACGTGGGCGACATGCTGGAAAGCGACGTGCGCGCGGCCGTCCTCGCCGGGCTCACCGGTGTCTGGCTGGACCGCGGCGTCGACTTCGTCACCGGTGGACCGTCACCGGCGGCGGACGAGACCGTGCTCCGCGTCGAACGTCTCACCGATCTCCCCGGCCGCCTGTCGCTCACGGAGGAGACGCGTCGGCACAGGTCTTCGAGCGGCGTGACAACCCCACCGGCATGATCGATCAGCTCATCCCCGGGGCTCCGTGGGAAGAGACGACCGCCGGGTCCGGCGGTGGTTGCCGGAAATAATCCGAAACTCGGAGCCGACGGACGTCGAGAACGCTCCGGCGGCTCCGTCCCCGGGGCGGAACACGACGACGACCTTGAAGGAACGGCCATGAGAGCGAACGAGATCACCGAGATTCTGGACCGGCCGATCAGCCGGGAGCTGCCGGCCCGTCACGTGGCCCGGCTGGCGTACGTGGCCAAGGACGGCACGCCCAGGAACATTCCGATCGCGTTCACCTGGAACGGCTCGGAGATCGTCATGTGCACCACGGAGAACGCCCCGAAGCCTCCGGCCCTGCGCGAGAACCCGATGGTCGCCCTGACGATCGACACCGAGGTGCACCCGCCCAAGATCCTGCTGATCCGCGGACGGGCCGAGCGCGAGAACGCCTGAGAACGGCCCCGCCCACAGCGAGGAGAACTCAAGCACTGCCGGGGCGCTCCCGCACCGGCAGCCCGGTCGTACGGCTCAACCGCGCGGGGCCGGTCGGCCCCGCCGGTCGGGTCAGTTGTTCGCGACGAAGTCGACGACCAGCCGGTTGAACTCGTCGGCGTGCTCGATCATCGCCCAGTGCCCGCAGTGGTTGAGCAGCACCAGCCTGCTGTTCGGGATGTTCGCCAGCAGGTACAGCGAGGTCTCGAACGAGACGACGCGGTCGTCGCGGCCGTGGATGAGCAGGGTCGGCACCTGGATCGCCGGCAGCGCTTCCGGCTTGACCCACTTCGGCAGCGGCGCGCCCTTCGGCAGGCCGTCCACGTAGTTGCGCAGATGGTCCGGACGGGCGAGCGCGGCGTCCGAACGCGCCTGGCACAACTCGGGGGTGGCGAAGCGGGCCTTGTCGTAGACCATGATCTCGACGAGCCTGCGCATGTTCTCTGGGCTCGCGTCGTGGTAGGCCTCGATCAGCACCTTGAGGCCTTCGGAGGGGCCGCCGCCGGCACCGAAGAGCGTCGGCATCCGGCCGACCGGCGGGCCCATGGTGACCAGGTGCGAGATCCGGTCCGGGTGCTCGGTGGCCAGACGCAGCGAGGTCTGACCGCCCATCGAGTTGCCGACGAACGCGGCCTTCTCGATGCCGAGGGCGTCCAGGAACTGGATCACCGCCTCCACATGGTCGAGCCGGTCGACGGTCGCGGGGTCCGACTCGCCCCAGCCGGGCATGTCGACGGCGTACACGTGGAAGTGCTCGGCCAGCGCCTCGATGTTGCCCGCGAAGTTGCTCCACCCGGTCGCGCCCGGCCCGCTGCCGTGCAGCAGGACGACCGGGTGGCCGGAGCCCGCCTCGTAGTAGCGGAGCTTCCAGTCGTTCGTCTGGACCGTGCGGGCGATGTCCTTGGGGTCGAGGGCCATCAGTGGTCTTCTCCGTTCGGTGCGGGTGCGGCGGCGAGCAGTTCGGCGACGACGGCCGAGGGGCGGTGACCCCAGCTGTGCAGCTTGTCGAGCGTCCTGACCTCCCACGTCTCGTCGTCGATGATCAGCCCGCCCCAGCCGTACTCGACGCTGAAGCCCGAGGGCGTGAAGACGTAGAAGCTGAACATGTGGTCGTTCGGGTGCATGCCGAGTGTCATCTCGAACGGCTGCTTGGCGTCCATGCACCGGTCGTAGGCCCTGCCGACGTCGCGGATGTCGGTCACCTCGACCATGAAGTGGTGGGTCCTCTTCGGCGACGGCAGGTCACCGAAGGCCACGGTGTGGTGGCGGCCGTTGCAGTGCAGGAAGATCAGGTCGGCGACCACACCCGGGGTCACCTCCTCGACGATGATGTCGCTGACCTTGAATCCGAGCAGGTCGATGTAGAAGCCCAGGTAGGTCTCCCGTGGGACGTCGTGCGCCAGGAGGACCTGGTGGCCCGCGCCGCCCGCGCCCGTCACGAAGCCGCCGAGCAGCTTGGCGGACTCGAACGGAGTGCCGGCCTCGGCCAGGCCGGTGACCAGCTCGATGCGGTTGCCCATCGGGTCCGCGGTGACGAAGATCCGCTCCACCTTACGGGCGGCGGCGAGGGCGGGGTCGCCCTCGGCGACCTCGATCCCGGCCGCGCGCACCTTCTCGACCAGCGCGTCGAGCTCGGCCGCGTCGACGACCTCGTAGCCCGTGGCCACCAGGTCGTCGGCGGGGCCCTCGGTGACGATCCAGCGGTGGGCCTTCTCGTCGGTGCGCAGGGTGAACCCGGTGCCGGTTCTCTCGCCGATCGGCATGCCCAGCAGCTCGACGCCGAAGTGCTCCCAGTCGGCGAGGTCGCTGACCTCGTAGACGACGTAACCGAGCTCCTTGACTCGGGGCATCTCTCTTCTCCTTCTTCTCAGGCTTCTCAGATTTCTCAGGCCGGTGGCCGGCCGGCCGGTCTCAGGCGGGCATGGCGAGGGCGGGTACGGCGAGGCCGCCGACGTCGGACGCGGCGACGAACCTGTCGGGGCGCAGCGCCACGGCGCGGGCGCCGTACCTGCGCAGCCACGGCAGCAGGACCTCGTCCAGGTCGACCAGTTCGTCCGGCCCCTGCGTGTACGCCGTCTTCGGCCGCACCGCGACGTAGCGCGCGCCGAGCGCGTCCCAGCCCGCCTTCTCCTCCGCCGTCAGCAGGGTCGAGGGATCGACGTCGCCGCCGAGCAGCACGAAGCCGTCGCCGAGGAGGTCGTCCAGGCGCACCATCCGGCCGATCGCGTCGCCGGTGATCGGCTGCGGGACCATCCGGCCGACGATGCTGGCATCGCCCAGCGGGCCCCTGATCCAGCCGCCCTCAAGCACCGGCGGGGCGATGAGCGGTGGCTCGAACGGGGTGACCGTGTCCTGGGGCACCGCGTTCATCGCGGCCTGCTCCTGTTCGGACAGCTCCTGCTTGATGACCCGTCCGAGCTGGACCGCGAGGCCGGTGTAGAAGGCGGCGTTCGGACGCCGTTCCGCCTCGTAGGTCTCCAGCCAGCTCTCGGACAGCTCGCCTTTGATCACGCGGGCGAGTTTCCAGCACAGGTTGTGGGCGTCGCGCATTCCGGTCTGCATTCCGGCGCCCGCCCACGGCGGCATCAGGTGGGCCGCGTCGCCGGCCAGGAAGACCCGGCCCCGGCGCCAGGTGTCGGCCATCCGGGTGTGGTGCCGGTAGAAGGCGTGCTGGTGGATCTCGACGTCCTCCTCCGTGACGCCGAGCGCCTGGAGCAGCGGCCACACCTCGGCGCTGGTCGGGTAGTCCGCCGGGGACTCGTCGGGCTTGAGCGGGATCTCCCAGCGGTGGTTGCCCGCGGACAGCGCGATGTCGACGACCGGGCGTTCCTTGTCGGACCAGAAGGTCAGGAAGTCGCGGTCGGGCCACCACCGCTTGACGCGGCAGTCGATGACCACCCATGTGACGTCGTTGGTGTCGCCCAGCAGCCGGCAGCCCACCTCGTCCCGGGTCGTGCTGCTGCCGCCGTCGGCGCCGATCGCGTACCGGGCGCGGACGGTGCGGGTCTCACCGGTCGCGGTGTCCGTCGAGGTGACGGTGACGCCGTCGTCGTGCTGGTCGATCCCGGTGACCTCGGCGCCGTAGTGGACGGTGATGCGGTCGCCGTACTCCAGCGCGGCGGCGCGCAGTTCGGTCTCCATCGTCGGCTGGTAGATGTTGTAGAAGCGCGGCTTGCGGCCCAGCGTCGAGGGCGGGTGCTCGACCCGCATGATCTCCGTGCCGTCGTAGGTCACCCAGCGCAGGGCCCGCTGGGGGTCGATCTTCTTCTCGATCCGCTCGTCGATGCCGAGATCCTGGAAGATCCGCATCGTCCAGTCGTTGACGGTCACGGCCCGGGCTCGGGGGTAGATGTCCCTGTCCCGTTCGAGGGCGACGGCGGAGACTCCGTACCTGGCGAGGGTGAGTGCGGCGATCACACCGGTCGGGCCGTATCCGATGATCGCGACATCCGCGTCGTAGCTCTCGGTCATGCGCTGACTCCGTTGTCCTGGCCGCGTGTGCTCGGCGCGGCAGTTTTGGACCGATCGGTCGGTACGATAGTGAGGAGGGTAACAATGACCAGCGGCGATGTGTCAAGAGCCGCCCTCCGAGTCCCTAGAATTCGGCGAGTGGACAAGCCCGCGCCGAAGGCGCAGACCGGGAACCGCCGAGGCCGACGGTCACGCCAGGAGATCCTCGACGCGACCGCCCGGGTGATGTCCGTGCGCGGCTACGCGGGCACGTCGATGTCGACCCTCATCAAGGAGACGGGCCTGCCGAGGAGCGCCTTCTACCACCACTTCGAGTCCAAGGCGGGGCTGCTGTCGGCCGTCATGTCCCAGGGGGCGAGCGACTACTTCGACGCCATGCGCGAGGCCCACCGCAACCCGCCGGAGGGCGGCACCCCGCGCGAGCGCCTCGGGTGGTACCTGCGCAGGACCGGTGAGGTCTTCGAGCACCGGGAGGCGTTCCTGCGCCTGCTGCTGGTGCTGGTCATGAGCAACGAGGCGGCCGAGGCTCCGGAGGCGCTGCGAACCGTGATCGCGGTCCGCGACGAGGGCCGCGACTACATGCGGCACATGATCCGCTCCTCGTTCCTGAGCGAGGGCGAGGAGGCCGCGAACACGGTCGCGGACGCCCTCGCCCACTTCGGCATGGCCGGATTCGACGGCGCGTTCGTCTCGCTCCAGTCGGAGGACGGCAAGCCGATCTCGGAGTTCATGGAGCAGCTCGCCGACGCCATGACGGCGATCGGCGAGGCACTGATCGCCCGCCACTGAGCCTCAGAGGGCGCGCGTGATCGCGTCGGCGGCGGCCGTGAGGGCGGCGGTGAGCGGCTTGACCTGCTCCGGCGAGTAACGGACGCTGGGCATCGAGATCGACAGCGCCGCGACGGTCGCACCGGAGCGATCCCTCACCGCGCACCCCATCGCGGTCACGCCCCGCTCGGTGCGTTCAAGGTTGAGCACGACACCGCTGAGCCGTACGGACCGGAGCTCACGGCGAAGCCTCGTCAGGTCGGGCAGTTCCTCGGCGGAGTCGTGCCGGTCGTCGGCGGCGTACAGGGTCACGAGTTCCTCGTCCGGGAGCGCCGCCAGCGCCACCAGGCCGCCGGTCGCCTGGTGGGCGGGGAAGACCATGCCCTCGCGGCTGCCCACCCGCAGGGCCTGGGCGCACTCGACCGAGGCGATGAACCGGACGTTCCTGCCGGTGCGGATGCTGAGGTTCACGGTCTCGTCGATCCGGTCGACCAGGGCCCGCATCGGCCCGAGGGCCGCCGCCCGGAGCGTGCCGACGTCGGACTGGGCACGCTCGGCGAGGGCGAGGATGGGGCCCACCCGGTAGGTCCGGTCCTCGTCCTGCACCGCGAAGTCGCGGTAGACCAGCGCGGTCAGCAGCCGGTGGGCCGTGGAACGGGCGACGCCCAGCCGTTCGGCCGCCGCGGAGACCGTGATCGCCCCATCGAGCTGGAGGATCTGCGCGAGCCTGAGGGCGTGGTCGACGCTGTTCGAGGCGTAGGCCGGCGGAGTCTTCATCGGCTTCACCATGGTCCGATCCTGGCACAGCCTGTTCTGCTGTGCAGAATCCTCTGTTCCTGATCCGTCGCGTCAGCAGATAGTCAGGACCATGTCCGACGCGCACGCCATCACGTCGCCGGTCAGCGTCACCGCTGAGGACCGGCCCGACCAGCCTCCCGTCAGCCCCGAACTCGAAGACCTCTACCGCGGGTTCGAGAAGGCGCTGCTCGTCCCGCTGTGGACGGAGATCGGCGACCTGATGCCGCGGCACCCGCGTTCCAAGGCCCGGCCGCACCGCTGGAACTGGAGCGAACTGCTCGAACTCGCCGGCCGTTCCGGGAACCTGGTCCCCGTCGGCCGCGGCGGCGAGCGCCGCGCGATCGCGCTGGCCAACCCGGGCCTGGGCGGCAAGCCCTACGCGACCCCGACCCTGTGGGCCGCGATCCAGTACCTCATGCCGGGCGAGGACGCGCCCGAGCACCGGCACACCCAGAACGCCTTCCGCTTCGTCGTCGAGGGCGAGGGAGTGTGGACCGTGGTCGAGCGCGACCCGGTGCCGATGCGCCGGGGCGACTTCCTCCCCCAGCCCGGTCTGCACTGGCACGCCCACCACAACTCGGCGAGTACGCCGATGGCCTGGATCGACGGGCTCGACATCCCGTTCCAGTACGGCATCGAGGGGCAGTTCTTCGACTTCGGCCGGGACACCCTCACCGAGGAGGAGCACGCCACCCCCGATCGTTCCCGCGCCGAGCGGCTCTGGGGGCACCCCGGCCTGGCACCGGTCTCACAGCTCGGCCGCCGCGAGGGCACACCCCTTCTGCGTTATCGCTGGACCGACACCGACGCCGCGCTGACCGGCCAGCTCACGCTGGAGCGGGAGGGCCACCCGGCCACGGTCGAGCCGGGTCACGCCCTGGTCCGCTACACCAACCCGACCACCGCCGACGACGTGCTGCCGACGATCCGGGCGCAGTTCCACCGGATCACCACCGGCACGGAGACCGCGCCGTACCGGGAGACCGGCTCGTCGGTCTACCAGGTCTTCGACGGGTCCGGCCGGGTCACCGTCGGCGACCGGACCTGGACGGTGACCCGCGGAGATCTCTTCGTCGTCCCGTCCTGGCAGCCGCTGTCGATCCGCTCGGAGGCGTCGGCGTCCGACTCCGACTCGGGCGCGCTCGACCTGTTCCAGTTCGGCGACGCCCCGATCTTCACCAAGCTCAACCTGTTTCGCAGCCACACCGAAAGGGACAGCCGATGAAGCTCGCCACCATCCGCCTGGGTGACCAGCGCACCGCCGCCGTCCGCGTCGAGGGCGACCAGCTCGTCGAGGTGGGCCTGCCCGACGTCGGCGCCGTGCTGGCCGCGCCCGGCGGTCTCGCGACCGCCGCGACGGCCGACGGCACCCGGCACCCGCTCGCCGGAGCCGACCTCGCCCCGGTCGTGCCCCGGCCCGGCAAGGTCATCTGCGTCGGGTTGAACTACCAGAACCACATCAAGGAGATGGGCCGCGACCTCCCGGAGTACCCGACCCTCTTCTCCAAGTTCACCGACACCCTCATCGGCGCCACCGACGACATCCGGCGCCCCGAGGAGACCGAGCAGTTCGACTGGGAGGCCGAACTCGCCGTCGTCGTCGGCCGGCAGGTACGCCGGGCGGACGAGGAGCAGGCGGTCGCCGCGATCGCGGGGTTCACCGTGCTCAACGACATCACGTGCCGTGACTGGCAGTTCCGGACCCGGGAGTGGCTGCAGGGCAAGAACTGGGACTCGACCACCCCGATCGGCCCGTTCCTCGTCACCGCCGACGAGACCGGCCCGCGGCCGGCGCTCGACATCCGCTGCGAGGTCGACGGTCAGGTGACGCAGTCCGACAACACCGGCGACCTGCTCTTCGACCCGGTCCACCTGATCCGTTACGTCTCGACGATGGTGCGCCTCAACCCGGGCGACGTGATCGCGACCGGCACCCCCGGCGGGGTCGGTCACGCCCGCAGGCCACCGGTCTTCCTGAAGGGCGGCGAGCTGGTCGTGACCGAGATCGAGGGTCTCGGCCGCCTTGAGAACCGCGTCGTCCCCGAAGGCGCGTGATGGCACGCGACCTCGCCACCACACTCGCGTGGGCCGAGACGGGGACCCGGCTGTGCGTGTCGGCGATCACCGGCCTGTCCGAGGAGGAGTACGGCGCCGCCTCGGCCCTGCCCGGCTGGACGCGCAAGCACCTCGTGGCGCACCTGGCCGCGAACGCCGAGGCGGTCGGCAACCTGATCCACTGGGCGCGCACCGGCGAGAGGACCCCGATGTACGGCTCCCCGCAGGAACGCGCCGAGGGGATCGAGCGGGGTTCCCGGCTGGGCGCCGGCGAACTGTCACGGTGGTTCACGGAGTCGGCCGCGACCCTGGCCACCGCGATGGAGGCGCTGCCCGACGAGGCGTGGCGGACCCAGGTGGTGACCGCGCAGGGCCGTACCGTGCCGGCGAGCGAGGTCCCGTGGATGCGCAGCCGGGAGGTCATGGTGCACGCCGTGGACCTCGCCACCGGGCTCACCTTCGCCGACCTTCCCGACGGCTTCCTGCTGGCGCTGCGGGAGGACGTCCTCGCCAAGCGGGGTCTCGACGCGGTGCCCGGCGTCGAAGGGTCCCTGGCCGACGTCACCGCCTACCTGGCCGGACGTCCCACGACCGGGGTGACCGCCGTCGGCGGCGGCCTCCCACCGACCCTGCCTCCGTGGCTGTGACGAGAAGGACCGATCCCATGGGCGTCTTCCCCTCAACCCGTGCCGACGTGATCGTCGTCGGAGGCGGCATCGGCGGCCTGTCCGCGGCGCTCGCCCTGACCCGTCAGGGGCTGCGGGTCAGGGTGCACGAGCGGTCGTCGGTGTTCGGCGAGGTCGGCGCGGGCCTCCAGCTGGCGCCGAACTGCACCCGCATCCTGGACCGCTACGGGCTGCTGGAGGAGGCGGCCGCCCTCGGCGTGCTGCCCGAGGCCATGGTCATGAAGGACGCCGTGGACGACGACGACCTGACCCGGCTGGACCTGCGCGACCTGGAGCGCCGTTACGGCTACCCCTACCTGGTGATCCACCGCAGCGACCTGCACGGGATCCTGCTCCGCGCCTGTGAGCGGGCGGGTGTGGAGCTCCTGACCGACGCCCACTGCACGTCGTACGAGAACGTCGCCGGTGGCGCCCGGGTCCGTTTCGCCGACGGCGGCGCCGACGAGGCGGAGGTGGTGATCGCCGCGGACGGGCTGCACTCGGTCGCCCGCGAACTGCTGGTCAAGGACGAGCCGGTGAGTTCGGCGTACGTCGCCTACCGCGGCGCCGTGCCGTTCGAGAAGGTCGCCGACAACGGCATCCACGACAAGGACGTCGTCGTGTACGTCGGCCCCCGCTGCCACTTCGTCCAGTATCCGCTGCGGGGCGGCGAGATGTTCAACCAGGTCGCCGTGTTCGAGTCGCCGAAGGCGCTGGCCGGTGAGGACGACTGGGGAACACCGGACGAGCTGGACGCGGCGTTCGCGGGAACCTGCGAGCGGGTCCGGAAGGGGCTGCCGCTGATGTGGCGCGACCGGTGGTGGCGGATGTACGACCGTGACCCGATCATGACCTGGGTGACCGGCCGGATCGCGCTGCTCGGTGACGCGGCGCACCCGCCCCTGCAGTACATGGCGCAGGGCGCGATCATGGCGATCGAGGACGGCTGGGTGCTCGGGGAGCACGTCGCCGCCCAGCGCGCGCGGCGGACCGGTGACGGCTCCGGCGTCGACTGGGACGCGGCACTCGCCGCCTATGAGGCCGTACGGCCCGAGCACTGCCGCCGCGTCGTCACCACCGCCCGGGCGTGGGGCGAGCTGTGGCACCTCGAAGGCGTCCTGAGGCTGCGGCGCAACGCCCTCCTGCGTGGCCGTGACGTCTACGACTACTCGTTCGTCGACTGGATCTACGGCCCCACGGCGCTGGTCCCCGAGGACGAACCGGAGATGTTCCAGCCGATCCCCCTGGACACCGTGCCGCTCTGACCGTGCCACTTTTGACCGCTTCGCTTCCGCCCGAGGCGGGCGGTACCGCCCCGGGCGACGACCGGCGGCACCGGACACGTTGGCGCCGGGTCGCCCGGGAACGTGTTCTCCATGGCCGGTCAGCAGGTGACGGTGCCCCTACGGATGGCGTGGCCGCCGTCGTTGTCGTCGTCGGCCCAGTAGACGGGCTTGGACCCGTTGACGCATTCGTCGGCTCCGGCGAGGGAGAAGCCCTCGTTGTTGTAGTCGGGCATGCCGGTGGGCCGGTCGTGGACGGCGGTGACGGCGAAGGCCCCTGAGGCGTCGACCTTCAGGGTGCGGTGCTGGCCGCCGCAGTTGTCGTCGCAGACGGCCCACAACCGGAGGGCCTGCGGTTCCCACTGCAGTTCCATGACACCGGCCATGCCGCTGCTGGTCGAGGAGATCCGGGTGAAGGCCCCGGAGTCCTCAAGGACGTAGCCGTGGATCATGCCGGTGCCTTCGACGCCGAGGAAGAAAACACCTCCGGTGTGGGCGCCGTAGCCGCCGGGGTCGTAGGCCGCGCCGGTCGAGGCGTCCTTGAACCCGGCGCCGGTGAGGTAGCCGTCGGGGATCCAGGTGACGCCCTCGAAGCCGAGGTTGGAGCCCACGGACGGCAGGCTCGCGGTGAGGTTCCACTCCTTGGTCGCGGTCAGCGTCGTGCCGCTGCCGGAGACGTCGTAGCGCAGGACGGAGAGCCTGCTGCTGCCGGAACCGTTGCGCTCGCTGGAGACGAACACCCCTCCGGCCGCACCGGAGCCGGTGACGGTGACGCCCTCGCTGTCGGGGGCGCCGGAGCCGCCGGGGAAGCGAAGCGCCTTGCCGGAGGTCCAGCCGCCGGTGGTGTCGGGCTTCCAGCCGCCGGAGCCGTTCGGGACCAGGCGCCACAGCCTGCCGCTGTTCTGCGCGCCCCACAGCACCCCGCCGGTCTGGTGGAGGCCGCTGAGGTCCTCACCGAAAACGTTCGACCCGTCGGCGGTGGACACCGAGGAACCGCCCGGCCAGGCGACCGATGCCAGGGAACTGGCCGGGGCGACCCCGTTTTCTGTGGCTTTTGTGGCTTCTTCGACTTGTGTGACGGGCGCGACGGATGTCGCGTTGGCGATCGTCGGTGTGGCCATCATGCCGAGCGCCATCGCGCCGGCGACCAGGATTCCGCGGGCCGGTCGGCCGGATAACGGGCGGGGGGTCCGAAAGGTACTGCCATTCACAGGCGAACTGCCTTTCAACGAGCGAACGGCTGCCGGCAGCAGCCGGAACAGGCATAAACGACAAAATTCTGATCATTCGGCATGAATGCCGAATGAATCGCATACGTCGTCACGCCGTCCGCAGCGTGAGGCAACGCCGACGTTCCCGGTGGGCTTGCCCCGCAACCCCGAGGGGACGTCTCCCGCCCCGCCCGCCGCCGTTCGAAGGGCCGCCCGGACGGCGGCGGGCGGAGCCCCCGACGTGACGGCCTCAGCGGACCGGAGGGTTGCCCCCGGGGTACTGGAAGCCCCACACCTGGTTCCAGCGGTTCCCTTCCGTACCTGTCCTGATGCAGCTCCATGCCTGCAGGCGTGCCTGCTGGCCGGGTATACCGCTGGAGGAGGCGTCCAGGCACCTGCCGTTCGCGCGGTTCCTGATGATCATGTAGGTCTCGGGAAAGCACACGCAGGGCTCGTGCGGCGGGATGATGTAATCGGTTCGCCACTCGGCCGGCGCGTACCCGGACTCGCAGTAGGTGTCCTGAACGATGGACACACCCTCCCGGGGGTCACCGTCCAAGAGTTGCAGGCACTGACCGGAGTGACGGGCCTTTATGCGGAAGTATCCGTTTCCGCTGTCGAGGAACTCGAACTCCTGCGAGTGGCTGGCATTGTCCGGCCACAGGAAGACGCCCTGCCTCGGATTGGTGGACGCCCACATCACGTCGGCGCGCAGTCCGCTGATCCGGTTCACGATCTCCGCGTAACGCGTTTCCGCGTACGCCGGCGTGGACGTGCCCGCCGCGAAGGACACGGCCACCAGGACCAGCGCCATGACCAGGGCGCTGAACGTCAACCGCCTCTCCCCGGGATTCAACGAGGTCGGCCTTCTGCCTTTTCGCGACAGAAAGCCGATCCTGGCACGGGAAAATCTCATGATTTCTCCTCGTCTGGTCTGGACAATGAGGGCCGCGCGGGCGGGTTCACCGTGGTCCTGTCGTGACACGGTTTCGGTGGTCTCCGGCACCGGTAACGGCCATGCCGGAAAATGGGCCGCTCCCTTCGGCGGTTGAGCGTGGTCGGCTCTGGTGATCAGGAGGATGAACCCGGCGTAGGGGTGATCGGTGATTCGCGACGCTCGGCACGCCTCCGATTTCTCAGGTGCCGCATTCGCTTTTCGCCGACACCAATGTTAAACAGGCGTGCCGCGGACGGCGATGGCGTTCACCCACCGAATTTTCACCGAGCGCCGGACGAAATGGGATGAGCGATTCCGGGGCCGTATTACGGCTCGCCGCGGCACTGGCCGGAAAGGCGAAAAACAGCGCCAGGAATTTCCAGGCCGTCAGCGCCCTCCCAGCCGCGATCAAGACTTGGCACGATGCTTCTCAACGCCCGGACTCCGGGCGAAAGATCAATGTCACCGCGCCGGTAGTACACCTCTGATCACAAACAACTACCTTTCGTATTTATCCTCACACCTTGCGTGACCACGGTTGGAGTTCCATGCCCTCACGACGCGCTCTGCCGGTCACCGCCACGACCCCGTCTCTCCCCCTGACCCGCTCCCCCGGCCCGGTGTCACAAGGCCGAAGCCCTGAACGCGGCCTCGCCCGTACGCCTGCCCGCGCCAAGCCCGTCCCCGCCTGCCGGAACGGGATGGGCTGAGCCCCTCACCGGGGACTTCGGTCGTCACGGAAAACGACGTCCCCTCGACGTGACCCGCCCTGAGGTGCCGTGTCACAGCCATGCGCGAAACCCGACCTTGGAGGTGCGATGCTCCCGCAGGAGAAGGCTCTGCGACTCGCGGCAGCCGGCATGCTGCCCGCGTACATCTACGATCTGGACGGTCTTCGCCGCCACGCCGGCGTGGTCATCGGCGCCGTGAACGGCGCCGCTCAGGTGTTGTACGCCGTCAAGGCCAACCCCGACGCACGGGTTCTGCGCGCCCTCGCACCCTTCGTTGACGGGTTCGAGGTGGCCTCGGGCGGTGAGCTGGCCTTCGTGCGAAAGCTTCTGCCGCAGGCATGGGTCGCCTTCAGCGGTCCCGGCAAGACCGACGCCGACCTGAGGCTCGCGCTCGAACTCGGCGTCGAACGGGTGCACGTGGAGAGCCCCGGCGAACTCACCAGAATCGCCCGGATCGCCCGAGGGCGGCCGGTGGACATCCTGTTGCGGGCCAATCTGCGTCCGCCCGCCGTGAACGGGCAGACCACGACCGCCACACCCTTCGGCATGGACGAGCCCACGCTGGAGGCGTGCCTGCCGATCCTGCGCGCGGCTCCCCGGATCCGCGTGCGCGGCATCCACAGCCACCTGGCGTGGGGCCTGCCCGCCCCCGCCATGGCCGAGGTGGCCGCCTACGTCGTCACCTGGGCCTCGTCCTGGCTGAACCGGCACCTGCCGGGCGTCGAGCATCCCGAGATCGATCTCGGCGGGGGGATGCTGGTCGACTACGCCGATCCGGACAGTCGTTTCGACTGGGCGGCCTACGGTGCCGCCCTGGCGGCCCTGCGCTCCCCCGGGCCGCTGCGCATCGAGCCCGGACGCTCACTGTCCGCCTACCAAGGCTGGTACGTCACCGATGTCCTGGACATCAAGACCAGCCACGGACAATGTTTCGCGGTGCTGCGCGGCGGCACCCAGCACCTGCGCACCCCGGTCGCCAGAGGGCACGACCAGCCGTTCACCGTCATCCGCCCCACCGGCCGGACACCCGTCTACAGCGGCACGATCACCCTGGTCGGCCAGCTCTGCACCCCCAAGGACGTCTTCGCCCGGGACGTGTCCGTCACCGGGCTGAGCCCCGGCGATCTGATCGTCTTCGGTCTGGCCGGCGCCTACGCCTGGAACCTGTCCCACCACCAGTTCCTCATGCATCCCGAACCCACCTTTCACTACCTCGACCGGGAAGGCGCATCGTGATCATCGACGAGTCCGGAGACCCGCAGCAGACCTGGCAGTACGCGGAGCGATACCTGGGCGGCGGCACCCGTGACTACAGCGCCTACTCGGCGCACCTGGACATCGGCGACCGCTACCACCCGCAACGGGGACTGCCACGCTTCCAGGTGCCCACCTTCCGGGTGCCGCCCGAGATGGGCACGTTCCTGGCCGGAGACCTGCCGAGCAAGGTGAGCGGCCTGTACGGCGACGCGGACGAATTCCTGCTGCCCGTCCATCCGGAGACGCTCGCCTATCCGGACCTTCCCGAACGCCGGACACTGCGTCGCCTGCGACGCGGCCCCGAGCTGACCGTCGTGCCCTCCGCGAACGCCCGCACCGTGTTCGTCGAACGCGTCGGCGGCGCGTCCACCGAGCCGCACTTCGTCAAACTGCACTACCCCAAACGGCTGTCACGCTTCACCCGCCGCCTGCGGCAACCGATCATCACCCTTGAACTGTGGACGGCCGCGGAACTGACCCGCAACGAGCTCCCCGTGCTCTGCGAGGTGGCGGGCGGAGTCCTGGGACACCGGCCGCGCGACGCCTGGGGCTTCCTCGTCCGCGAGGCGGGCCCGCGCACGGGCACCGCCGTCGGACCGCCCGGCGGGAACTCCGCAACCGCTGACATCCTCGCCTCGCCCCTGCGGTACACGGTGCCGCTGTTCGCCCTGTACGGCCGCGACATCCTCCAGCCTCGGCACCCCGCCGTGCTGACGCAGCTCATCTCCCGTAGCGGCGAAGACCCGACACAGTGGCTGGTCCGCCGCGTGGTGGCACCCATGGTCGCCCTGTGGACCCGCGCCGCCACGCGCACCGGATGCGCCCTGGAGATGCACGGCCAGAACACCCTGTTCGGCTACGACCTCGACGGGCGGCGCACGGCCGTCTTCTACCGGGACTGCGCCATCAACGTCGACCCGGCCATCCGCCTTCGGCAGGGCCTGACGCGTCCGCTGCCACCGGTCAACATCATCTCCCGCGACGTACGGCACCCCGCGGCGCACGTCTTCAGCCTCGCCTACGACAGCTTCATGGCCCACCACGCGCTGGAGCGCCTGGTCCAGGTCGCCACCGACACCTTCGCCGTGGACCCCCACCGGCTGCGGCAGGCGGCCTGCGAGGCCTTCGTCGCGCACGATGGCCCGACCCTCGGCCTGCCCTCCACCGTCTTCTACTACGACGACGAACTGCACCCCGACGGGCAGTGGTCCCTGCGCGACACCGGTGCGAGCCCCCGCTGGCGGCCCGGATCGCCCACTTGAAGGGCCACACCTACTGTTCAGTCGTGACTGAATAAACTATTAGCTTGATTCAGTATCGACTGTATTGTCCGGGGCGTGGAGAGCTCCGACCGCCCCGCCCTCGCCGTGCACCTGTCCGGCGGCAGGCTGTCCCACCTGTTCACCGGCGAGCTGGGGCTGCCGTTCCGGCCCTACGTGCTGCGGACGCGGCTACGGGCGGCGATGTCGTCGCTGGCGGACGGCGCCCTGCTCACCGAGGCCGCGCACACGGCGGGGTTCGCGGACTCCGCCCACCTGACCAGGGTGGTCCGCCGGATGATGGGCCAGGCACCCTCCACCCTGACGACCGGGGTGCGATGGGTGCCTTGACGCTCTCCGGCCCGAAGGACGGAGCACCACGGACGAACCCGGTAGCAGGATCGTTCAAGCCCCGCCGCCACTCTCTCGGCCAGGCTTGGTTTCGTGATTCTCGTGATCGGCGCCGGACAGGCGGGGCTCGCGGCAGGCCGCGAACTGCGCATGGCCGGACATGACGTGCTGCTGCTGGAGGCCCACCCGCGGCTGGGCGAGTCCTGGCGGCGCCGCTGGGACTCTTTGCGCCTGTTCACCCCCGTCTCCCTGAGCGCGCTGCCCGGCCTGCCCATGCCCGGCGCCGACCGCTATCCGGGCAAGGACGAGGTGGCCGACTACCTGCGGGCGTACGCGGCCCACTTCGAGCTGCCGGTCCGGCTCGGCACCACCGTTTCCCTGCTGGGCTGGGTGGGCGAAGACGCCGCACTGGTCGCCAGGGGCCTGGAGGGCCGCAGACGCCGCTGAGATGGTTCGCGTCGCCGTCCCGTCACCCCGCCAGAGCCGCGCGGAGGAACTCGAAGATCTCCGCCTGGGCGACCTCGGCCTGCGGTTCCACCCCTGGCAGGGTGAGGAAGGCGTGCCGCGCCTGCGGATACTCGGTGAGCCGTACGGACGTCCCGGCCGCCCGCAGTCGCCCGGCGTAGCGGCGGCCGTGATCGGCGACCGCGTCCTTGGTCGGCACCACGAGCAGCGCGGGGGCGAGCCCGCTCAGATCATCGGCGTACAGCGGTGAGAACGCGCGGGCGTCGGTTCCCGGCGGGACGGCGAGCCGTCGCAGGAACCGCAGGAGCGGCAGGGCAGGGGTCGGGCTGTAGGCGTACTCAGCCACGGAGGGGTAGTCGCACATCGTCTCGGTCACCTCGACCACGGGGTTGACCAGCACCTGCGCCCGGAGCCGCAGGCCCGCGTCCCGGGCCCGGACGGCCGTCAGGGCGCTGACCAGCGCGCCGAAGCTCTCGCCGGCGACGGCCGTACGCGTTGGATCGATGCCCCACCGTGCGGCGTTTTCCACAATGTGCCGCAGGACGTCCCAGCCGTCGTCGGCGGCGTTGGCGAGGGGGCTGCCCGGGGCGACGAGGCGGTGTTCGACGGAGACGACGAGCGCGGGCAACCGGGCGGCGAGGTGGCTGTTGGTCCAGTCGCACTGCGCCGCTGTGCCCACAAAACCGCCTCCGTGCACGTGGACCACGAGGGGCAGGCCGGTCCTGGCGGTGGTTTCGCCGCCGGCAGGAGACACCGGCCGGTACACCCGAACCGGAAGGTCGCGGCCCGGCAGCGCGATGTCCTGCCATCCGACGGCGGCTCCGGGGTCCGGCTCCCCGAGGATCGCCCGTGCCGCGCCGGAGGCCCGCCAGCGGTTCTCCGCAGTGCGGTAGTCGATCAGTTGCTTGACCGTCATCGTGGAGAAGTCCGGCTCCGGCGGCCGTCTGACGGCAGTGGTCTCGCTCATCTCGCCTTCTCTCTTCTTCCAGCCAGTAGACGCCTCCATTATGCACGCGGTGCGTGCATCGGCAAGTGCATAAGATATGCTGGGCCGGGCGCGGACGAGAGGGGCGAGATGACAGGCCGAAGGCGTTGGTCGACGGAGGAAATCCTGGACACGGCGGCGGAACTGCTGCGCACGGACGACGCCGAGTCGTTCAGCGTTCGCAGGCTCGCCGCGACGCTCGGGACCGACTCCTCCAGCCTCTACCGGCACTTCCGCAACAAGACCGAGCTTCTGCGCGCGGTCGCCGACCGGATCCTGGTGGCCGCGATGGACGGCTACCGCCCCGAGGGTGACTGGAGGCAGCGCATCACCGCGACAGCCCTGCGCCTGAGAGAGGCCTTCGGCCGGCACCCCCAGCTCGCCGCGGTCTGGGGACGCTACGGATCCGGCGGCGCCGGTTCCCGGCTGGTCATGGAGGAGGCACTGCAGGCTTTGCGGACCTCTGGCCTGCCCGATGAGGAGATTCCCTCCCGCTACCACCGGCTCGTGATCCTCCTCTCCGCACTGATCGTCTCCGAGGCCGGAATCGGCACCCTCACCCCGGACGAGTACGAACAGGGCATGGAGCAGTTCCGCGTCGCGGTCCTCGGGGCCGACCCCGACCGCTTCCCCGCCCTGGCCCACTTCGCCCGCGAGATCCGCCCCCTCGGAGCCGACCGCCGGGCCGCGTTCGATGAGATCCTCGCCGCCCACCTCGCCCGGATCGAGGCCGCGATCCCCTGACACGCCTCCCGGTGGTGCCGCGTCACCACGCTCCGTTCGAAACACGGCGGTCGCAGAGCCGGCGCACCGGTTGGACCGGATGCGGCCGTCAGCCGGGGCTCGGCGTCGTCACGGCGGGGCCCGGTCCTGCGGGGTCCGTCTCGGCGCGGAGGATGCGCCAGCTGAGATAGGCGCAGACGCCCGTCGCGGGCGTGGTCAGCAGCGTGCTGGCGATCCCGAGCGCGACCACCTGCCCGGCCAGGTACAGAGGCACCATCAACGCCGTGCCGAGGGCGAACTTCGCCAGGAAGATCGCCGTGCACCTCTGGTAGCGCCGCCGCCTCGCGCGATCCCGCCGCCAGCCGAACCGATCGTCACGCGCCGCCCCCAGCACCAGCCCGACCACCGGCCACCGCACCAGCACGGACACCAGGAACACGGCCCCGCCGACCGCACTGGTCAGCACGCCCACAAGGTAGAAGTCGACCCCGCGCCCGGTGCTCCCCGCAAGCAACGCGGAGACCCCCACCACGAGCAGCCCACCGGCTGCCTGCCAGTACTTCCTGTCGGTCCACACCCGGGCCACCGCGAAGGCGAGCACGCCGACGACCGCGATCAGCGCGGAGGCCGATACGCGACCGCTCGTCAGATAGGCGACCAGGAACAGCGCACGAGACGCGACGGCCTCCGCGAGCGTGCGCCAGCCACCCACCGCGGCGAACAAGGACAGCGACCTCCGCGTCAGCATGGTGAGGTTCATGCGCTCGGCTCCGTGGCGCCGGTCCGCTGCCGGGCTCCCGGGCCGGTTCCGGCCGCCGCGCCGGGAGCGGAGAGGTTGTCGCGGCGCGTCGCGTCCTCGTAGGCGCCGATCGCGGCGCGCAGGTCCCGCTTTCCCCGGGCGGCCTGGACCAGTTCGTCACGCAGGCGGCGGGCGTCCCGCATCGCCAGGTTGCCCCCGAAACCCGGTGCCACGTGGATGGCGTCGCCGATGAGCGTCACCGGAGTGGCCGGCCATGCCGGCGTCGGCGGGATTAGCCCGATCCGCAGCGCGACGGTGAGGTCCGGCCATGCTTGGTCGACGACCAGCCGCAACGTCTGGTGCATGCCGACGGCCAGTCCCCTGGCCCGGTGCCACGCGTCGGCCGGTGAGCCGGTGGAACCGAGCCGTTCCCGCGTGACGGACAGCGTCCACATCACGTAGTCCTCGGCTTCGGCGACGGCGCGGTGGTCCAGGGCGGGCAGCCACTTCTCCCGCGCGGCGGCCGGTGGCCAGGTGAACCGCAACGCGCCCATCGCCATCATCGTGCCGTGCGAGCGCGCACTGGTGGCGCTGTGGCCGATCAGCTCGGGCAGCCCGGTACCGGCCACGGCCCGCAGCGGTGTCGCGCCCATCACCATGCGCTTTCCCGCATCGGCCACCCGCACGTGCGGCAGGTACTGGCGCCGGACCGCGGAACCGATGCCGTCCGCGCCGACCAGCACGTCCGCCGTGTCGGTGCCGCCATCGGCGAACCACACCCGGACGGTGCCGTCGGCCCGCTGCTCGAACCGTGTGAACCGCGCCCCGAACCGCACCGTTTCCTCCAGTCCGGTCAGCAACACCGCCCGTAGCAGCGGCCGGTGCGCCTGCCGGCCGGGCCGCACCGGTCCCGCGGTACCGGCGAGCGGCTGGGTGCGCACGACCTTGAGTTCCCCGTCCACGTCGGACAGGAACAGCCTCCGCTCGCGCGGACCGCCCATGGTCGCCTCCGCCATCGCGACGTGCCGCGGCGGCAGGCACGCGCGTAGCGCGGCGGTTCCCCTGTCGTCGAAATGCAGGCTGACGCCCTGTGGGCGCCCCTGCGGCCCGTCCCTCTCGTACACCACGACGTCGACGCCCGCCTGGCGTAACCCGTGGGCAAGCGTCAACCCGCCAAGTCCGGCACCGACAACGATCACCCGCATTCCGTCCCACCTTTCTTCATCGGTTGATGAAGTTCAGCGTACCCCGCGTCGGGGAAGAAACATCATCGACTGGTGAAGAAATGTCCGATAGGATCTTCCCGCCATGACAGAACACAGTCGTCCCGGACGCTGGCGATCCGGTGAGCAGAGCAGGCAGCAGATCCTGGAGGCCGGCCGCACGCTGTTCCGCGAGAACGGCTACGGCGGCACGACGGTGCGCGCGGTCGCGGCCGAGGCGGGGGTGGACCCGGCCATGGTGTTCTACTTCTTCGGCACCAAGCAGGGCCTGTTCGCCGCGGTCACCGAGATGCCCGCCCACCTGACGTCGGCCATCGAGTCGATGTTCGCCGGCGGTCTCGACGGCATCGGTGAGCGCATCATCCGGACGCTCTTGGAGAACCTGGATAAATCCGACCGCACGCCGCTCGTGATGCTCACCCGGTCGGCCCCCACCCATGAGGCGTCGGAAGCGCTGCTCCGCGAGTTCATCGACCGGGAGATCACCGGCCGGCTCGTGGCGATGCTCGGCACACCGGACGCCGCGCTACGGGCGGGGATGGTGAACGTCCAGGTTCTGGGCCTCGCGGTGGCGCGTTACATCATGCGGATCGAGCCGATCGCCTCCGCGTCCACCGATGAGCTGGTGGCCCGGTTCGGTCCGGTCGTACAGCACTGCCTCACCGGACGACAGGAGACGGCGTGGTGAACGCCGCTCACCATGTTCTCCACCTCCTATGAGCCGGTCAGGCCGGCGTCACCGCCGAACATCGTCGCGGCCTGGCGGCCCGCGGCCTGGTTCCCGGTGACGTAGGGCCGTAGCTCTTCCTCGTAGGCGGCGAAGGCGGCCGTGTGGTCCCCTGCCGCCAAGGCGAGGTTTCCGGCGAGCGCCCGGGCGCCGATCAGCGCCTGTGAGGTGCCCATGCCGCTGGTCGGGGCGGCGCAGTAGCCCGCGTCGCCGACCAGGGCGATCCGGCCGCACGACCAGCGGTCCAGATGGACCTGGCAGGCCGAGGAGAAGTAGAAGTCGTCGGCTTCGCTCATCGCCTCCAGCAGCCGGGGCGCCTGCCCACCGAAGCCGGCGAAGGCCGCCCGCACCGCGTTCTCCTGCTCGTCTCGGCCGCGTCGGTCCAGTGCGGGTGAGGCGGTGGCGAAGGAGAAGCTGACAGTAAGGCGGTCCGGCACGCCGGAACCGAACAGGTAGAGGGCCGCGCCACGGCCTTGCTGCAGCAGGCCGCCACGCTCCAGGCCGAGGTGGTTGGCGGTGCTGAAACCGGCTCCGGACAGGCCCAGGTGGCGTAGCGCCCCGGCGTGCGGGCCGAAGGCCAGTTGCCGCACCTTGGAGTGGACGCCGTCGGCTCCGATCACCATGTCGAACTCCCGGGCGGCTCCGCGCTCGAACTCGACCGTGACGCCCGACCCGTGCTGGGTCAGCGCGCTGATCGAGTCGTCGAACACGTAGGTCACGTCGTCGGCGGTGATGCGGTGAAGGATCCGGGTCAGTTCCTGCTTCGGCACCTCCAGTTCACCGGCGAACGCCTCGGCGGGCAGCCGTCCGGTCTCCACACCCTTGTCGTCCAGCAAGGTGGTGCCGCGCATCTTCGTGTCGTGCCCACGCATCTCGGCGAGGACGCCCAGGTCCTCCAACACGTCGAACGCCTCGCCGCGGAAGTCCACCGCGTATCCGCTGTCACGAAGCTCGGGGGCGCGCTCGACCACGCTCACCTCGTATCCGTCGCGGTTCAGGAAGAAGGCGAGGGCGGGCCCGGCAACACTCGCACCGGAGATCAGAACTTTCGTCTTGGTCATGGGGCATGACGGTAAGCCGATTTGTCCACTTGGTCAATCCATTTGGATAGACCGAACGGTCAAATCATCGGCTATGCTGCACCGCATGGGAAACCGAGAGGATCTGCTGGCCGGGGCCAAGCGGTGCCTGATCGAACGCGGCTGGGCTCACACGACCGTCCGGGACATCGCCTCAGCCGCCGGAGTGAGTCATGCCGCCATCGGCTACCACTTCGGCTCCAAGGACGCGCTGCTCACCCAGGCCCTGGTGGAGGCGGTCGACGAACTCAGCGACGAACTCGCCCACCGCACCTCTTCGGACGAGCCGGAGCGACACTGGCAGGCCCTGATCGACAGCTTCACCACCCACCGGGCGTTGTGGGTGGCGCAGCTTGAGGCCGTGGTGCAGGCGGAGCGGTCACCGGAGGTGCGCGAACACCTCGCCAGAGGGCAGCGGGAGGGGCGAGAGGGACTCGGCGGCTCGGTCCCCCTCGCCCTGCTGACCGGTCTGATGATGCAATGGCTGCTTGATCCGGACCACGCTCCCTCAGGCGCGGACGTGATCGCCGAACTCCGGTCGCTCACCACCGAAACCTGATCCGGCTCGGTCCCGAAGGTGACCGCTCAGACGAAATCAGTCGGCGGGCCTGCCGAACCAGCGGGAGAGGTGGTCGTCCAGATCCCGCTGGTCGTCGCCGACCCAGGCGACGTGGCCGTCGGGACGTAGCAGAACGCACGGAACATCGAGCGCCGCGGTGGGATCCGCGAGGTGGTCGACCCGGTCCGACCAGCCGCCCGCGGTCAGGCGTTCGGTGCGGTCCAGCAGCAGGCCGCGGCCGTGACGCAGCAGATCGTAGAGGCGGCCCTGCTTCACCTCGATGTCACGCAGGTGGCGGCCAAGCAGGTCGGGGCCCGCGCCGAAGTCGTAGCGGACGCCGATCGCGGTGATCTTCTCGATCAGGTGGCGGTTCACCTCGTCGAAGTCCATCAGTTCGGTGAGCAGCCTGCGCACGGCCTGCGGGCCCGGTTCGGTGGACAGCAGCTCCGTCTGCGCGCGGGTGTTGTCCAACACGTCCTCGGCGACGGGGTGCCGTTCGGCCTGGTAGGTGTCCAGCAGTGTTTCCGGGGCCCAGCCGCGGATCTGCGCGGCCAGTTTCCAGCCGAGGTTGAACGCGTCCTGGACGCCAAGGTTCAGGCCCTGTCCGCCGATGGGTGGATGGATGTGCGCCGCGTCACCGGCCAGCAGCACCCGCCCGACCCGATAACGCTCGGCCAGCCGGGTGGCGTCCCCGAAGCGGGACAACCAGCGCGGGGAGTGCACGCCGAAGTCCGTTCCGGCGACGGCGCGCAACCGCTGTTTGAAATCTTCGAGGGTGGGCGGTTCCGCGCGGTCACCGACTCCCTCGGCGGGGACCAGAACGCTGTAGACCCCTCCCCCGAAGGGCCGCAGCCAGAATCGCTGATGGCTCTCGCGGACCTCGGCCGTCCTGGCGGCGATCTCCTCCTGCGGCGTACCCACTTCCATCTCGCCCATCAACGTCTCGGCCCGCGAGGGCTCGCCGGGGAAGCCGACGCCGAGCAGTTTGCGCACCGTACTGCGCCCGCCGTCACAGCCGACGAGATAGCGCGAACGCAGCCGTCGCCCGTCGGCCAGCTCGACGGTCACGCCCTCGTCGTCCTGCTCGAAACCGGTCACCGTCCAGCCACGCCGGACCTGAGCGCCCAGCTCGATGGCGTGTTCTTCGAGGAGACGTTCGATGACCGGCTGCGGGATGCCCAGCAGATAGGCGTGCGCGGAGTCCAGGTTCTCGGGCGCGGGTTTGGGGATGGCGGCGAAGAAACCACCGGCCGGACGCCGCCTTCCGTGTTCGAGGACGCGGTCCAGCAGTCCGCGCATCGCCATCAGCTCAAGACTGCGGGCGTGCAGACCGACTATGCGGACGAACGACTTGGGCTCGGTCTCCTTCTCAAGGACGAGCACCCGCACATCGTGCAGCCGCAGTTCCGCGGCCAGCGTCGCGCCGGTCGGCCCGCACCCGGCGATGATCACGTCGAACACGAGAGGCGCGTGATCGGCGCCCGGGGCTGCCGGGGTGAAGTCGCGCTCGACTGTGTCGTTCGACGACAGCCCAGCGGTGACCTGCGAAAAGTCCATGGTGTTGCCTTCCGGGAGTGCCTTTTTGGCGAGGCGCTCCCGGCGACACCTACGTCAATCGCCCGGCCGTGACGGGAAGGGGGAGCACCCACATCGATACAGCGTTCATGGGTCTCACCTCCTCGGCGGTGTCACGGTCAGCTGCAAGCTACCAGTCCGATGCGATCCCGCCCACTCCTTTTTCCGCCACGTGATCACGGCGCTGAACCAGGCCGTACAGCGGTCCGGCCGACCCTCCTAACTCGGTCTTCGCCACCCGAAGGTCACGCGATGGCCATCACCGTTTCCCGGCGCATGCCTGTCATCGGCGAGAACTCGTACACCCTTCGTGGGCCCGGCCGCCCCGTCGGGGAGTTCACCCGTTCGAGGCATCTGCCTCCAACCATGCGACGATGTGCCGCGCGTAGCTGTCGGCGTTCGCCGGCGCCCTGCCGTCCAGCGCCGCGACAAGATGGGTCACCCCGAACGTCCGGTCCCAGACCCGGGCACGCCGGTAGGTGGCGCCGTCGATGGCCTTGCGAAGATTGTCCCAGCCATGCAGCCATCCCATGGTGGCGGCGTCGACCGCCGGGTCGAACAGATGAGCCCGATCCCAGTCCAGAACTCCGATCAGCGTGCCGTCGCCGCTCCAGTGGACGTTGTCCGCGCCGAGATCGCCGTGGACAAGACAGTCTGGGACCTCCTCCAGGGCCAGGGCGTCCTCCAGGCGCCGCCGGCCTTCCTCGCGCCACCTGCCGGGCAGGCGCGGGATGACCTCTTCGGCCAGGATGTCGGCCCAGTGATGGCCGCCGGTGAAGGTGCGCGGCGCACCCAGTACGGCGCGCAGCCGCGGGGTGACGGCGAACTCCCGTAGAGCCCGGAGAAGCTCGCCGATCCTCACCGGATCGCCCACTCCATCAGGCAGTCCGGAACCGTCGATCCAGGAGACGGCGACCGCGGCGCGAGCTCCGAACATCGTCACCTGCGTCAGCGGCTCGGGCACCGCGAACGGCAGACCGGCCGCCGCGATCGCCCGCAGCGCCTCGGTCCGCCGTGGCAGGGCCTGTGCCCCGGACGGCAGCCTGCTGACCCGCACCGCCGCGACCCCCGGAAGCAGGACGACGTCGTGGACCCCGCCGCGAAAGAACCGCGCCGCCTTCAGCGAGGTTCCGGGGAGAAGGGCCTCGGCTATCTCCAGCAGCTCGCCGGACACCTGGTCGCTCACCACGCCCATCTTTCCTCGCCGACGACCGATGCCGCGTTCGAAACGCGACCCACCGAAGCGGACCAGGTCAGGCAGCCCGCTGTCCGCAGGGCTGGGAAGTCACTGGAAGGCCCCCAAGCCGACCCAACGGGGCCGACGGCGGTCGCTCGCTCACAGCTTTGCCGCCTCAGAGCGCCCAACGGACGCGATCGACCTCTCCGGGAGGGCTCCTAGGGTGGGGATGTGCTTTTTGGGAGATCGGTGGAGATCGGTGCGCTTGACGAGGTGATCGCGGGGGCGCGTGAGGGACGCGGCGGCGCCGTGGTGTTGCGGGGGGAGGCGGGGACGGGGAAGACCGCGCTGCTCGACGCGGCGGCGGCGCGGGGCGGGTCGATGCGGGTGTTGCGCACCACGGGCGTCGAGTCGGAGTCCGATTTGGCGTTCGCGGCGTTGCACCAGGTGCTGTGGCCGGTGACCGGGTCGCTCGACGCGTTGCCCGAGCCGCAGCGCGACGCCGTGCGCGCCGCGCTGGGCATGGCGGCGGGGGGCGCGGGTGACCGGTTCCTGGTGGGGGCCGGAGTGCTGTCTCTGCTGGCCGAGGCCGCCGCGCCGGACGGGCTCATCTGCGTGGTCGACGACTTCCAGTGGGTCGACCGCGCCTCGGCCGACGCGCTGCTGTTCGCCGCCCGGCGGCTCGGGACCGAACGCGTCGCCATGCTGCTCGCCGTACGCGGTGACGCGCCGGTCAAGGGGGTGACGGTGGCGGTGGACGTACGAGGGTTGCCGGAGGCGGCCGCGGACGAGTTGCTGGAGACGCGTCACGGGGAGATGCCCGCGCCGGTGAGGCGCGAACTCGTCACGCTGACCGGCGCCAACCCGCTCGCGTTGGGCGAGATCGCCGCCCGGTTGACGCCCGCGCAGCTCACCGGCCGTGAGCCACTGCCCGATCCGTTGCCGGGCGGCTCCCGGCTGTTCGGCGACCTCGTGGCCGGTCTGTCCCCCGATGCCCGGCTGGTCGCGCTGGTCGCCGCCGTCGAGACCGACCTGTCCCTCGTCCTGCGCGCCGCCGCCGGCCTGCTCCCCCGGCCCGGCTCCGAACCCGGGCGGGTCGCGTTGGGCGAGCTGGAGACGGCGGGGCTGGTCGAGACGGCGGGCGACGGGGTGCGGTTCAGGCATCCGCTCATACGCTCGGCGGTCCACGAGGCAGCCCAAGGAGCTGACGTGCGGCGGGTGCATGCCGTCCTCGCGGAGTCGGCCACGGGCGACCGGCGGGCCTGGCATCTGGCGAGGGCCGCGCTGGGCCAGGACGAGAGGGTCGCCGCCGAACTGGAACAGGCCGCCGAACGGGCACGCGACCGGGGCGGGTACGCCGCCGCCGCGACCGCCCTGGCCAAGGCCGCCGAGCTGACGCCCGGACCGCACACCCGAGCCGTACGGCTGAAGGACGCCGCCGTCGCGGCCTGGCTCGGCGGCCGTCCGGGACAGGCGGAGTCCCTGCTGGCCGAGGCCCGCGAACGCGCGGGTGCCGACGCCACCCTGGCCATGGAGATCGCCCGGCTCAGGGGCAGGTTCGAGCTCAACTCGGGCAACGCCGCCGAAGCCGTACGGATCCTCGCGGTGGGCGACGGCCTGGGCATGCTGGCCGACGCCTCGGAGGCGGCCTCGTACGTCGGCGACATGGGCGCGGTCGTCGAGCTCGGCAGGCGGGCGGCGGCGCACCCGGAGGGGTTCCTGCGGGACGTCGTGGCCGGGATCGGCCTGACCGTGGACGGTGACGCCTCCGGACCGGTCTTGCTGCGGCGGGCGCTGGCCAGGACGGGCGAGCTGGAGGACGCGGCGGGATGGCTGTGGGCGTCGGCCGCGGCCAGTTACCTGGGCGAGCCGGATCTGGCCAACGAGCTGGCGGGCCGCGCGGGGCGGGTGGCCAGAGTGTCGGGGATGGCCGGGCAGCTGCCGGTGGTGCTGGAGTTCGTGGCGACCGCCGAGCGCATCGCCGGGCAGCTCGCGCGCAGCCAGGCCGTCTCGGAGGAGGGCCTGGAGCTGGCCCGGGAGGCCGGATACGCCAACACGGTGGCCGCCCATCTCGCCAACCTGGCGGTGCTGGCCGCGCTGCGCGGCGAGGAGGAGGCCTGCGAGCGGCAGGCGCGGGAGGCGCTGGCGATCGCCGTCCCGCACCGGGTGGGGCTGCGGATCGGGGTGGCCGCGTACGCACGGGCGCTGCTCGACCTGTGCCTCGGCCGGTACGCCTCCGCGCACGACCGTTTCACGGCCATCGCGTCGGCGGGGCCGGGCGGCGGGCACCCGACCGTGGTGTGGCGCACGACCCCCGACCGGGTGGAGGCGGCCGTGGGCGCGGGTGACGAGGCGGGCGCGCGGGCGGCGCTGGAGGCGTACGAACGATGGTCGGCGAACGCGGCGACGCCCGAGTCACGCGCGCTGCTGGCCCGCTGCCGCGGCCTCGCCTGCTCCTCCGAGAAGGCCTTCCTCGAAGCGCTGAAGCTGCACACCAACCCCTTCGAGGCGGCGAGGACGTCCCTGCTGCTCGGCGAACGGCTACGCCGCGCGCAACGGCCGGGTGAGGCGCGGGCGCACCTGCGTACGGCATGGGAGACGTTCGAGCGGGCGGGGGCCAGGCCGTGGGCGCGGCGCGCGCAGGAGGAACTGCGCGCGGCGGGTGAGTCGCACGCGGCCCCCGCGTCTCTGCTGGACGCGCTGACCCCACAGGAGCTGCGCATCGCGGGCCTGGTCGCCGACGGTCTGTCGAGCAAGCAGATCGCCGCCCAGCTGTTCCTGAGTCCGCGTACGGTCGAGTACCACCTGTACAAGATCTATCCCAAACTGGGCATCGGCTCCCGTACGGATCTGGCGCGGCTAGTAGTTCTACAGAAGGCGCCCGTAGCCGGCGACGGCATGCTTTGAGGCATGCAAAACGTCACCATCTGGAGTGAAGAGTTCGGCGCCGAGACGGATGCGCCGATCCTATTGATCATGGGTTCGATGTCGCAGGCCATCCTGTGGCCGGACGAGTTCGTCGGCCGGCTGACCGCAGGAGGCCGCCGAGTGATCCGGTACGACCACCGGGACACCGGCATGTCGGGCACCGTCGACTTCGCGGCCCACCCGTACACGTGGAACGACATCAAGGACGATGTCTACCGCGTGATGGACGCCCACGGGCTGGACAGCGCCCACCTGGTGTGTCACTCGGCGGGCGGCCTGCTCGGCCAGTACGTCGCCGTGGAACGCCCGGAGCGGGTGCGTTCGCTGACCGTCATCGGCTCCTCGCCGCTCGGCGGCAGGGAGGGCGAGGTGATCATGCGGGCCCTGATGGGACAGCCGCAGCCCGAGGGCAGCCTGCCGGAGCCGACGCCGGCGTTCGTGGACTTCTACCGCGCGCTGATCGCCGGCCCGCCGCCGGAGGGCAGGCGCGCGACGATCGACGGCATGATCGCCGAACAGCGCCTGCTGCACGGCGACGAGCTGCCGTTCGACGAGGACGCGGCGCGCCGGCTGCAGGAGCGGATCTACGACCGTGCCCGCGACCTGTCGGCCGTGGCCAACCACCGGCTGGCCGCCATGGCCAAGCCGGACTTCGAGCCGGAGGGCGTGCTGCACCGGGTGGAGGCGCCCACCCTGGTCATCGAGGGCAGCTGCGAGCCGGCCAAGCCGGGCCACAGCGCGATCATCGCCGAACGCGTCCCCGGGGCGCGGCTGATGATCATCGAGGGCATGGGGCACACGCTGCCGCCGGAGGTGCACGAGGAGCTGGCCGCCGCCGTCCTCGCACACACGGCCGGGCGGTGAGCGCGGCTCAGGCGGAAACCGCGTCCGGCGAAGGCGCGGAGGTCGGTCAGGGGCCGCCCCTCACACGGTGTTCATGGGGCGGATGCCCGCCGCGTGCCGTGTCGACCTGTTTGAAACCGCCTTGAGCAGGCCGCGTCATGGAACGTCGGAGGCCACGGGCAGGTCGAGCGTGGCCAGCGCGCCGCCTTCGGGAGGGTTGGTGAAGGTGAGACGGGCACCCAGCACGGCGGCCTGGCCCGCGGCGATGGTCAGACCCAGCCCGTGGCCCGCGGCGGCCGGGTCGCCGCCTTTGCGGAAACGCATCGGCCCGTCGCGCAGCAGATGGTCGGGGAAGCCGGGACCGTGGTCATGGACGGTGACGCGGAGGCCGTCCACGACCACGGTGATCGGCGGCCGGCCGTACCGGGTGGCGTTGGTGAGCAGGTTCGCCAGGATGCGCTCCAGGCGGCGCGGGTCGGTGGCGACCACGGTGCCGGTGCGGACGCGCACCTGCGCGTCGGGGACGAAGGCGGTCGCCCGGCGCGTGACGAAATCGCCAAGGGCGACGTCGGACAGGGCGGGGCGTTCGGTGGCGGTGTCCAGGCGGGCCACCTCCAGCACGTCCTCGGTGAGGGCGCGCAGCGCCTTGACCCGGTCCTGGACGATGTCGGTCATCCGTCCCGGCGGCAGGAGCTCGGCGGCGGTGGTCAGGCCGGTGAGCGGGGTGCGCAACTCGTGGGCGATGTCGGCGGTGACCCGGCGTTCGGCCTCCAGACGGCCCTGCAGGGCCTCGGCCATGGCGTCGACGGCGTGGGCGAGTTCGGCGGCCTCGTCATGGGAGCGGCCGCCGATCTCCGCGCCGACCCGGACGGTGGGATCGCCCGCGCTGACGTGGCGGGCGGCGGCCGCGGCCCGCCGCAGCCGGCGTGACAGGCGCGCGCCGACGGCGATCCCGGCCAGGGTGCCGCCGACACCGGCCCCGGCCGAGCCCAGGACCAGGACCCGGTCCAGCGCGGCCAGGTCCGCAAGGCTGGGGCCGTAGTCCGAGCGCAGTGACAGGACGTGACCGCCGGTCCCGGCCGCCGCCCAGACGAAGGTGCCCTCGCGGGTCCGGCGCAGCGCGGTGGCGACGGCCCCGTCCCGCGCCGCCGCGCGCAGGTCCGCCGGCACGGCCGGGTCGTCCAGCCGGCTGCCGAAGACCGTCTGGCCACCTCGGTGGTACTCGCGCAGCAGCAGGCGGATGCGTTCGGCCTGCAGGCGGTGGGCGTCGTCGGCCTGCCTGCGGGCGTAGGCGAGATGGACGCTGAGGCTCAGCGCCACCGCGACCAGGACGCTGACCACGGCGACGGCGGCGCTGATCTTCCAGCGCAGGCTCATCCGCCGCGCTCCCGCCGTACGCCGAGATCTCGGCCAGGACCTCACTCGTTCTCCGCGCGCAGTTTGTAGCCGAACCCGCGCACGGTCTCGATGCGGTCGGCGCCGATCTTGTTGCGCAGGCGCTGCACATGGATGTCGGCCAGGCGCGAATCGCCGCCGTAGGCGTAGTCCCAGACGCTCTCCAGCAGCACGTCCCTGCTGAGCACCGTGCCGGGGGACTCGGCGAAACGCAGCAGCAGCCGCATCTCGGTCGGGGTGAGCGCCACCGGCCTGCCGCCGCGCAGCACCCGTACGCCGTCGACGTCGATGTCGACATCACCGAAGCGCAGCTGACGGGCACGCTGCCCGGTGTCCGCACCGGCCGCGCCGTTGCGCCCGCTGCGGCGCAGCACCGCGCGAATGCGGGCCAGCAGCACCGAGCCGTCGAAGGGCTTGGTCACGTAGTCGTCGGCTCCGGCCTCCAGACCGACGACCACGTCGACGGCGTCGTCCCGGGCCGACAGCATGATCACCGGGACGAGGCTCTCGGCGCGGATGCGCCGGCACAGGCTCACCCCGTTCATCCCGGGCAGCATCACATCCAGCAGCGCGACATCGGGAGTGCGGGCGCGAAAGGCCTCCAGCCCGGCCGGCCCGTCGGCGGCGGTGGTGACCGTGAAACCGTCGCGTTCCAAGGTCAGCTGGGTCACCTCCCGGATCACCTCGTCGTCCTCGACGAACAGCACATGCGGGGTCTCGGCGGCGTCCATGGAAATCCTGCCCTCGTCCTTTCGCGTCGTCTCACGCGCCGTCGAGAACGAGCGTGCGGCCGTTCCAGCGCAGCGGTGTCGCCCGGGTGGTGGTCGGGCAGGAGGCGTCGTCGCCCGGAAGGTAGTCCGGCCGGATCAGGACCAGGGCCGCGTCGCGGACCTCCACGCGGCTGCCCGCGCCCTGATGGGCGTAGACCCGTTCACCCGGCCTGCCCTGTTCGAGGCGGTAGACGTAGGTGCCGCGGGTCCCCTCGTACCCGCAGCTGCGGCCGGGACAGGTGTAGACGGTGACGGCCATCAGGTGGACGCCTTCCGACTGACCGGACAGGGAGATCTCCTCGGAGTAGACCGGAAACCGGCCGCCCTCGCAGCGTCTGATCGCGGAGGTGGTCTTCGTGCCCAGGCGCGGATCCTCCCGCAGCACCCGCAGACCGTCGAGGTCGGAGGGGACGGCGACCGCGGTCTGCGCCGGCGCCGTGGAGGACGTGCTCCGCCCGGTCTCCTGCCCGGCCGGGTGCTCCAGACGCACCCGAGGATCGATCCCGCACCCGGCCAGGGAGACCGTTCCTGCCACCACGAGACCGAACAGCACGGCTCCCGCGGCGGTGAACCGTTTTTTCAGCGACATGCCGCCGATAATACCGTCCACGCATTGTTACAGAACCTATGGATTACCTCTGGGCGGCCGATGGAAAAGCTGAAATAAACCTACGGAGGCGGCCCCTACGGTGGCGGCCATGGAACACGGAAAAGGGCCGGGAAAGCATCGGAGGCGGACCGTTCTCACCGGCGCGGCGGTCGAGAACCACACCGTCGGCCACCCGGATCTGGCGGGCAGGCCGCGCGCTCTTCAGCACAAGGAGATCTGCGCGGCCTCCGACCGGTTCGAAAAGGTCTTCGGCCGCCGCCCCGCCTTGCTGCGGCCGCCGTACGGCAGCTTCGACGCCACCACCGTGCAGGTCGCCGCCGAATGCGGCGTCAAACACCTGGTGCACTGGAGCGCGGAAATCGCCAAAGGCCATATCGAATTCGCCGCCGGTGACCGTCTCGTTCCGGGCGACATCGTTCTCATGCATTTCCGTGATGAATACAAAGAAGACATCGAAACATTCATCGGGCAGGCGAGGAAAGACGGGCTGACGCCCGCGCTCTTGGAGGACTACCTGAAATGAACCATCCCGCGCACGTTCCGTACGACGCCCCGGTGGCCGCTCCGCCGGTGGTCCGATCCCAGCCCCCGCGGGGGCGGTTGCTGGGCTTGGACGCCGTACGGGCGCTGGCCATCATGGGCATGGTCTACATGCACGTCAGCCCGACCGGATGGCTGAGCCCGGCTCCGATGCGGGACAAACCGGCCGTGCTCGACTGGATCGAGCACACCGTCTCCGGCCGGTCGATGAGCCTGTTCGTGCTGATGGCCGGCATCTCGGTGGCGCTGATGACCGGTGGAGCCGAACCGCTGGACGGCGATCGGCTGAAGGTGGCCAGGAAACGGCTTGCGATCCGCGCGGCCATGTTGTTGCTGGTCAGCCTGTGCGTGGACCAGTTGTCCGGCCTGAACCTGTCCATCCTTGAGTTCTACGCCGTGTGGCTGTTGATCCTGATGCCGCTGGTGCGGCTACGGCCGGGCACGCTGCTGGCCGCGGCCGGTGTCCTCGGCGCCGTGCTGCCCGTCTTCTGCTTCGTCGTGCTGAACTACGGCGGCACCTGGGCCATCTCCCCGATGAACACCGGCGCCGAGCCCGCTTTCGGCCTGACGCTGCTGATCCACCCGCAGGACTGGCTCGCCAAGCTCCACCAGTTGCTGCTGGGCGGTGGCTTCCAGACGCCGTACGCGATCCCGCTGCTGCTGGCCGGGCTGGCCATCGGTCGGCTGGACCTGCGCAGCCGCGCCGTACGTCGGCGAATGGTTCTTTTCGGCTCGTCGCTGGCCGCCCTCTGCTGGCTGATCTCGTGGTTCGCGCTCGGCCCGCTGGGCGCCGAGCGTGCGCTGGCGGCGATGATGGAGTCCACCGGCGGGCCGATGCTGCAGCCGTGGAGCTCGGTGCTGACCCTGCCGCCGCACCAGCTGTACGCGCTGAGCGTTCCGATGGCACCGATGATGACCGGGGTCGGCCTGCTGCTGCTGGCCGCCTTCCTCACGCTGCTGGAGCGACCCGGGTGGCGGCGGGCGCTGCTGCCGCTGACCGCCGTCGGAAGCCTGGCGCTGACGTGGTACGCCGCCCACCAGGTCTTCATCGAGCGGGTGGCGGGTGACCCACCGTACGGCTTCGCCCTGTTCGCGGGCATGGCTGTCTTCGCGTTGGTCTTCTCCCCGCTGTGGCTGCGCCGGTTCCGGCGCGGGCCGCTGGAATGGCTGGTCCACCGCGTGACCGTGCTGGCCGTACCGGTCCGCGGCACAGGCCACCGGGCACGCGCATAGGCCCGACCGGCGGAGGCGCCGATCAGCACCGTCAGCTGGTTGCGGGCCGTGTCGACACGGCCGAACGTGCCGCCCCTGCCCGGCATCGGATGCCGGGCAGGGGCGGCACGTCCATGTCCGGCCCGCGTGCGGGCCTGTGGCATGCCGGACGCGGTTACGGACCGACCAGTTCGTAGACCTTGACCGCCATCGGGCCTGCGGGGTCGTAGACGACCTTCACCGGGGTACGTCCCTCACGAAGCCGCAGGTAGAGGTGGCCGGGGTCGCACTTCACGGTGCCCGTCGCGGACGTGCTGCGGGTGTTGCGGCTCTTGTACGGCGACGGGCCGTAGCCGCACTTCTTGTTGATCTGGCGGTAGTCCAGACCCTCGGTGTAGTCGATCCTGACGGGGTCACCGGCGCGCTTGCCGAGATACCAGTCGCCGCCCGTGCCCTCGCGGTGCGCCCGGTACGGCGTGACGATCATGGCGGAGTCGCCGGACCGCTTCGCCCAGCCGTACACCGTCTTCAGGCCCGATGCGGCGGCCAGGGCCGGTGCCGAGGGCGCGGCGAGGGCGGGTGAAGGGGAGGCGACGAACAGGAACGCCGCCACGGCAGCCAGAGTCGTGACAGCCGATGTCTTGCGCATTTCTTCTCTCCGTTCGGGGTAACCAAAGATCATCTTGCCATGCAGTCGCCTCGGAATAAGGGGCCTTGCGCAGTGAGTCATCACATAGCCGGACAAACCAACCTTTCGCCCAGAAAATGCGTCACAGGCCCGGCAGCGCCCTTTCCGTAGGCCCGAACCGGACGGGCCCACCTCCTTCGGCCGCCGGCCGTCGGCAGAGCGCCGGCGAAGGGCGCCCCGCCCACGTGGAGATCCACCGTCGGTGACGGCCCAGGACTCCCGAAGCCACGGCCAAGGGCGAAGGGGTGGGTCGATCAAGCTCAGCAGCTCCCCCGGTGACCGCGCAGGACGTTCAGGACGTCGGAGTGCAGGATGGGGGCGGCGGCGACGAAGGTGGACGAGGCCGGAGTCCACGGGTCGCCGTCGGCGTCGGTGACGAGCGCTCCACCTTCCCGGGCGATCAGGGAACCTGGCAGCAGGTTGTTGGCGTCGTGGCCGTACTCCCAGAAGACGTCCACGTGTCCGGAGCCGACCTGGGCGACCTGGAGGGCGGTCGGGCCGAGGTTGCGTACGGCCAGGGTGTGACGCAGCATGGCCGTCAGCGATGCGCCCGCGCGCTCCGGCTCCAGGTTGTAAGGGGGCTGGCTGGTGCAGGCCAGTGCCGCGGAGAGCCGTTTGGCCGAGGTCCTGACCCTGCGCCCGTTGAGGTGGGCTCCACCACCCTTGACCGCGGTGTAGAGAGCGTCCAGCTGGGGCGCCCACAGCACTGCCAGCACGGGCTCACCGCCGGCGATCAGGGTGATCGTCACGCCCCAGTGGGGCAGCCCCTGCAGGAACTGGACGGCGCCGTCCACCGCGTCGCACACCCATGTCTCGCCGTGATCGGCCACCACCGTGCCGATCTCGTCGGGACTCCAAGCGCTCTGCGGCCGCAGGGCGCCGAGGCGTTCGCGCAGGAACTCCCCCGCGGGCCCGTCGACCGTGCCGAACGCCTCCATGACCGAGGCCACACTCGCCCCGACCGCGGCGGGGCGGTGCTCCTGCACATAGGCGCCCACCTGCCGCGCGATCCCGATGACCTGCGGCAGCAGTTCCCGATAACTCATTGTCCTGCCTCCCTCGACGGTGTCCTTGACCCCAGAAGTACTGTCGAAGCGCGGCAAGGCGGCCCAGGAACCTGTCCAGACGGCGGATATCAGACATGAAGCATGTTTCTACGGTGGATTCCGGCATCACCCTCGATGACCTGGATCGGCGCATCATCGGGGCCCTCCAGGTTGACGGACGGGCGGAGATCTTCCGTATCGCGACCGTCCTGGGCGTCTCGGCCCGTACGGTCACCCGCCGCCTCACGCGTATGCGCGAGGGTGGCATCACCGTCGTGCGGACGATCACGGCCGAACAGAGCATCGGTGCCACGCTGCTGCGGGTGCGGGTCCTGCGCGGCAAGGTCGACACCATCGCCGCGTCCTTCGCCAGGCGCCCCGACGTCGGATCCGTCGACATCGTGATGGGCGGCGAGGAGATCGACGTTCTGGTCGTCGCCGACCCCGGCGATCGTGATCGGCTGCTTTTCCGCCAGCTGCCCGCCACAGGCGCCATCACCTCCACCACCGCGCACAGTGTTCTGCACACTTTCGCCGACGCTGCCGGCTGGCGGGCCGACGTTCTCACACCCGGCCAGGTCGCCGCCCTGGCCCAGCCCTCTCCTGGCATGGCCTCGCACACACCTGATCTCCTTGACGAGCGGTTGCTCGGCCTGCTCGCCGAGGACGCCCGGCTCTCCCACGCCGCTCTGGCCCACCGCACCGGCGCCTCGGAAAGCACCGTCCGGCGACGCCTGCGCCACCTCACGGACGGCGGCATGCTTCGTACGCACGTCACCGTCGATCCGCGCCTGCTGGGGCTGGCCGTCGACGCCAACCTGTGGCTCGAAGTCCCGCCGGCCCGGCTCCGTACGGCCGGGCAGACGCTGGCCACCCACCCTCACACCCACGCCGTGGCCGCCACCACCGGCCCCACCAATCTCGTGGTCGCGCTCTACTGCCCCGACCTGCACGCGCTGTACGCCTTCACCACCGACGTCCTCGGGCCGCTGGGCATCACGCGCGCGGAGACCGTCGTCATCGCCAGAACCGTCAAGCCGATGGGCGCAGGCCCTTGGTCCGTACAGCGGAGCGGCGACTGACGCGCGGGCAAAGGCTCTGGTGAGCACACCGGAGACTCACCTTCGGGCTTCTTCGCGTGCCCGCGCGAAGTGGCTTGAGAAACGGGTGAAACTCTCGCTGGGCCGAGGCCGGCGGGTGTGCTTCCTTGAGCGCGTGCCACTCCTGACCGCCGCGGGAACTCCGGGCGTCGCCGCTTCGACGACGGCCGGGAACACCCCGTGGCGCACGGGAACGCGGCGCTAGAGCGGCTGAGGAGGGCCGGCGGCGCGTGTGTCGTAGGCGTGGCGCGCCGTCTCGATCGTGTCGAGGTGGCGGCGCGTCCAGGCGCAGATGCCGGTCACCAGGGTGAGCAGTTCGACTCCGGCGTCGGTCAGCTCGTAGTCCACGCGCGGGGGCGCCGTGGGATAGACCGAGCGGGTGACGATCCCGTCCCGTTCCAGGCCCCGCAGGGTCTGCGTGAGCATGCGCTGATTGATTCCCTCCACCCGCTGCCGCAGGTGTGAGAAGCGCAGCACGCCCTCACCCAGCGCCGAGATGACCAGCAAGGTCCACTTGTCGCCGATCCGATCGATGATCTGGCGCGCGACCGAGTCAGCCCGCTGCACCTCATCTAGCAGGTTGGTTGTCATAAGTAACCTATAGCAGAAAATAGTGCCTGGTTCGATTTTGGAATCGTCCTGTTCCGCACCGGGTTGCCGCCTCCGACGGGGCCGCACGGCCCCGCGGAAGGAGACAGCACCATGACCGGAATGACCGACCGCGAGCAGATCTTCGCCCTCTTCGATCGCTACGCCGACGCCCTCGACCACCGGGAGTGGACCCTGCTGGAGCGGCTGTTCACCGAGGACGTGACCACCGACTGGTTCGGCGCCTACCAGGTGTCCGGCCGCGCCGAGGTGATCGCCTACATCAGCGACCTGGTCGGGCGCACCCTGAGGACCCACCACATGCTGGGCAACTACACCGCCGACGTTCAGGGCGACACCGCGGAGGCCTCGGCACGGGTCCGGGCGTACCACGTCGGCGAAGGCGACCTCTTCGAGGAATCCCTCGCCGGCTTCGAGGCCACCGCGGTCCGCACGCCGGACGGCTGGCGCTTCAGCCGCTTCGACGAACGGCTCTACGTGATGCTCGGCACCCAGGAGGTCTTCGGCCTCACCGACGAGGCGGTGTCCTGACATGACACATCCAGCCACCGTTCCCGAGCCCGGTATCTGGCTGATCGACCCGGCCAACTCCAGCGTCACCTTCGCCGTCGGCCACATGCTGGTCAGCCGGATCACCGGCCGGTTCAACCGCTTCGACGGCCATGTCACCGTCGGGCGGGACCTGTCCGCGACCGGGGTGACCGCCACCCTCGCCGCCGGCTCGATCGACACCAACCACCCCGAACGCGACCTGCACCTTCGAGGTGGGAAGTTCCTCGACGCCGGGACCTACCCGCAGATCACCTACCGTTCCTCCACCGTGCGGGGTAGCGGCACGGACTACGTGATCGGCGGCGACCTCACCGTGAAGGCGACCACCCTGCCCGTGGAGCTGCGGCTCACCTACGGCGGTGTCACCGATGACCCCCTCGGCCATCGCCGGGCCGGATTCCTGGGCCGGGCACGGTTCAGCCGGGCGGCGTTCGGCGTCGCGGAGACGATGGGGCTCATGCGTGCCGGTGGCCCCGTCGTCGGCGACACGGTCCACGTGTTCCTGAACATCGAGGCGATCTTGGAGGACTCACATGTCTGACGTCGTGACATCCCTGCTGGAGGCCGAGGCGCGGCGGGACGTGCCCGCCATGGCGGAACTGCTGGCCGAGGACATGGTCTTCGAGATGCCCTTCGGCGAGCAGGTCACCGTGGTCGAGGGCAGGCAGGCCATGACCGACCTGCTCAGCCGGTTCCTCGGCGGCTTCTACGCCGAGTTCACCCTGCGCGACATCGAGGTGACGGCCGCCGCGACGTCGGGCCGCTACTTCGCGGAGTACCGTTCGACCGGACGGGTCGCCTCGAACGGGCATGCCTACCACCAGCGTTACGCCGCCGTGCTGGAGGTCAGCGACGGCAAGGTCGTCCTGTGGCGGGAGTACTTCAACCCCCTCCCGCTGCGCGACGCCCTCGCCTCCTGAGAAGGTCCTCGATCACTCCCGGACCTGACAGGCCGCCGACGAGACCGGCCTTCGAGAGAAGCCGATGCTGAGGAGCGGTGCCCCGCCCCTCGCCTCTCCCACGGGAGACGAGGGGCGGGGCACCGCCGTTGTAGCTGTTGCCGCTGGGGATGTCCACGCACATGCCGGAGTGGGTGGCCGCCGTGGTCGGGGAGGTCTGCCCGTTCAAGCTGTCGCCGCAGCCGGAGTTCCTGCGGTCGGCCGAGGACATCGCACGGTCGTGGAAGGTGTGGCCCTTGACGGTCTTGTCGGGGTCGGGCCCGCTGCCCGTGTACCCGAAGTACCGGCCTTCGGGGAGGATCGGACGGATTTTGGCGCTACGCCATCAGGGGCTTGCATTCGGTACCTAGGTACAGGTTTACCGTCGAGGTATGACACAGAACGTCGCCCCTGACCTGGGATGGGCTCCGTCCGCCTGCACCCTGCCCACCGCCGAGCAGCCGCTGCGCGTGGCCGAGTTCGACGCCTTGTTCGCTGAAGCCGTGCAAGACGTGGCACGGCCGGAGCACACCCGGCTGCGCCTGGAGCTCGTCTTCGGCCCCGGCAACGCCGCCCGGGCCGCCGAGCTGACGGCACGGGAGAACGGCTGCTGTTCGTTTTTCACCTTCGCCCTCACCATCGCCGACGGCAGCCTGGCGCTGGAGGTGACGGTGCCGCCCGAGCACGTCGAGGTGCTGGACGCGTTGCAGGAGCGCGCCGCCGCGGCGGCCGTAGCGGGACGGCCGGTGTGAGGCAGGACCTCGACGGGCCCTACCTGCGCAGCGGGCAGGTGGCCGAGCAGGCCGGGGTCAACCTGCAGACCCTGCGCTACTACGAACGCCGCGGCCTGATCGCCGAACCGGCGCGCAGCCCCGGCGGGCACCGCACCTACCCACCCGAGACCGTCACCCTGCTGACCGTGATCAAAGCCGCCCAGCGGCTCGGCTTCACCCTGCAGGAGGTGGCCGAGCTGATCGACACCGGCCGACGCGGCCACCCCACGCCGGCCCTGCGCGAGCGCGCCCAGGAAAAGATCGCCGAGGTGGATGCGCGGATCGCCGACCTGACCACCATCCGGCGCGCGCTCGCCGCGGTGGTGAGCGCCGGATGCGACAGCCTGACCCACTGCACCTGCTCCGACTGCCCGCTGCCCTTCGCCGACCTGGCCGAAAGCCGTTCCCTTGAGGAGAACTGACCGCCGTGGGCACCCGTCATGACCACCGCGTACCCGCCGAGCCTGTCTCGGTGCCCCTGTCGGCTCCCGGCCGGCGGCCGGGCGAGCCGGACACGGACGGCGGTGGGCCACCGCTGCGCAGCAAAGTCGCCGCCGCCCTCGCGCGCCGCCGCGGCGGGAAGCTGTGGCTGCGGCAAGAACAGCTGCGGATGCTGAACGCCCGCCCCGCCGCACCAGCCCCGGCGGCGGCCCGGCGAAGGGCCGGCTGCCGCGATGCGCTGTACTACCTGCCATGACGATCGTCCGTTCCCTGCTGCTGTTTGCCGTGGCCGCGCTCGCCGAGATCGGCGGGGCATGGCTGATCTGGCAAGGCGTGCGCGAGCAGCGCGGCCTGGCCTGGATCGGCGCCGGCGTCATCGCCCTGGGGTTGTACGGGTTCGTCGCCACGCTGCAGCCGGATGCGAACTTCGGCCGGATCCTGGCCGCCTACGGCGGCGTGTTCGTCGCCGGATCGCTGGCCTGGGGAATGGTCGTCGACGGGTTCCGGCCCGATCGCTGGGATGTCATCGGCGCGCTGGTCTGCCTGGCCGGCGTCTTGGTGATCATGTACGCGCCACGTGGATGATCGCCCTGTCGGGGGCTGAGCTGGTCTCGCCCTGCGCGGCCGCGCCCGAGGCCAGGATCGAGCGCGCCGCCGGATGATGGTTCCTGTCCGGCGCACGCGGCCGGGCTGCTGGCTTGGCCTATCTCACCGTGCTGACCTGGTCAAACGCAGCCTCGGAAACCGGACAGAATTACCGCTCTGTCCGGTCAACTCGGTCACCAACGGGTACGGCTCGCCGCTGTTCCGCTATTGCTCAATCCCGGACTCGGCCGTAGTGGCCGGGGAGTAACCCACTCATTCGATTACTTTTCGATCATGATCTGTTACGTTACGAACGGATGCTGGCAAGCCTGCGCACTCTCCTGCGAAACAGGCCCACAGCACGCGGCGCCCCCTTGCGGCCGCACCCCAGGCTCCGGACACAACGCGACGAAGGGACCACCATGAGCGAGGTCGGAATGGCGGCGTTCACCGCCGAGGAGTGCGCCCAGCACCTGGAGCGCTGGCAGGTGCTGCTGTCCGGGCAGGGCCTGCAGCAGGCCCAGGAGGCGAAGGCGCAGCGGCTGTACAAGCGCGGCCCGGTGAACCTGATGACCGGCGTGCTGCTGCACGCCGCGGCCCGCGCCGACCAAGGACTGGAACTGACCGACCTGGAGCGTTCGGTGCTGGCGCCGCTGGAGCGGGTACTGGGCACCGACTACCTGCACGGCCTGGGCCGCATCTACCACCAGCAGCTGTCCGGCGGACGCTCGGCGCAGGCCGTGCCCCAGGCCGTCAGCTCCCGCCCGCTGCGCGACGGCTTTGACGAGCAGTCCTACAAGGCCGCCTTCGCCGAGATGCTCCCGCTGATGGCCGAGATGCCGAACCTGGCCATGGTGGACCGCAAACACCTGGCTGACGGCCAGGTCCTCGACACCGAGGAGTTCACCGCGGCGATGGCCGAGTACGGCTTCGGCGTGACCGGCTTCGCCGGCCCCGACGACGACACAGCCGCCAGGTCGGGGGAGTCGTTCCACGCCAAGCTGGAGCTGGACACGTTCTACTGCCACAAAGCGGTCGGCGACCAGGGCGGCGGCAGGGACGAGATCTACTGGACGGTCGCGGCCGCCGCCACCGGCTACGGGCGCAGCCTGCGCACCAACGAGACCGGGTCGGTCACCGAGAACAAAGAGTTCCCCATCTACGGAGAGAAGGTCTTCTTCGACACCCGCCTGAACGGCTGCGGCTCGGCCATGATCACCCTGTGGGAGGCCGACGACTCCAACGCCGAGTGGTACAAGGCGCTCGGCGAGGCGCTGCGCCGGATCGTGGACGAGCTCAAATGGAACGACCTGTTCCTCAGCCTCCTGCCCAACATGGAGCTGTTCGGCTACGTGTATGCGGGCCTGAGCCTGATCACGGACATCTGGGAGCATCTCGTCAACGAAGACGACCTGGTGCTCAGCCGGGGCTTCGCCTTCGGGCGAGCGGACCTGGCCGCCCTCTACCACTCCAGCAGCGATCACCGGATGCGCTGGGAGTTCAACCGCGACCCCTACGGCATGGGCCACTTCGGTCTGCGGGTCCGCTACACCGGCGGCGATCCCGGCAGCCCGCCCTCCGGCGACGGCTCGTACATCGCCACCGGCTGGCGCGGCCTGTACGGCACCATCTTCACCCGCGACCTGGGAGCCGCCTGCACCGTCCCCGACGTCGACGGTGAGATCTACTTCTTCAAAAGAGACGAGTACGTGAGATACGACCTGGACACCGAAAGCATCGTCGTCGGTCCCTCGCTCGTCAAAGACAACTGGGACGGCCTGAACGGCACCGCCTTCACCAGCGGCATCGGCGCCGCCTGCCCCGTGCCCCTCGCGGACCGTGAGGTCTACCTCTTCCGCGGCAGTCAGTACGTCCGCTACGACGTCCGCGACGACGAGCACACCGGCGTCAAGGACATCGCCACGAGCTGGCCCGGTCTGAAGGGCACCATCTTCACCAGCGACATCGACGCGGCCTGCGAGTCCTGGTTCCTTTCCTGGGTCTATCTGTTCAAGGGCGATCAGTTCGTCCACTACGACGTCAGCGACGAAAGGATCGTCCGCGGCCCCATGGCTATTTCCGAGGCCCTCCCCGCCGTGGCTGGCACCGTCTTCGCCTCTGGCCTGTCGGCCGCCTGCCAGGTTCCCGGCAGCAGCAGCGAGATCTACCTCTTCAAGGGCGACCGCTACATACGCATCCAGGCCATGCCCTTCTAGCCCAGCCGCTGCTCACCTGCCGCTCGCCCAGACCCCACGGCCTGGACGAGCGGTGCCCGGCACACCGGCACGACAGCGCCGGCCCGGCAGGCGGTCCGGGAACCCGCCGGAGCAACGGCAACAGCTTCAACGACGGCCCTCTCCCGCGCCATCGGCACGGTGCCGGTACAAGGGACGCGGGCGGGCGGGGCCTCGTGGAGGGCCGAGGACGGCATGTTCTTCCCCGGCGACCCCGCCAAGGTCGTGACCGTGGCCAAGAAGCCTCGGACAGCTACCAGGTCCTCCTGGCCGATCAGGGCGTGCCCCGGCAGAGGCGGCGTTTCGTGACCCGCACCTGAGCAGCATCGCGCCGAAGACGCGCAGGCCCGCCGACAGATGCACCACGGCGGGCACCGCGTCTCTCTTGCCACAGATAACAGGGCCGCTTCACGGGCCGTCCGGCGTTCACCCCGAACCAATGCTGGAGCCGAGAGATGACACCGGGCTCCCACTACCGGAAGACCAGCACTGAGATCAGCTCTCAACCATCGGAACGGCTATCAGCCCTTTCCGGCTTACTTGGTCTGCCCCCTCCATGGCGCGCTTCGGCCGTGATGGCGGTGTCGCCGAGGTCCACCCCGCAAGATCACATAAGACGGATAACACTCTGTTCTTGTCATGACATAACGATATCGGGATATCATCGCCATATGGCGATTGATAGTGATGCTGGCTCCTGCGTCAGCGCCGACATCGCCGTCGGCGTCCCCCCGGCGGCCGCACTGTTCCACTCCCTGGCCGATGAGAACCGGCTGCGCATCGTGGCCCGCCTGGCCCGCGGCGAGGCCCGCGTGGTGGACCTGGTCGCCGAGCTCGGCCTGGCCCAGTCCACCGTCTCCAAGCACCTGGCCTGCCTGCGCGACTGCGACCTGATCGACTACCGCGCCGAAGGCCGCCAGTCCTTCTACAGCCTGACCCGGCCCGAACTGATGGACCTGCTCGCCTCCGCCGAGCAGCTGCTGGCCGTCACCGGCCACGCCGTGATGCTCTGCCCCGCCCCCGGCGCCGTTCCTAGCGCCACTCGCCCGGACGGCGTGCAGTCCACCGGCGAGGTGATGGCATGAGCGCGATCAACCTGCCCGGACTCAGCCCCTCCCCGGCCCGGCGCACGGCGCTGCAACGCCGTATCCGGCTGCTGGTCGCGGCGACCATCACCTACAACGTGATCGAAGCGGCGGTGGCCCTCACCGCCGGCACCATCGCCTCCTCCGCCGCACTGATCGGCTTCGGCCTGGACTCCATCGTCGAGGTGGCCTCTGCCGCCGCCGTGGCCTGGCAGTTCTCCGCCACCGACCACGAACGCCGGGAGAAGACCGCGCTGCGCGTCATCGCGATCAGCTTCTTCGCACTGGCCGCCTACGTCACCTTCGACGCCGCGCGCGCCCTGCTCGGTACCGGCGAGGCCGAACACTCCACACCCGGCCTGATCCTGGCCGCCCTCTCCCTGCTGATCATGCCGTTCCTGTCGGCGGCGCAACGCCGCGCCGGCCGCGAACTCGGCTCCGCCTCCGCGGTCGCCGACTCCAAGCAGACCCTGCTGTGCACCTACCTGTCCGGCGTACTGCTGGCCGGCCTGGCGCTCAACAGCGCCTTCGGCTGGTCCTGGGCCGACCCGATCGCCGCCCTGGTCATCGCCGCCGTCGCGGTCAAGGAAGGTAACCAAGCCTGGCGCGGCGACACCTGCTGTGCCGTCCCGGCGGCCACCCTCTCCGGGGACGCTGTGACCGGCACCGCCTCCGCGGCTGACGGCTGCTCAGACGGTTGCTGCTCACCGGCGCAGACCAGCACGCAGCAGGACAAGCGATGATCGGCCGCCCGATGCCCGCACCGGTGCGGGCCGCCTACCGCGACGAGATGCGCGCCGCCCGCACCGCCACCGAGCCGCAGGCACGCTGGCGGCACCTGGAGCGCGCGCACATCATCTCCCAGCCCTGGTCCTGGCCGCACACCGCCAACCACATCGCCATGTTCGCCCTCGCGGTACGCCAGCGTGACCGCCGCGAAGCGTTCGGCCAGGTGGTGCGGATCATCGTCGCGGCGCCCGGCTCCGCGCTGGGCCGCTATCCCGAGGGCAACACCGGCCGGGCCCGCGTCAGCCTCACCCAGCCCATGCCCGTGCCCGCCGATCTAGCCGCCCTGCTGCGGGCCGCCTGAACCAGATGCCTCACCCCGGGCTTCAGCCGCTGTGGTGCGTCCCTTCATGGAAGGGACGCAAACCCCCGGCCACATCGGCGCGCGAGAAGGCGTAGCGGCCCAGGAAATTGATGTGGTCGTACTGGATCGGCGACAATCGCGCGCACATCTCATCGGTGACCGGAAATCCCTGCTCGCGCAGGTGCTTGACGGCCGCGTCCAGATACAGGCCGTTCCACCAGATGACCGCGTTCAACGCCAGACCCAGGCTGCCCAGCTGGTCCTCCAGACCTTCGCGGTAGCGCTGGCGCAGCTGGCCCCGATTGCCGAAGGCGATCTTCCGGGCCAGCCGGTGGCGGGCCTCCTGCACGTTCAGCTGGGTGCCGATCATCCGCCGGTAGCCTTCGTCGGCGATGAACTGCAGCAGATGCAGCGTCTTGGAAATCCGGCCGTAGTGGGCGAACGCCTCGCCCAGGCCGGTGGTGCGACCATCAGCCGACAACATCCGGATCAGGTCGTAGGCGCGCACCGTGCCCATCGTCAGCGACCCGGCCACCCGCAACATGTCGCCCCAGTGCGCGCGGATCTTGTCCAGCCGCACGACATGGCGGGACATGTGCTCCAGCGGCCCGTAGACGGCGCGGGTGTCGGTACGCCACAACCGGGTGTCGGCCAGATCGGCGATGCGCGGGGAGAACTGGTAGCCGCAGATCGCGAACAGGCCCGAGACGATGTCGGAGTAGCTGGCGGTGTCGGTGACCACCGTCTCCGGCTTGGGCCCGCCATCGAGGTTGTGGATGGCGTCCAGGATGAACAGCGAGTCGCGCAGCGTGCCCGGCACCACCAGCCCGCCCGACGCCCATCACCTGGTCATTCACCACGTTCAGCCAGGTCGCGTCGCGCTGACGGCCGAAATAGACGGGATTGTGGCCGGTGTGCAGATTCTGCACCGGCACCACGTCGCCTCCGGGGCCGACAGGGCATCATCAACTGAGGAAGTCTCCAGATGCCGCACGGTGGCCAGCAGCGTGGCCGCCTGCCGATCGCCTTCCAGATCCCGCAGCGTCGGCGCCTTGGAGGCCAGGCCGTAACGGGCCAGCGCGGTCAGCTTCACCGCCGGCACAGGCTCGGTGACCACCGCCCCGGCCCCCAGCCCGCCGATCTCGGCCACCCGATGCAACTCCGCCACCATCACCCGGCCCGAGGCCCGCGTCGGCGCGGTGCGCAGCCGCTCCAGCTCCGAGACCCGCCGATCGGCAGGCACCTGCAACAGTTCGGCCAGCCGCGCCCGCAGCTGCGGACCGGCGCGCTCGGCCAGCGTGCGATACAACCGGGCGTGCTCGGCCCGGCGCACCTCGCTTCAGCCGGGTCAGCGTGATGATCCCGGCGGGCAGCAGAATGCCCTCGCGCAGCATGTGCACCACGGCCCGGTCGAACAGCGCCCGTGGTCCCTCGATCGTCGACCACACCCGGGCCGCCAAGTAGTCGCGGACCTCCTGCTCGCGTTTGGAGAACTCCGCCGGCTCCAGCAGATCCCGAATCTCCCAGGCGTGCTCGTAGGCGGTCTTCGGCCGGGTCAGGTACTCGATCGCGCACGCCGGGTCGATGCCGAGCCGCTCGGCGATGAACTCCAGCACCTGTCCCGGTACATCCAGGGGATCTTCGGCCAGGAAGGTGCCGAGCATCCGCACGGTGCCCCACTGCACCGCCCACCCCACCCACTGGAGCCTGCGGCGGGAGCTGTTCCAGCTGCCGGTGGCCGCGGCCAGAAGCCTGGAGCGGGCGCTCGGGGTGTTCACCGCCATCGGCGGCCTGGCCTGGCGGAAGCGGGTCCGCCGGGCCGTGGAGAGCGTGGCGGCCGTGCCCGGCGTGGAGACCGGGTGCGCTCAGTTGAGCGGGGCGTAGCCGAGGATGTGGTCGCGAAGCAGAGCCCCCGCGTCGGGGTCCCCGCGCTCGAACGCCGCCATGAGCGGCTCGTGGTCGGCGGTGTTCTCGCAGAGCCGCATCCGGAACAGCCGTATCGACAGGTGCGTCCACACCTCGATGCCGAGTGACTCCCACACCGCCAGGAGCACGTCGTTGCCCGAGGCCTTGACGATCTCGCGGTGGAACGCGACGCCGTGGCGTACCTGGTCGGCCACGGAGGAGGCGGCCGCGGCCTGTCGCAGGCCGGCGTGGTGGACCCGCAGCGCCTCGACGGACGGGTGCCGCAGCCGCACGGCCGTCTCCTCCAGGCCCGCCCGCACCTCGTAGATCTCGCGCAGGTCGGTCGCGGTGATCCGGCGGACCCGCGCGCCCTTGTGCGGCGACGACTCGATGAGCCGGAGCGCCTCCAGCTCGCGCAGCGCCTCACGAACCGGAGCCTGACTGACGCCCAGCTCCGCCGCCATGTGCCGTTCCACGACGCGGTCGCCGGGCTCCCACCGACCGCTGATCAGGCCGTCGAGTACGGCCTGCCGGATCTGATCACGAAGCGGGAGTCGCATGACAGGTTTCACAGTCCCATAATGACGGATGGAAACATCCTATGATCGATCATAGGGTGTTTAATGGTGGTATGGAGAAGGACATTGACCCGCAGGAGACCGCGGAATGGCTGGAGTCGCTGGAGGCGGTCCGCCGGGCGGCAGGCCCCGAACGGGCCGAATACCTGCTGAAGCGGCTGGCCACGAGCAGCCGGTACATCAACACCGTGCCGACGTCGGAGGAGCCCGGCTACCCCGGTGACCTCGAACTGGAGGAGCGGATCGCGGCCTACGACCGGTGGAACGCGGCGGCGATGATCACCAGGGGTAGCCGGCTCGGTCTCGGGGGCCACCTGGCCACCTACGCCTCGGCCGCCTGGCTGTACGAGGTCGGGTTCAACCACTTCTTCCACGGCGGCCATGACCAGGTCTACTTCCAGGGCCACGCGTCCCCGGGCATCTACGCCCGCGCGTTCCTGGAGGGACGGCTGACCGAGGGCCAGCTCGACCTGTTCCGGCGCGAACCCGAGGGCGGGCTGCCGTCGTACCCGCATCCGCGGAGCATGCGCGGATTCTGGCAGTTCCCCACGGTGTCCATGGGCCTTGGGCCACTCAACGCGATCTACCAGGCCAGGTTCAACCGCTACCTGCACAACCGCGGCATCAAGGACACCTCGCTCAGCCACGTATGGGCCTTCCTCGGCGACGGCGAGATGGACGAGCCGGAGTCCACGGCGGCCATCACCCTGGCCGCCCGCGAAGGGCTGGACAACCTGACCTTCGTGATCAACTGCAACCTGCAGCGGCTCGACGGGCCGGTGCGCGGCAACACCCGCATCGTGCAGGAACTCGAAGGCGTCTTCAGGGGCGCGGGCTGGCACGTCGTCAAGGCGCTGTGGGGCGCCGAATGGGACGGGCTGCTCGGTTCCGACGAACTGGTGTCCCGCCTGGGCGAGATGCCGGACGGGCAGTTCCAGACCTTCGCCACCTCGACCGGGGCCTACATCAGGCAACACCTGTTCCACGGGCTGGACGTGCCGTACTCCGACGAGGACCTGCGGCGCATCGTCGGCGGCTCGCGGGCCGGCCACGAGCCGCGCAAGGTGCACGCCGCCTACCGCCGGGCCCTCGACCACCGCGGCGCGCCGACGGTGATCCTCGTGCAGACCGTCAAGGGGTGGACGCTCGGGGCCGGCGTGGAGGCGCGCAACGCCAACCACCAGATGAAGAAACTCACCCGGGACGAGTTCCGCGCGCTACGTGACCGGCTCGGGCTGCCGGTGCCGGACGAGGCGCTCGACGCGGACCTGCCGCCGTACCTGTACCCCGGGCCCGACTCGCCCGAGGTCCGCTACGTGGCCGAGCGCCGCCGCTCCCTGGGCGGGCCCATCCCCAACCGAACCGTCTCCCACCAGCCGCTGCCTGCGCCGGCCGAGCGGCCGTTCCAGTCCCTGGAGAAGGGGTCCAAGCAGCCGGTGGCCACCACGATGGCCTTCGTCCGCCTGGTCAAGGACCTCATGAAGGAGCCGGAGACCGGGCGCCGCTGGGTGCCCATCGTGCCCGACGAGGCCAGGACCTTCGGCATGGAGTCGCTGTTCCCCACCGCCAAGATCTACTCGCCGCTGGGCCAGCGCTACGAGTCGGTCGACCGGGACCTGCTGCTGTCCTACCAGGAGGCGGTCGACGGCCAGCTCCTGATCGAGGGCATCACCGAGGCCGGATCGATGGCGTCGTTCACGGCCGCCGCCTCCAGCTACGCCACCCACGGCGAGGCCATGATCCCGTTCTACATCTTCTACTCGATGTTCGGCTGGCAGCGGACCGGCGACCAGATGTGGGCGCTGGCCGACCAGCTCGGCCGTGGGTTCCTGATCGGCGCCACCGCGGGACGGACCACGATGACCGGCGAAGGACTGCAGCACGCCGACGGGCACTCCCAGTTGCTCGCCTCCGCCAACCCCGCGTGTCTGGCCTACGACCCCGCCTTCGGCTACGAGGTCGCGGAGATCGTGCGCGAAGGGCTCCGGCGCATGTACGGGCCCGACGGCGAGGACGTCTTCTACTACCTCACCCTCTACAACGAGCCGCTCCCCCAGCCCGCGATGCCCGAAGGCGTGCGCGAGGGAATCCTCAGGGGCATCTACCGCTACTCCTCCGGCGGCGGCCAGGCCCATCTGCTCGCCAGCGGCACGGCGATCCACTGGGCGCTGGCCGCGCAACGGCTGCTCCAGGAGGAGTACGGCGTGGGCGTCGACGTCTGGTCGGTCACCTCGTGGAGCGAACTGCGCCGCGACGCGATGACCTCCACCGGGGTGCCCTACCTCCGGCAGGCCCTGGCCGGGACCGAGGGTCCGGTGATCGCGGTCAGTGACTGGATGCGCGCCGTGCCGGATCAGATCAGCCCGTGGATCGACCGGCCGTGGACCTCCCTCGGCACCGACGGGTTCGGACTCTCCGGCACCCGGGAGTCCGTACGCGAGCACTTCGGCGTCGACCCACGTTCGATCGCCGACGCCGTACTCAAGTCCGTCGAGGAGACCGGCCGGAGATGACCGGCCCGGCTTCGCCACCGCTGCGGCCGAGCCGTCCGGGGGTGTCGCCCCGTTCCGCCGTACGCGGAGCGGGGCGGTGCCTGGCCGTGATCTCCAGGGACCTTCAGGGACCTTCTGGCCGACCCGGTCGAGGGGCGCCCGAAGTCCTACGCGCGAGACGCCGGTGTCACCGGTGAGGGCGGCCGGTCGCCAGGTCCGCGAGACGTGGGTCGACTTCGGGAAACGAACCGTCGCCGAACAGGATCCGTGCCGCCAGGGCGCGGCCGGCACGACCGCGTAGCGCGGTCACCGCCGCCTCCGCCGCGACAGGGGATCGAATACCGGCGAACACGCGGCGCAGCAGCAGCCGGCCGCGGAACCGGGTCCGCAAAGCGTCTCCGTCGTACCGGCTCAGCACACGCTGGTCGCCGGTACGCAGGTACCCGGCGATGACCGCAGCGGCCAGCTCGGACATGCGGAGACAGGGGTCCAGCCCACCGGCCGTCAGCGGCGAAACCGCGCCCGCCGCGTCTCCGACGAGCAGCCCGGCGGGGCACGCCAACCGTCGCAGCACACCGCCGACCGGGATCGGACCACCTCGGCGCTCAACCGGCCCGGCCGGCGGTGTGCCGCCGGGCGCGTCCGCGGCGAAGGCGTCCAGCAGGTGGCGGATGCCGGTGCGCATCGCGTTCGGATATCCCGCGACGCCGACATGCGCGTGTCGGCCGTCGTCGATGACCCACCCCAGGTACCCCGGGGCGATCCGCGGGTCCAGCACGCAGTGGAACGCCGGGGTGGTCGTGGCCGACGCGATCGGGTGGACGATCTCGGCGCCGACGAGGAAGCGCCGGTTGACATCAAGACCGAGGTCACGGGCCACCCGGGAGCGGGCGCCGTCCGCGCCGACGACGAACCGGGTCGTCACCGGTTCCGCGCCCGTGAACCGTACGAGCCCCATCGTCGTGCCGACATACCGTACGCCCAGAAGGACTCGTGCCCCGGCCGACTCCGCCGCGCGGCGCGCGTGTTCGTAGACGGCCGCCATGTCGGCCACGCGGTACTCGTCCCGGTCGCTGGTGAGCCGGATCGGTGCCCGCCGCGACGGCGGATACAGCAGCACGTCCCGGACACCTGGCCCGAGCAGACGATCCGGCACGTCGAAGTCGTCGAGGGTGCGGCGCACGAAGATCCCTGTCGTGCGGACGCCCGTCGACAGCGACCTGCGACGGTCGACCACCATCACGCTCAGGCCCCGTCCCGCGAGCAGGCGGGCCGTGCTCAGACCGGCCAGCCCCGCACCCACGACCAGTACATCCACTGTCTGCATGCCTTGTGACGGTAGGGGCAGTGCCTCATCCATACGCTGGTTTGCACGCTACCTGCCCCATACCTCCACACCGTGGCCATACTCAAGACCATGGAGCGTTCCCAGGCCCTCGGAAACGAGGAGATCCCGCCCGATCAGGCGACCAGACGGGATCTCGCCAGCCGTTCTTGATCTGCCTCAGGAACGGCCCGCGGAGCCGCGCACCGTGCTCGGGCCGTGTATCCCGGCGTCGGGGTTGTCGCACCGACGGGTGGCCGCCGTCCGGTTTCACCGGGGCCGACCGACCTGGGCGGTCCAATAAGATCATCCGCATCGTAGCCTTACTCCGGGCCGCCGTCGCCCGCCACCGCTTCGGGCGTCCGGCCGCCGTCGCCGTCGCGCTCTACCTGACCGCCGCCGTCGCCGCCGGGTACGACGGCGGGCGGTGGTTCGCCGTCGTCGCGACGGCGAGTCTCCGGCCGTGGGACGACGGGGCGCGGCTCCTGCCCGCGGCGATCGGCGTGCTCAACGCGTGGGCGCTGTGGCAGATCCTGCGCGGCCCGGCCTTGCCACGTGCCGGGGCGCTGCCGCGTGATGTGGTGTGGCTGCGGCGCCTGCTCTACACGGACGTGGCCGGCGACCTGCTGCTCTGGGAACTCCTCGACGAGGTGTCCGGCGTCGCGGAGTACGTCGCGCGCTGGGCCGTGTGGGCCGCCACCATGTTCCTGCTGGTGCGGGCCCTGGCCGGGGTGTCGGCCCGGTTCCGGGTCATCGCCCTCGGGCTCGGTCTGACCGGGGTGCTGGCCGCGGCGCTGCGGCCGTTCGCCGAGATCCCGTTGACGGCGTCGTTCCTGGTGGCGATGGCGGCCCTCGGCTGCAAGGTGATGATCATCGCCGGGCAGAGACGCGACAGACGGTTCAGCGCCGTCACGGTCGGCATCGGCTGGGCCGCCCTGCTGGTCCCGCAGGTCTACTCGCTGCTCCAGATCGGACGGGTGGCGTTCGACGGCCTGTCGCTCGCGGTGCACGCGCTCGACGGGCTGCTCGTCGTGTGGGCGGCGCGCACCGCGCACGAGCTCGCCGCGCCCGGACAGGGCGTCCCGGTGCCGGGAACCGGCCGGACGCCGCGGCTGATCGCCGCCGCCTTCGTGCTCGCGCTGCCGGCTGCGGTCGTCGGCGCCGAGGAGGACGCCCGGCTCACCTACACGGCCGCGGACGAGGGCTGCCGCGACCGGCTCCGGCCCGCGACCGCCCTCGGGCCCGAGGAGCGGCGGCGGTCGTTCCTCTGCCTGGCCAGGAACGAGACCTTCGCGGCGAACGCGATGTTCCCCGAACGGCTGGCCGACCAGCGCGTCCTCGCCCACGGCGCTCAGCTGTGCGCGCTGCCCGGCGACCGGGAACGGAACGCGCTGCACGAGCGGGCCGGTGGTACGGCGGACGCCATCGAGCTGGCCGCGGCTCTGGAGTACCTGTGCCCCGGCATCGTCGCCCGGCAGACCGCCGATGCGCACCGCCGTCAGGCAGAGCGTGACCTGCAGGAGGCCAGGTGGAAGGCCGAGGCCAACGCCCGGTGCGACGACCCGTGGCCCGGGACGCGGGCCAGACGGCAGGGCACGGCCGCGTACATGCTGCCCGAAGGCGGCGGCTACGCCGTCTTCGACGACCGTGACGACAGCGCAGGCGGTCCCGGGGACATCTACGGCGACGGCGACGAGGTCGCCGACATCTTCGACGCCGTCGAGGACGGCTTCGTCGACGTCGTGGGCAGCAGCGCCGCCATCGTGACCAGAGGGGACGCGGCGATGTGCTTGACGGTCAAGGCGTTCGACCGCGCCCCGCCGCTCCGGCTCACCGGCTGGGACCAGGTGGTCGAGGTGGGCATCGCCAGCCGCAGCGGCCGCCTGGTCGTGCCGACGTACCCCGAGGGCGGCGATGGCGGTGCGGCCAGGCCGCTGCCGGACCTGGCCGTCGCCGGCCCGGGCCACTACCGCCTGCGAATCTACGCCCGCACGCTGCCGTGGGACGAGAACGACCCCGAAGCGCCGCTGGAGGAGCACCTGCTCGTCGTCCATCCCGGTCGCTCGACGGACAAGGTCGTCCACCGTCCGCGCGACTGACCTCGCCGCGCCTGCCTTCGTCACAAGGGACGGGCAGACCCGCACGAGATGAGGCGCGAGGGCCGTGACCGCTTCGGCTCAGCTCGTCGTCAGCCGCAGCACCGCCTTTCTGCTGGACAGCGAGAGGGCCTGGACAGTGATGCCGTTGACCGTGACCGAGCCGCTTCCGCTGAAGTACGCCGAGCCGCTCACACCCGGCCCGCTGGACTTCACATGGACGCCGCCGGCGTTGAAGGACAGGGTCAGCTTGGTGATGCCGAAGCCGGGGTCGATCCGGAACGAGACCTTCCTGGTGATGGAGATCTTGCAGTTACCGTCGTAGCAGGCACGAAGGTTGGGCTTGGCGGCGGCGAAGGCCGTGGTCGCGCCGGCGGGGACGATGGTGAGGGACACGGCGACCGCCAGGGCGGCGGTCCGGATTTTGCCGGACATGATCCTCCTCGGGTTTCCATCTGCGGACGGAACGGAAAAGTCCTGAGCAAGTTCAGTGTGCGCCTGTTCCTCCGGGTCCGCTCCCGGAACGGGCCCGGTTTCCCGTCGTGGTCGGAGCCGAAGGTCGCCGCCTGCGAGGCGCGGGCACCCCACAGCGCCACGGGCGGCGGTCCGCCGCGGACGCCCACGACGATCAGCCGTAGGAGGCCGCCTTCCTGGCGATGGCGTGCAGCATGACGCGGCGGATGACCCCGCTGAAGGGCCGGATGAGCCGCCAGTAGGCCAGCATCCTGCGCCGGGTGTCCACCGACCCGGCGGTGACCCGCGTCTCGGTGCGGAGCAGGGTGCCATGCTCAGTCGGGATCAGCTCGAAGACGGACGCCGACTTGGCGAAGCCGGGCACGTCATAGTCGCGGAACTGCCCGGCCGGGCAACTGCGGCGGAACTCCGCCGACCGCAGACGCCAGAACTGACTGATCGAGCCGAGCACGACATACCGCTGCGACTCGCTGGCCAGCTCGAACCAGCCCCGGCTGAGCATCGTGCCGATCATCGTCGGCGCCTCGTTCGCCCCTGTCGCCGAGAGCGAGCGGACGCTCATGAGCAGCCGCACCAGCGGAAGCTCACCGGGCGACAGCGTGTTCAACGCGGTCCAGACCGTTTCCGGCCGCTGCCGGATGTGCAACTCGTGGCGTTCGGAGCCCAGCGGCTGCGGGATGAAGTCTTCCAGGACCTTCGGCATTCGCATGTCCCTTCGTTCGTCAGTTGTGCTGCGACAGGTGAGCAAGCTTTTCCGGGTTCGCCATGCCGTAGATGGCGCGTACCCGGCCTCCGGAGGAGTCCGCCTCGACGGTGACGACCGCGACCGGCCGGTCACCGGCGACGATCAGGGCGGTCGGCGTGCCGCCGGGGAACGCCCAGCGGACCTCGCACCCCGCATAGCGGGGCCCGACGGCGGCCAGCAGGCGGGCCACCTTGCCGGCGCCGTGCACCGGCCGCAACGCGGCGCGGACCCGGCCACCTCCGTCGTTCCACAGCGTGACCTCGGGCGCCAGTACGTCGAGGAGATCGGTCACACTGCCTCCGACGGCCGCGTTCACGAACCGCTCCGCCGCCACCTGGGCGTCGCGCCGGTCGGCGGTGAAGCGGGGTCGCCGCGCGTGGACGTGCCCCCGCGCCCGGTGCACGAGCTGACGCACCGCGGTGGGCGTCCTGTCGAGAATTCCGGCGATCTCGTCGTACTCGTAGGCGAAGGCCTCCCTGAGAACGAACGCGGCCCGTTCGAGCGGCGACAGCGTCTCCAGAACGACCAGCAGACCAAGCGCGACACCGTCGCGGCGTTCCTCCCGGCCGTCGGCGCCCTCCTCGGTCCACAGCGGTTCCGGCAGCCACGGGCCGATGTAGTCCTCGCGCAGCCTGCGCGCCTTGCGGAGCTGGTCGACCGCCCGGTGCACGACGATGCGCATCAGGTACGCGCGCGGATGCTCGATCGCCGCGTGGTCGACCCTCTCCCAGCTCAGCCACGTGTCCTGCACGACGTCCTCGGCGTCGGTGACGCTGCCGAGAATGTCGTACGCCGCCGCGAACAGCAGGTTGCGGTTCGCGGCGAAGACCGTCGTCCGCTCGTCCACGATGTCGTCCGCCACTTCCGTCCCCCGACTCCCCCGGTTGTCTGTCTTTCCCACATAGGACGAACCCGTCGCCGGCCGTGTGACATCTCAGTCGACACGGCCGTTCCCGGTGTCCTCAAGGTCGAGTTCCACCGGAGCGGACCGGTCCTGACCCGGCTACGCGTGGGCCCGTGTCCGGCGGCTGAGCTGCCTACGGTGCACCACGAGACCGGCCAGCGTCAGCAGTGAGACGAGGCCGAGTTGCCACCAGTTGTCCGGACTGCCGCCAAGGTCCAGGTCGGCCGCGTGGTTCACCGCGTGCAGCGTGTTGGCGACGAAGAACCCGACCAGCACGATCGACAGCACGTCATGCCACACCAGCGCGCTCAGCATCATCAGTCCGATGCCGATCTGGAAGACCCCGGCGTCGTGCAGGAAGTGCACGTGATTGGGGAACCGGGCGAAGACCGCGAAGCCCGCCGGGTCGATGCGCATCCACACGCCGAAGACCAGCATCGTCAGCGCGCCGACCACCACGGCCACCTGGACGAAGGTCCTGGCCTGCCTGCTGTAGCCGTTCGTCATGTTGTGTCCCTTTCCTGTGCTCGCTCTGGTGATAGGACGAGCGCCCAGGGCGGTGTGTGACACGGATCATCCCGCCTCGCCGGTCAGCCGACGGCGTCTGCGCCTTCCCGGTAGCCGACCTGCCGCAGGATGGTCACGAAGTAGGCCTTGACGGCGTCGGCGCTCTCGGTGGCCGGGTAGGAACCCAGGTGGTGCAGCACCGCGCCGTTGAGCAGCTGCTGGACGGCGTTCAGGTCGCAGTCGCCGGGAAGCTGCCCGCGCTCACGCGAGCGGCTCAGCGCGGCGTGCTCGGCCGCCGCGCGCCGTCCGCCGTGGGAGTCGCGGTACGCGCGCAGCAGTTCGGGGTGGTCGTCCACGGCGCCGTACAGCCGCCGCAGCATGCGCCGGTTGCGCGGGTTGCTCAGGTAGGTCGCCCAGTTGCCGAGCATGTGCTCGATGTCGGGCCAGTCGAGGGCGCCGGGGTCGTGATCGTGGTGCACCGACTCGATGGCCTGGATCAGCAGGGCCGTCTTGTCGGGGAACCGCCGGTAGATGGTGGCCCGCGTGACGCCGGCGCGCTGGGCGACCTGCTCGATGCTGGTTCCGCCCGCGCCGCGTTCGATGAAGAGGTCGAGAGCCGCCGCGAGAACCGCCGCGTCCACCTCCTGGCTGCGCGGCCGCCCCGGTGGGAGTCGTCGAGGTCGTGTCACGGCGGCGCTATCCGGCCTTGGTGACCAGCGCGTCGAACGCGCGGTCGGGCAGGATCCGGTTCAGGGCCAGGAGTGTCCTGGCCAGGTAGCCGACCGGGTAGCGCGGTTTCGGCCTGGGTGATTCGACGGCGCTCCTGATGGTCCTGGCGACCACGGCGGGGGCGGAACCCCTGGTGTTGCCCTCGGCCCGGCTCGCCATCGACTCGGCCAGCGCGCCGTAGGCCCCGTGACCGGAGGTCTCGCGTAACTCGCGTGGCGTGTCCTGTTCGAACTCCGTCCTGATGATGCCCGGCTGTACGACCACCACGTGGACGCCGAAGGACCGGCACTCCTGGCGCAGCGAGTCGGAGTAGGTCTCCAGGGCGTGCTTGGAGGCGTGGTACCAGGCGACGAGCGGCAGCGAGATCTCACCGGCGATCGAGGAGACGTTGACGATCATGCCTGAGCGCCGTTCACGCATGTGCGGCAGGACGAGCTGGGTGAGCCGGGCCGGGCCGAAGAGGTTGACCTCGAACAGGTGACGGGCCCGTTCGACGGGCACGTCCTCGACGGCGCCGTGCAGACCGGCTCCGGCGTTGTTGACCAGCACGTCGATCCGGTGCTGCTCGTCCAGGACGGCGTCCACGACGCGGCCCAGATCGTCCTCCCTGGTGACGTCCATCGCCAGAGCGTAACCGCCCGCCTGACGCAGTTCCGCCATCCGGTCCACCCGGCGGGCGGCGCCGTACACGATGTGGCCGGCCCGGCGCAGCTCCAGTGCGGTGGCGCGGCCGATGCCGGACGAGGCACCGGTGACCAGGCAGATCTTGGGAGTCAAGGTGGCGTCCTTCCCCTGTCGGCGACCCCTGATTTCAATACAGTACTGTACTGTATTGAAACATCGGGTGAGAGACAGGATCCGCCATGAGTGCCTATGTGCTCGGGCTCCACGACATCGATGAGACACGACTGCCCCTGGTCGGCGGGAAGGGGGCCAACCTCGGCGAGCTGTCCGCGATCCGGGGCGTCCGCGTGCCGCGCGGCTTCTGCGTCACCACCGACGCGTACGAGCAGGTCGTGGAACGCGACGCGTCGGTCAGCGCGCTGATCGGCGGGCTGGCCGGGCTGCGGGCCGACGACCGGGCGGGCATCGCCGCCGCCTGCGCCCGGCTGCGCGCCGCCGTCGAGGGCCTGACCGTGCCCGACGAGATCCGGCGCGACATCGAGCGCAACCTCGGCGACATGGGCGGCGCGGACGTGGCCTGCGCGGTCAGGTCCAGCGCCACCGCCGAGGACCTGCCGTCCAGCTCCTTCGCGGGCCAGCAGGACACGTACCTCAACGTACGGGGCACCGAGGCGGTGATCGACAGCGTGCGGCGGTGCTGGGCGTCGCTGTTCACCGACCGGGCGGTGGCCTACCGCATCCAGAACGGCTTCGACCATCGCGCCGTACGACTTTCCGTGGTCGTCCAGCAGATGGTCTTCCCCGAGGCGTCGGGCATCCTGTTCACCGCCGACCCGGTCTCGGCCAACCGCACGGTGGTCTCCATCGACGCCGGGTTCGGCCTCGGTGAGGCTTTCGTCTCCGGGCTGGTCAACGCCGACAACTACCGGGTCAGGGCGGGGCGGATCATCGACAGGAAGATCGCCGCCCAGACGAAGGAGCTGCGCGCTCTGCCGTCGGGCGGCACCGAGGAGCTTCCCGTCGAGCCCGCGCGGCAGACCGCGCAGAAACTCGGCGACGAGCAGATCCTGCTGCTGGAGAGACTGGGGCGGGAGATCGAGGCGCACTTCGGCCGCCCCCAGGACATCGAGTGGGCGCTGTACGACGGCGCGTTCCACATCCTGCAGAGCCGCCCCATCACCACGCTCTATCCCGTGCCGCCAGCGCACGACGGCAAGAACCACGTGTACGTCTCCTACGGGCACCGGCAGATGATGACCGACGCCTTCGCCCCACTGGGCCTGTCGTTCTTCTCGCTCCTGCACGACAAGCTGGGCCGTACGGCGGGCGCCGTGGCAGGCAACCGCTTCTACAAGGACGTCTCGGCCGAGCTCACCTCGGTCTGGGCCAGACCCGCCACGCTCAAGAGTCTCGACCAGGTCGACGTGCTGATGGCCAACGCGCTGCGGGCCGTGCTGAGGCGCAAGGAGTTCGCCGCCGGGCTGGCGCGCGGCAAGACCTCGATGCTGGACTTCGGCGAGGGCGGCGTGCTGCCGATCGTGCGTCACTATCTCAGGCTCGCCCGCGAGGACGACCCCGGCGTCGTGCCGGACCTGATCGCGCGCACCGAGGCGACGGTGGAGCGGCTGCGGAGCGAGATCGCCGGCAAGTCGGGCGACGAACTGTTCGCCTGCATCATCGACGACCACGACGTGCTCGCCGAGCTCACCTTCGACCCGCGCAGCGTGGCGGCGGCCTTCCTCGGCATCCAGTCGGTGAACTGGGTCAACAAGCACATGGAGACCTGGCTGGGTGAGAAGAACGCCGCCGACGCGATCGCCCAGTCCGCCGACCACAACGTCGTGGCCGCCATGGGGCTCGACCTGCTCGACGTCGCCGACGCCGTCCGCGAGCATCCCGACGTGCTGCGCTACCTGGAGACCGCCCGGTGCGACACCTTCTACGAGGGGCTGGCCGCGTGCGCGGGCGGGGCGGCCGTGGGTGACGCCGTCCGCGGCTACCTGGACACGTACGGGATGCACTGCGCCGGTGACATCGACCTCACCAGGACCCGGTGGAGCGAGGACCCGACGCTGCTCGTGCCGCTCATCCTCAGCGACATCAGGAACTTCCCGCCCGGGGAACGCCGCCGCAAGGCCGAACAGGGCCGCGCCGAGGCCGAACGCGCCATGAACGACCTGCTCGCCCGTCTCCGCGAGCTGCCCGGCGGCGCGGGCAAGGCCAGGAGGGCGGCCAGGAAGATGAGCCTGATCCGCCACTTCATCGGCTACCGCGAGTACTCCAAGCACGCGCTCCTTCTGCGGTACGAGATCTACAAGCGGGCGCTGATGAAGGAGGCCGCCGGGCTGGTCGCACGCGGGGTCGTCAAGGAGCCCGAGGACGTGTACTTCCTGTCCATCGATGAGTTCAGGAAGGTGGTCAACACCGGCGAACTGGACTACTCGGTCATCACGCGGCGGCGGGAGGAACACGAGACCTACCAGAGGCTGACTCCGCCGCGGGTGATCACCTCAGAGGGCGAGGTGATCTCCGGCGTGTACGAGCCGGGCGCCCTGCCGGAGGGGGCGCTGGCGGGCATCGCCGTTTCGTCGGGAGTCGTGGAGGGCCGGGCGCGGGTCATCCGCAGCATGGCCGAGGCCGACCTTGAGGACGGCGACATCCTCGTCACCGTCTTCACCGATCCGAGCTGGTCGCCGCTGTTCGTCTCGGTCAAGGGAGTCGTCATGGAGGTCGGCGGGGTGATGACGCACGGCGCCGTGGTGGCCCGCGAGTACGGGCTGCCCGCGGTCGTCGGCGTGGAGGACGCCACCCGGCGGATCAAGGACGGCCAGCGCATCCGGGTGAACGGCGCCGAAGGGTACGTCGAGATCCTCTGAGATCGCCGGGGCGGCCCCGCCCCGGCGTGTTCTCAGCGAACCTTCAACCCGTCGGACACGCTCCGGTGCACCGGGGTCCAGCCCAGGTCGCGGGTGGCCTTGGCGTGCGAGACCCGCATCGTGGTGTCGATCAGCAGGCAGCCCAGGTACGGCACGGCCAGCCTGACCAACCATCTCGGCGTCACGACGGGACGAGGCGTGCCGTGCGCGCGGGCGACCGTGCTCAGGAAGTCGCGCCAGCTCATCGGCCGGTCGTCCACGATGTTGTACGCCTCCCCCGCGCCGCCGTGTTCCATGGCCGCGACCGTGGCCGCCGCCGCGTCCTCCACGTGGACGAAGGAGGTGGTCCCCGTCCTCCCTCGCGGGAGTACGGGAGCCCGCCTGCGCATCAGGTCCGCGAACATGTCGCTGAACGCGTTCCTGCCGTAGAACATCCCGTACCGCAGGGCGATGCCCTCAATGCCCTCCGCGTCGAACACCTGCCGTTCGGTCGCCACGCTGGAGTCCGTCACCAGGTCGCCCACGTTGCCGACGCGCAGCCCGAAGACGTCGTTCTCGGTCAGGACCCTGGTGCCGTGATCGCGGTAGCCGTACCCGGTGATCAGTGACTGGGTGACGAAGCGACGCGCGCCCACCACCCGCGATGCCTCAAGGAGGTGCGCGGTGCCCCTGTCGCGGAGGGCGATGGTGGGGTCGTCGGGGCGCAGCCTGAGTCCGGGTTTCCGCAGCGCCGTGGCCTGGTGCATGACCACGTCGGCCCGGTGCCCTTCGACCGCGCGCAGCAACCCGTCACGATCCATCACATCCGCGATCACCGGGAACGCGCCGCGATCCACGACGAGCCGCCGCTTGGCCGGATGACGGATGAGCGCGATCACCTCGTGCCCCGACCCGGCCAGCGCCGACAACAGCGGCAACCCGATCGCACCGGTCGCGCCTGCGAGCAGCACCCTCATCGCACCTGCTCCCACGCCTGCGGCCAACTCCACGTCCAGACGCCGAAGACCGGCGTGCGGAGCACATTTCCCGTGACGGCCTGTGCCATGACGACCTCCTGTCTTGGTTGAACACATCACAAGGACGAGACGGTCGGCGCCGTTGTGACAGACAGGTTCACGGCGTGGATCACCACCACTACCTCTTCGCCCGCACCCTAGCTAGAGTTAGAGCATGGGTAAGCCTCCCAGGATGACCATCCCGACCCAGCTCGTGCTACGCGCCTTCCTCGACGACCCCACGCGGGAGATGTACGGACTGGAGGTCTGCGCCGCCTCCGGCCTGGCCAGCGGCACCATCCATCCCATCCTCGCCCGCTTCGAGGGCATCGGCTGGCTGGAGTCACGCTTCGAGGACGTCAACCCCCACGAGGCGGCCCGGCCTCGCCGCCGCTACTACCGGCTCACCCCCGACGGCGCCGAGAACGCCCGCCTCGCGCTCGCCCAGGCGCACACCAGGATCGGCACGCTGCGTGGCCTGAGCCCACGGCTGGGCGGCGGAAGTTGAGCGACCTCCCCCAGGGTTCCATCGCCAACCCCAGCAGGTTCGTCATCGAGCGCCACCTCGCCCTCGCCCTCGACCGGGCTCTCGTCCACGCCCTCGACCAGGCCCAGCTCCTCGCTTCCGGCCCCGTTTACCTCCACTCCTTCGAAGATCGAAGCTTCAGCCGCACCAACGTCATCGACCTGGACCGCGCCCTGACCCTCGCTCGCAGGCTGGACCACACCCTCACCTTCGTCCGTACCTACACGCTGGACTTCCAGCGCGGCTCCCACCAGGCCCGCGACCTCGCCCACGCCCTTCACCACGCGCTCGAACGCACCCACGCCCTCGGCTTCGACCTCGACCGCATCCCCACCTACGAGCTCGACCTCGACTACGCCCGCACCCGCGCTCGCGCCCGGATCCTCGCCGACCACCTGGACGCCATGGGGCAGAGGGCCGTGGAGATCTCCGAGCACCTCGAAAGGCTCAGTGCGCAGGCGTCGCCGGCGGAGCCGGTCGTGGCGGAGAAGAAGGCCGTCCCCATATCCCGGTCGGCGGAACACATGGTGAGCCTCATGATGAAGTTGCTCCCGGCCGTACGCCGGGACCGCTACGCCGAGGAGTTCAACGCCGAGCTGTACGACCTGGCAGAGCTGAAGTCCACCAGGACCGTGCAGGTCGTCTACGCCCTCCGGCAGTTCGGCCGCGTGTGGCAACTCCGCGAGGCCCTCCTGAGGCCGGACCGGCCACGGTTCCATCGGCTACGCCGGATCGCGTGCTGGGTGCTCGCCTCGGACTGGCTCACCTGGAGCCTGCTCGGCCCGCCGCTGGCCTTCGGCGTGATCAACGTGCATCTCTCCCAGGGGTGGGGCTCCGCCCTGTTCACCCTGCCGGGTGTCGCCGGCTTCTACGCCGGGGTGGAGTGGCTCCGCAAGCGCTGGGGCATAGAGGTGAAACGGCGGGACGAGTCAGCCGGAGAGCCGCCGAACGATGACCTGAACAAGCCAAGACGGCCCTGACGTCCCGGAGAAGCCGGGTGGCGTTCAGCTTTCCAGATAGCGCAGGACCGCGGCGACCCTGCGGTCGACCTGGTCGGTCGGGGCGAGGTCGAGCTTGGCGAAGATGCTGCGGATGTGTTTCTGCACGCCGCCGTCGGTCACCACCAGACGCTGGGCGATGGCGGTGTTGCCCAGCCCTTCGGCCATGAGGGCCAGCACCTCGCGTTCGCGTGCGGTCAGCCGTTCCATCGGGTCGCGGCGGCGGGTGAACAGCTGGGCGATCACCTCGGGGTCCATCGCCGTCCCGCCCGCGGCCACCCGGTGCAGGGCGTCCAGGAACTCCTCCACCTTGCCCACGCGCTCCTTGAGGAGGTATCCCACCCCGCGGGTCCCCTCGGCCAGCAGGTTCGTGGCGAAGGCCTGCTCGACGTAGGCCGACAGGACCAGCACCGCCAGGCCGGGGTTCAGCCGCCGGGCCTCGACGGCGGCCCTGATCCCCTCGTCGGTGTGGGTGGGCGGCATGCGCACGTCCACCACTGCCACATCGGGCCGGTGCTCGGCCACCGCGGCCAGGAACCCCTCAGGTTCGGAGGCCGCGGCCACCACCTCGAATCCCTCGCCGGTCAGCAGCAGCACCAGGCCCCGGCGCAGCAGCGCGTCATCCTCGGCGATCACGATCCGCACGGCAGCTCCACTTCGATGGTTGTCGGCCCGCCCCGCGGGCTGGTCAGCATGATGGTTCCGTCGTGTGCCTCGACCCGGCGGCGGATACCCTCCAGCCCGGTGCCGTCGGCCTCAGAGGCTCCGCCCTTGCCGTCGTCGCTCACCACCACGCGTAGCAGGCCGCCGTCACGGCGCACCTCGACCAGGGCTCTCCGCGCGCCGCTGTGTTTCGCCACGTTGGTCAGCGCTTCGGCGACGACGAAGTAGGCGGTGGTCTCCACCGACAGCGGCAGCCGCCCCAGGTCGTCGGCGGTCAAGGCGCACGGGATCGCGCTGCCCGCCGCCAGGGCGCTCAGCGCCCCGGACAGCCCCCTGTCCTCCAGGACAGGGGGCAGGATGCCGCGGACGACCCCGCGCAGTTCGGCCACGGCCTGCTCGGCGGCACTTTGCGCCTCATCGAGCGCCTCCCGCGGCCCGTCGAGTGCCAGGCCTGTCCGAGCCGCCTCCCTGGCCAGCGCCCGCTTGGCCACGGCGACCGTCACCACGACGGCGACCAGCCGGTTCTGCGCGCCGTCGTGCAGCGCCCGCTCGATCCTGCGCAGTTCGGCCGCATGTGCCCGCAGGGCGCCCGCGCGCGTCGCGGTGAGCCGGGCGACCTGCCGCGACAGGTCGATCGACGGATGCGGGCGCAGGAGCCGCACCCCGGGCAACGCCTGCAACCTGGCCATCCGCGGGGCGAGCATGACGGCGATCACCTGGACGACCACGGCCGCCAGCGCGGCTGCCAGCGCGGCCGGAAACGTGGTGATCGGCAGCTCGTAGCTGGTGATCCGGCCCTCCGGCGGCATCAGGCCCCACCAGAACGGGGACGTCGCATCCCGCAAGGTCATCGTCGGCATCAGGACGGCGACAAGGCCGAGCGCCAGCCCCAGCGTGGCATGCGCGGCCACCCAGCCCAGATCGCGGAAGGTCGCCGGGTCGCGGCGGGCGGCGCGGATCCTGGCCGTCCAGCCCGTCGCGGTGTCCTGCTGCGGATAGGGGGTGACGACCTCCAGCCCCCAGCGGTTGAGCCGGCCGCGTTCCCGTTCGGCCACCGCCCTGGTCAGTGCCAGCATCGGCGGGATCATCAGCAGACCCACCCCCACGAGGCAGGCCGCGGCGACCATGATCCAGGACACGAGGACCAGGAAGGCGAGGATCGCGGTGCCGAGACCTCCCGCCAGGCGCTCCAAAGCCTCGAAGGCGTCCCTGCTCATCTCCCCCACCCTAAGCTGAGGCGGAGGACCGTTTCATTCCACCCTGCACTACCATCGGCCTGGCAGATTACGGCATTTCCCCAGGCAGAGCCAATTTCTAGGGTGATCAGTATGAATGACCCCTGCCGCGTCACACCTGCCGACCGGCCTCGGCCGTCCGCCCCCTTCCGCCGGCCCGAGCCACCGCGCGACGGCACCGTGCTCCGCGTGCTCCTGTGGACCGGTTTCACCGTGTGCGCCGTCGTCAACAGCGTCGGCAACAGCATCGGCGGCGTCGGCGAGGGCGTCGGCCTGGTCGCCGGGATCATCTCCGGCGGCTCCATCGCGGCCTTGATCGTCCACCACTACGCCCGGCGCCGTTCATGAGCGGTGTCACCTTCGGCGGCGTCTCCGAGAAGTACGGTGACCCGGTCGCCCGACGAGACCTCGTTCGCCTTCCCGTGCCGGTCGGCTCGTCACCGTCACGGGTTCTCGGCGAGTTTCCTGCGGCGTGACGGTAGGGCTGGCCATACCTTCACGAATCCATTCAGCAGGGTCGATCACGGATCATCTCGGCACCATGCTCGATAACACCGCAAACCGGTCATCAAGCAGGGAGACAGATCCATGTCGCACTCCACCGTTCCATCCCCGCCGGTCACGTCCGGTCCTGCCAGGAGGCACGGCCTGCCGGCCTTGGCCACCGCGGCCGCCGTCGCACTGGGCGCCCTCGGCCTGGCCGCCGCCCCGGCGGTCGCGGAAACCCCCGCGGGAACCGACAGGCCGATCCGCTTCCACCATCAAAGGCTCGACTGGCATGGTTGTAAGACAGGACCGGATGACAGGGCCGGCGCGAGCCTGGACGCGGCGGGCGCTCAGTGCACCGAGGTCACCGTCCCACTGGACTACCGCAGGCCCGGCGGGCGGACCATCTCGGTGGCGATCTCCCGGATCAAGGCCACCGACCCCGCCGGACGGCGCGGCGTTCTGCTGACCAACCCTGGCGGCCCCGGAGGACCCGGACTGGACCTGGTGGCGTCCCTCGCGCAGTGGTCACCCGCCCTCACCTCCCGCTACGACCTGATCGGAATGGACCCGCGCTTCACGGGCCGCAGCACACCGATCCGCTGCGGATGGAAGACCGACGTCTTCCTGCGTTCGGCCGGTCCGAACCGCCGCACCTTCAACGAGAGCGCGGCCCTGATGAAGGAACTGGCGGCCAAGTGTGCCCGGGGCAACCGCGACGTGCTGCCGTACGCCTCCACCCGGAACACCGCCCGCGACATGGACGTGATCCGCGCCGCCCTCGGTGAGCCGAAACTGTCCTATCTCGGATACTCCTACGGCACCTACCTGGGGGCGGTCTACACGCAGATGTTCGGTGCGAGAGCCGACCGGATCGTGCTGGACAGCGCGGTCAACCCCGACACCTACGGCCCCGGCCTGCTGTCGGGGAACGGGCCGGCCATCACCGCCGCGCTGAGAAACTGGGCCGCCTGGGCCGCCGCGCACGACAAGGAGCACGGCCTGGGCGACACCACCACCGAGGTCCTGGCCACCGTCAACCACGTCAACCGGGCCGCCGCCCGGCGTCCGCTGCGGATCGGTGGGTACCGGGTCGACTCTCACCACATCCCCTACCTGCTCTTCGGGCCTCTCTACGAGGACGGTGAAAAGGCCTACGCCGACTTCGCCACCCAGGTGCGGGCGCTGGCCGACGCCACCCGCGGCACCGTGGTCACCGCCCCGCCGTCGCTGAAGGCGTCCCTCGACAGCCTGTTCACCGGGACGGGCGCGCTCGACGCCCAGGCCCCGATCATCTGCGCCGACCGGGCCGCCTCCCGCGACCCGGAGACCTACTTCCGCGACATCCAGGCCCACCGCGCCGACGAACCGCTGTACGGGCCGTTGATCCGCAACATCACCCCGTGCGCCTTCTGGCCCGCCGCTCCGGTGGAGGCGCCAACCAAGGTCCGCAACGGTGTCCCGGTGCTGGTCGTCGGCAACGACGGCGACCCAGGATCCCCCTACCTCGGCCAGCAGGCCATGCACCGGGCGCTTACCGGCTCCCGCATGGTCACCCTGCGCGGCGCCTATCGCCACGCCACCTACCTCGGCGCCGGCAACTCCTGCGTCAACACCACCGTCGAGCGCTACCTGATCGACGGCGTCCTGCCCGGTGGCGACGTCACCTGCGTCAAGGACGCCACTACGGCAGGGTGACGACGCAACCGGCCCGATGCCTCGTCGCGGACCGGCTGATGCCAGGTCAGCTTGTCAATCGTTCCCGAGGCCCTCAAAGCAGGATGCGAGCGGAAGCCACTGCTGGGCGCCGGGTCGCCGAGGAGCCGACGTCGAGTTCTTGTCAGCGGCGGGCGTCGTCCGCGGTACCGCCTGCCACTGATGACGCGGTTCGGTGCCCTCGATGAGGCTGACGTCTTGCTCCAACACGGCGCGGTGAAGGGTGAACGGGCCGACGGGCGCAGCGAGTGGCCCTGGCCGCGGCGGATGACCTGCCCGACGGCGAGAGCTTGGCGGACAGGGCCGTCGCCGGTGGTCGGCGAGGAGGCCGGGCAGATCGAGTTGCGGTACCGCTCATAAGGTGAGCCCAGGCGGTGGGCAGACCCGCTCAGGGCGCTGGCGGCTCAGGAATGAGGGCAAGAATCTCGTCGACAAGCCGCTCCCTGACCCCGGTGGGCAAGGAGGCGCCGAGGGCGTTCTCGTATCCCCAGAACCCGTCGGCGGCCATGCGCGCCATGAGGCACCGCATCGCCTCGTCGTCGCTCTCGTCGATCGGCGCCGCGTCACCGGGGAACCAGCGGTCGTAGACCCGCTGCCAGGGAGCCATCCAGTCGGGCTCGTTGCCCGCCTCGGCGATGAGACGCGTCTCCAGACGCGTGGAGGCTCCGGTGCATGCCAGCACGTATCCCCTCGTGCGTTCGGCGAGCGTCGCCTCCTCCGGTTCCTTGCCGGTCGCCTCGCGCAGCCCCCGCTCGACGCGGTCGGCGAGGAACTCGTGAATCCCGGCGAGCAGCGCGTGTTTCGTCGGGAAGTGGTAGATCAGCCCGCGCTTGGTCACCCCGGCTTCGGCCGCGACCGCGTCCAGGGTGAGCGCGGTGATGCCGCGCTCCTCGACGACGCGCAGGGCCGCCTCGATCATCGCCGGTCGCGCATTCGGTCGTGCCATGTCTCTTCCCCACCTCCGCAGAGTTAGTATACCACTTGGTGTAGTATACCGTTTGGTGAAGTAACTGGCTCGGGAGGGAAAGATGACCGAGAACGCACAGCGGGCGACAGCTCGCACCTGGATCGGACTGGCGGTGCTCGTACTGCCGATGCTGCTGATCGCCATCGACGGCATGGTGCTGGTCTTCGCGCTGCCCGCGATCACCACGGATCTCCAGCCCTCGGGCACCGAGCAACTGTGGATCCTCGACATCTACTCGCTGATGCTCGCGGGCCTCCTGATCACGATGTCGTCCCTCGGCGACCGGATCGGCCGCCGTCGGCTCCTGCTGATCGGAGCGGTGGGATTCGCGGCGGCGTCCGTGCTGGGAGCGCTGGCGAGTGCGCCGTGGATGCTGATCCTCGCCCGAGCGCTGCTCGGGGTCGCCGGCGCGACCATCATGCCCTCGACGTTGTCGATCATCCGCAACATGTTCCTCGATCGAAACCAGCGCCGCACGGCAATGGCGGTGTGGGCCGCGATGGGTTCCGCGGGCGCCGCGGCGGGCCCGATCGTCGGAGGCTGGGTCATCGAAGCCTTCAGCTGGCATGCCGCTTTCCTGATGAACATCCCGGTCATGATCATCCTGCTGGCACTCGCCCCGATCTTCGTGCCCGAGAGCGCCAACCCGATGCCGGGACGCATCGACGTCCCCAGCATCGCGCTCTCCCTCACCGGAATGGTGACGCTCGTCTACGGAGTCAAGACCCTCGCCGAGGGAGAGCAGCCACTGGCGGCGCTCGTCACGTTCGTCTCCGGCGCCGTGCTTCTGGTGCTGTTCGTGGTGCGCCAGCTGCGCATCCCGAACCCGATGATCAACGTCCGGCTGTTTCGTGTCCGCTCCTTCACCGGCGCGGTCGTGGTCGACCTGCTGTCGGTGTTCGCCCTGGTCGGCGCACTCTTCGCGCTGACGCAGCACCTGCAGCTCATCGCAGGGCTCTCCACCGTTCAGTCCGCCCTCTGGATGCTGCCGCAAGCCGCGGTCTCCGCGATCGCGGGGTTCCTCGCCGCCGCACTCGTCAAGAGGATCCCCGCGTCGATCCTCGTGTCGGCGGGAGGCGTCATCACCGCGGCAGGATTCGGGATGCTGCTGTTCCTCACACCCCAGACCCCGCCGTTCGTGATCGCGATCTCGCTGTGCCTGGTCGGGCTCGGCGCCGGGGTCGGCCTGACGCTGACCAACGACATCATCATGAGCTCGGTGCGCCCGGAGCACGCCGGGCAAGCCGCAGCCGTGAGCGAGACCGCCTACGAAGTGGGCACAGCACTCGGCACAGCCGTTCTCGGCTCCATCCTGCTCGGGTTCTACCGGACCGGCCTGGCCTCCCATGCGCCCATCGGCCTGCCCGGCACTGTGCTCTCAGCGGCTGAGGAGACGCTCGCCGCAGCCCTCGCCTTCACCGCCGAACTGCCCGGTGCGCTCGGACAGGCGCTCGCCGACGCCGCGGTGACGTCATTCACCCAGGCACTCGCGTGGACAGGCGGCCTCGCGGCCCTGATCCTGACCGGGGTGGCGATCTTCGCAGCCATCATGCTGCGCGGAGTCTCCGCACAGGCCGACCTGGTGAAGGCGGACCACTAGTAGTGCTTTGTTAGGTGGTTAGGGCGGTCGCTGGTGGCAGGTCGGGCACTGGCCTGCCCAGACGGCCAGCAGCACCTGTAGTTCCCTGAGA
>NZ_JBEYAB010000007.1:490739-504456 GCF_040631445.1 Streptosporangium sp. NPDC020072 | reverse complement strand
GCGGCGGGTCACAGCAGCGATCAGTAACGATCAAGCACATCAGGGGGTCAGAATTCAGGCGACGTCAGAGGGTCAAGATTCAGCCGTCGTTGACAGCGGGGATGGTCCCAAAAGGCCCCGCGACGCTCGGCGTCGCGGGGCGTGCTCCCCGCGCACGCGGGGATGGTCCCGCGGCGGCCACGTCCATTACCAACGCCGCCATGTGCTCCCCGCGCACGCGGGGATGGTCCCCAAGGCCCTGTAGCTCTTGCTACAGGGCCTTTGTGCTCCCCGCGCACGCGGGGATGGTCCAGCAACTTCGGCCCGGCCGCGGTGTCCGCGATCGTGCTCCCCGCGCATGCGGGAGCACTCACCAAGCAGTGAGACCAGAGCAGGGACGATCAGGAAGACACAGCGTTGAGGATGGTCCTGATGTCGGTTTCGCGGTAGCGGCGGTGGCCGCTGGGGGTTCTGACCGAAGGGATGCGGCCGGTCAACGCCCAGCGGTTGACGGTTTTAGGGTCCACGCCGAAGATCTGGGCGACCTCGCCGGGGGTGAGGAGCCGTTCGGTGGTCTCGGGGCCGGTGATGAAGGTGCCGTCAGGCTTGACGACCTTGAGGGGGAACATGAGGGACTCCTTCAGTAGCGGCTGCGGTGGAGAATCTCGTCGTGTCGGGCCAACGCCTCGGCCAACCGGTGGAGGGTCGTACGGCCCAGCACGTCCCGGGCCCCGGCTCTGCGCTGGTCAAGCCGCAAGGGTTCGTATCGGATGGCCCACCATTGGGGCAGGCCGGGCAGGTCGTGTTGCTCGTACCGCCAGGCGGGGTGGGTGCTGATGAGCAGGTTGATCAGCTGTCGCTCGTAGTCGGTCATGGTCGTCCTGATCAGGAAGGCGGGCAGGGAACGCGCTTCGTTCAGACCGGAGCTTTCGCGCGGGGAGAGGTTCTCGATCGTTCGGGCGGTGAGGTCCGGGCGTCTTCGTTCAATGCGGATCTTCGAGAGCCTTCACTTGGACCATGACCCCGATCGCTCGGCCCGTGAGCTCATGGGCCTTCGTCCGGGTCGTAAGGCCAAGGTCCGAGCCGGGCTTCCCGATCGTCCGGGCCAGGCGCCCGGTCATGGAGCCCGAGGTCCGGACCGGGCCTCCGATCTCTCGGGCATGGTTCCCATTCGGATCACGAAGCCCCGGGTTCAGGGCCTTTCGTGGAGCGGACCCCTTCTCAGGGGGCGGGTGCCCGGCCCCGAGCCGGGGAGCACTTGGCCGGGCACCCTGGAGGAGGACCAGCCCCACGAATGAGGCCGGTGCGCCGGACGGCTCCCCCTTCCCCGACTGTCGGCGACACACGAACCTGGACTCCTCGTCCCGTGTCGCCGACACCAGCACGCCCGTTTGTCCCGGCGTGCATGGGAGCCGTCTTGCGAGGGTGTGCGGCTCAGGTCCCTCCTACCTGAGCCGCACGTTCATGGGTACGGCGAGCAGCGGGTGGGATGAGTTTCCACCGCCCGCCGTACCGGCTTCATGGGCGCAGAAGTCTGCGCAGTGCCGTAGACCGGCCCTGAACGACCCGGGAGCCTCGGGCGGTCCGAGTCCGCAGGGCGCGGGCCACGGCGACGGCCTGGATGCTCGGCGGCACCGTCGGGAGCGTCTGAGCGGCCAATTTCCGCTCCAGCTCTTCGGCGGACTCGGCCCGCACCAACAGCACGTCCCCGGAGTAAGGCCTGCCCGTCAGAAAGCGGCGATAGGCGCTCCACAGCCCGGTCATCGAGTTGTGGAACACCAGCCAGCCCGGGTGAGCCGTCTGCACGGAGTTACAGGTTCGATCGGAAAACTCAGAAACTTGACCAGGAGCCCAGGCCGGTAGCATCATGCCGCCCTCCCACCCGGCGAACGCCGTCCACCGGCCCCCGCCACCTCGGAGGCGATGCGCCCCCGCCGAGCCAGTGAAGGCGGCGCGAGCCGAACCGCCCGGATCATCTCGGCCTCCCGCATCCGTTCCTCCAACCCCTCGGAGGTAGCGTCCTCAACGATCACCGGCCGGGGACCGTCCCAGACGGCCATCGCGTAGAAGCTGCGCCGCCCCAAGCTGTACAGGACGGTCCAGTCTGCCCACACCCGGTCGATCCGCTCAGCCTCGGCGCGAGCCGGGCCGTCCCAGACCCGCCGATACACCGGCGCGTATGGCAGGCCGTCACGATGCCGCCCCGTCATGAGGTGACCTCCTCGACCAGGGCGACGACGCGGGCGGTCTCCTCCTGCTCGGCGATGATGGCCTGGACTTCCTCGAAGGTGTCGGCGTCCACGGCCGACTCGGCCCCTGCCCGTACGGCGGCGCGGGGGAAAACGTGGTCGCGGAAGGCCCAGAACCGGCCCGCGTTACTGATGATCAACCGCCAGCCAGGAATCGTCGGCGCGGACGCCGGGCTCTTGCCATCGTGCACGTCGGACCTCCACTGTCCGATCGGCCCCATCGCCGATCTGTATCGATGGTTTACTGGCTTGCTTGCCTGTTGGCCAGCAGGGGGACTGGCATACAGGCCTAGTGGCATGATGCGATGCCCATAGATCCTGATTCTTATGAGCCTCTGTACCGCCAGGTCGCCGGCGACCTGCGGCAGCGGATCACCAGCGGAGCCCTCTCCCCCGGCCAGCGGCTCCCGGCGGAGCCTGATCTGGCACACGAGTACGGGGTGGGAATCGACGCGCTGCGCGACGCCTTGGCCGTACTCCGCAGTGAAGGGCTTGTGCGAACCGTGAGCCGCGAAGGTTCATACGTCCGCGAGGAAGTGGAACCGGCCATCGTCCGCATCGAAGGGTCGGCACGTATCCGTGTGCGACTGCCAACCCTGCAGGAGCGCAAGCGCCTGCGACTGGCGGAGGGGATGCCTGTTCTCGTCGTGAACGACGGAGAGGGGACGCGCCTCCTGTCGGCGTACGACACGGAGATCGAGATCTCCTGACGAACCATGGCACCCCCTTTCAGGGTTGCGGCCTCTGGTGCTCACATGATGACGTGAGAATCTCACGCCTACAAGCGCATTCGATGAATACCCAATAAGTCCAGATACTGGAGGGAGTCGTGCGCCACACTGGCCACATGAAGCACTCCACGGTGCGGCTGCGCCGCCTGGCGCGCGAGTTGCGCATGCTGCGTGCCGCCACAGAGATGACGACCGAGGCCGCCGCCGAGCAGCTCGGCTGGTCACGCAGCAAGCTCAACCGGTTCGAGACCGGCAAAGGCGCTCCCACGACCGCCGACGTGGCGGCGATCTGCCACCTGTACTGCGTGGCCGAGTCGACCACCGAAGCCTTGGTCCAGCTCACCCGCGAGGTCGCGCGCCGTGGCTGGTGGACGTCCTACGCGGACGTGTTCACCGGCTCCTACGTCGAGTTCGAGGCGGCGGCCAGAGAGATCTTCCTTTGGGAGCCGCTACTGGTGCCGGGACTGCTCCAGACCGAGGAGTACGCCCGGGAGATCATCCAGGCGGGCCATCCCAACCAGTCGGATGTCGAGCTCTCTCGTCGCATCGACGCCCGGATGCAGCGCAAGACCAGCCTGCTCGGCGCCCACCCGGTGACCCTGCGCATCGTCATCGCCGAATACGTCCTGCGCTACCCCGTGGGCACTCCCGACGTCATGACCCGCCAGCTCGACGAGGTTCTCCAGGCCGCCAAGCAGCCGAACATCACGATCCAGGTCCTTCCGACGGCAGCCGGAGTACACGGCGGCACAGAAGGGGCCTTTTCGGTGCTCACCTTCGGAGATGACGATCCAGATCTTGGATATGCCGAATGCCCGGCAGGGGAGGTGTACGTCGAGGACACCGAGCAGATCCGGCAGCTTATGCTGACTTTCGAGCGTCTCGCCGCAACGGCGCTGTCCCCCGAGGAGTCCACGGCGTTCATCGCCGTGGTGAGGAGTGAATATGACTGACGTGTTGTCCGGTGCCGAGTTCCGCAAGTCCAGCCTCAGCGGACCCAACAACAACTGCGTCGAAGTCGCCACCAACCTCCCCGGCCTCGTCGCCGTCCGCGACAGCAAGGACCCTTCCGGCCCGGCCCTGGCCTTCACCCCCGCCCAGTGGCGCTCATTCATCGGCCGCGTACAGACCGGCGCCTTCGACGCCTGACCTTTCGCCCAGCCAACAAGCACCATGCCCGAAATGTCCAACTCAACAAAAGTAATGAATTTCCGCCCCTCTCGCCGATAAACCCGCAGGTCGGCGAGGGTGCTCCCCGCGCACGCGGGGATGGTCCCGACCTCGCCTCACGCACCGTAGTACTGCTGGCGTGCTCCCCGCGCACGCGGGGATGGTCCCCAGGTCGAGGACGGCGCCCCGGATCGGGTGGTGTGCTCCCCGCGCACGCGGAGATGGTCCCCGCGTCGACGGGTGGAAGACCAGCCCGAAGGAGTGCTCCCCGCGCACGCGGAGATGGTCCCCGTCGATCTCCAGCGAGCCGGACCCGCAGTCCGTGCTCCCCGCGCACGCGGGGATGGTCCGCCGGCTAGCGAAAAATCGGCTACCGCTGCTCCGTGCTCCCCGCGCACGCGGGGATGGTCCACAGGTGAGGAAAGGGGCGGCTCCAGCCATCGAGTGCTCCCCGCGCACGCGGGGATGGTCCCTCGGCGTTGGCCATCCCGGAGGAGACGTGCTCGTGCTCCCCGCGCACGCGGGGATGGTCCCAACCACACCTTGCCCGAGGGGGTGCTGCTGCCGTGCTCCCCGCGCACGCGGGGATGGTCCCAGCAAGTTCCTGGAGCTCAAGGCAGGGGCGCCGTGCTCCCCGCGCGCGGGGATGGTCCCGCCACCCATGAGGACACCTGGGCTCTCACCACGTGCTCCCCGCGCACGCGGGGATGGTCCCGGTAATCCACCCCACCTTCCAGGGCGTCTTCCGTGCTCCCCGCGCACGCGGGGATGGTCCCAGCATCTACCGCTTCGACGATGAAATGCTGATGTGCTCCCGGCGCACGCGGGGATGGTCCTCGGCCCGCCGTCGGCGCTCTGGTGGCCCCTGTGACGTGGCCTTCGCGGTCCCACCCCCTGTCGCGCGCCGTACTCGGCCCGTTCAGAGGTTCACCGCCGAGGCGGTCTCCTTCAACTCCGTCTCGTCCATGTGCGCGACCCGGCTGGTGAAGAACCAGGAGTGGCCGAAGGGGTCCTCAAGTTCGACCTGTAGGTCGCCGTGGAACTGCATCTCCACCGGCCGGATGACGCGTGCGCCCGCGGCGACGGCCCGTTCGGCGAACGTCTCGACGTCCGTCACGAAGACCATCAGGTTGATCGGGGTGCCGCCGATCGTCTTCGGGCTGCGGAAGCGGTATTCGGGGTACTCGTCACGCAGCATGAAGACCGCGTCGCCGATCCGGAACTCGGCGTGGGCGACCTTGTCGCCCTGGCGGGGGATCTCGATGCGCACGTCGGCGTCGAAGGCTTCCTTGTAGAAGGCGATCGCCGCCTTGGCGTCGTGCACGTTGAGGTAGGGGACGCCGCCCCTGTACTCCTCGGGGATGGGGTTCTGCTTCGTCGTTGTCATGACTCCATCCTTGGCACCGCGCCGACCTGCGACAACGACGAGATCCGAAACGGTCGCTAACCCCTGGGTTATCGATCGAGCCCGGTCAGGAGAAACGATTGGCGATCGAGTTCGGCCAGGAGGAGTGCGAGGAAGGACCGCACCCTGCTGGTCTGGCCGCCGACCGGCCAGACGGGCCCGTACTCGATCGGCGGCATGTCGGCGATGGGCACGTAGACGATGTCCGGCCGGGCGTGGTACCGCGTGGCCTGGCCGCCCACGACGGCCATTCCCGCACCGCCGCTGACCAGCGTCAGCAGTTCCTGCCGTGAGGTCAGCACCTTCTCGCGCTGGATCGGACGCCCGCCGGGGGTCCGCGGCGGGATGAGCGTGTCCAGCAGGTAGGCGGGGGCGTCGGCGGGCACGAGCACGGTGTCCCTGGCGAGGTCCTCCACGGTGACGCTGTCGCGGCGGGCGAAGGGGTGCCTGGCGGAGACGGCCAGCATGCGGGGGTCGCGCAGCAGCGCGGGCCCGCTGGACAGGTCGTTCTCCTGGACGGGCAGCTCGGTGATCTGCAGGTCGAGTTCGTCGTCGCGCAGCGCGCGGAACGCCTCCGACAGGTGCACCTCGCGGATGCGCACCTCGCAGTCCGGATGGCGGGCGCGGAACGCCTCCCCGGCGGCCATGATGGCCTCCCCGACCAGGGGGCTGGAGAAGCCCACCCGCAGGGTGCCGGTGAAGCCACGCCCGGCGGCGACCGCCTTGGCGATGCCCTCCTGAATGCGTTGGTATCCGGCCTGCACGTCCTCTCGCAGCGCGTTGCCGACCGGGGTGAGCGCCACCTGACGGCTGGTCCGCTGGAACAGCGCGACGCCGAACCGGCGCTCCAGCTGCTTGATCGTCTGACTCACCCGGGCACCGCTGACGCCCAGCCGCTCGGCCGTACGGGCGAAGTGCAGTTCCTCGGCCAGGGTCAGGAAGATCTCGATGTCACGCCGTTCCATAACCCACAGGTTAGCGATCGTTGCGAAAGCCGTCGTTGTCGCAGGTCAGGGCAGCGACAAGGCTGAACACCATGAAGAACACGGCACGTGTGGACATCACCCTCGACGTCATCTGCATCTGGTCCTATCTGGCCTTCACCCGGTACCGGCGAGCCGCCGCCCGCTTCCGTGCGGAGGGCGGGCACATCGATCTGACGATCCGTTCCTGGCAGGTGGAGCCGGGGGCCGTGGGCGGCCGGTCCAAGCTCGACCAGAGCCTGGACCGATTCGGTGAGAGCGGGGTGGCCCGGGTCAACGCCCTGGCCGCGGCCGAGGGCGTCCCGCTGGCCTTCGCCAAGGCGGTGACGGCCGACACCCGCCACGCCCACCACCTGATCGCCATGGCCGCCGACCAGGGCCTGGCCGAGGTCGTGACCGCGCGGCTGTTCCAGGCCCACTTCGTGGACGGAGCCCACATCGGCGACCTCGGCGTCCTGCGCGCACTGGCGGCGGAACTCGGTGTGCGATGGGACGAGACGGTCCCCGTGCTCTGGGCTCGTGACGTCACCGCCGTGCCGGTGTTCCGCTTCGACGGCAAGCCCGCGCTCAACGGCGGCACCCTGTCGGAGGAGATCCTGTACGGCCAGTTGGCCGTCCTCTAGCTCGAAGGAACCGGTGGGGCCGTGCCGCTCCCGCCGACAGTACGTCTCGGATCTCCTTCCCGACCCGTGTTGGTTTTTTCGACCATTTGGTCTAACTTTGGACCATGAGGTCGAAAGAATCGGGGAGTCCTTCTCGTACGCGGCGGGCTCGGCGGGAGGATCTGATCGCCGCCGCCGTCCGGGTGATCAGCCAGGACGGTTACCCGGCCGCCTCGTTGGAGCGGATCGCGCGGGAGGCGGGGACCAGCAAGGGCACCGCGCTGTATCACTTCGCCTCGAAGGAGGAGCTCTACCAGGCGGTCGTCACGACGCTGTTCGAGGACGGAGCGGCGTTCATGGCGGAGCGGCTACGGGCCGCGAAGACCCCGACCGAGAAGCTCCGCACCTACATCGAGACCAACCTGCGCTTCATCACGCTCAATCCCGCGCACGTCGGAGCGACCCAGCGGATCATCGAGAACTCCGGCGCCGTCCAGGTCGTCCAGCTTGAGGACGCCGCCGCCCCGCTTCGGCGGCTGCTGGAGTCCGGCCAGGCCAGTGGCGAGTTCACCGTGTTCGACGCCGAGGTCACCGCCCTGTCGATCCGCACCGTCATCGACGGGGCGGCGTTCTACTTTCTCGCGCGTCCCGAGTTGGACCTTGATCACTACGTCAGCGAGATCGTCGCGCTCTTCCTGCGGTCTGTCAGGCCGGTTCCGGCCGCTCCCACCGCCGGTTCGGAGGAATGACCATGCCTGTCTCCCCGCTGCGCACGGCCAAGTTCCTGGTCGTCGCCTACGCCGTGTTGAGCGTGCTGACCGTCGCGGCGATCGCCGTCCTCTCCTCCGTGGCCCCGTCCCTCGTCACGCCGCAGGCGTGGGTGCGCGGTGTCATCGTGGCGGCGACGTCGGTCCTCACCTTCGTGTTCGCCCGTCGCGCCCAGCAGGGGGGTGGCCGGGCGCTCCTGCGCCTGCGGATCGTGCTCGTCGTGATCCTCGTCGCCCTGGGCGGGGTCGTGCTGTTCCTGGCGCTGCCGGCCTGGATGGTCGTGGAGCAGGCCGTGTGCGGGGTGTTGCTGCTCGTGGCGGCGGTGCTCGCCTTCCGTGCCTCCCCGGTTCCGGCGAACGGACCGTGAAAGGAGGTCAGCAGACCATGTTCCGCGGGGGCGTCCTGCGGTCTGTGAGGTAGCGGTCGATGTGGTCGCGGGCGCAGGCGTTGAAGGGGTAGAGCGTGTGTCCCGGTCCCTCGTGGCGGATGGTGACGCTGCCCGGCACCTGCCGTACGACCCGGGCGGTCATGGCGGACTCCACCCACGCGCCCGCGCCCAGCAGCGGCGGCAGGCCACTCGGCAGGGGCTTCGGCGGGTTGGTCGTTTCCACCGGCCAGCCGACGCAGGCCAGCGCCCCCGCCGCCAGGGTGAAGGCGGCCCCGGTGTCCGGTGCGATCCGGCGCAGCCTGGTCAGCGCCGCCGCCGTCTCCGCGCGGTCGCGGAAGCGTGGCCAGTCGAGACATTCGGTGACGGGGGTCGTGAGGTCCGGATAGCGGGCGCCCCGCGGCGGGGCGAAACCCGAGGCGTCACCCCTGAGAGCGTCCTGGACGGCCCTGCCGAGCGCGGGCCACTGCTCCTCCCCCGCCCTGGCGAGGCCGAGCGCGAAGCTCCGCAGGTCCTGGGCGCCGTAGGACGCCTCGACCCGGCGGGCCGCGATCGGCGCGCGCTCCGCCTTCGCGAGCAGTCTGCGCCAGTCGCGGGCCGCGTCACCCAGGGGGCAGGTGTCCTCGTCGTCGCACCAGTCGAAGAAGCGCCGCATCGCCGCCTGGTTGTCGCGGGCGGACTCGCCGACCTCCTTCAGCCAGTCGGCTTCGCTGTGGTTCACGGTGCCGTCGAGCACCATCGTGCGTACCCGGGCGGGGAAGAGGCGGGCGTAGGCCTGGGCGTACAGCCCGGCGTAGGAGGCGCCGTAGAAGTTGAGTCCCTCCTCGCCGAGGGCCTGCCTGATCGCCTCCATGTCACGGGCGTGGTCGGCCGAGCTCATGTGGGCGAAGAACTCCGGGTCGCCGTGGCGGCAGGCCTGGGCGTATCCACGGTTGGTGTCGGAGAGCCTGCCGAATTCGGCGTCGTCGGCCGGGAACTCCGGGTAGGGAACGCGGGTCCAGACGCACGGCAGGCCGTCGCTCCGGCCGCCGAACTGCTCGCCGTACCCCCGGGTGTCCCAGGTGACGACGTTCATGCGGGTGCGCAGGTTCGCCCAGATCTCCGCATGGGCCTGGGTCGTGGCGATGCCGGGGCCGCCTGGCCCGCCGTACGCGATGAGGACCGAACCTTCGGCGGTGCCGGTCGCGGGCAGGCGGCCGAGCCGTAGCGTGATCTCGCGTCCGCCGGGTTTGTCCCAGTCGAGGGGGACCGCGAGGTCGGCGCACTCCAGTTCGCTCTTCTCACCGGGGCAGGACCGCCATTCAAGAGCGGTCCCACGCGCCGAGCCCACCGCAGGAAGCCCCGCCGAGGCCGCCGCGGGAAGTGCCGTCGAGGCCGGGAGTGCCGTGGCGATCGTCAGCGCGACCGTGGCGCCGAACATCCATCGTGTGATCATGCCGCCCCACGCTAGGGACGCCGTCCCACCCGGTCTGCCCGAGAAAGTGGACGTTTCCGCTAACGAAAGTTGACACTCCGGCCCTGTCATACCGCGCTTGGATTCCTGCCCGGCCCGCGCTCTCTTTCCCGCCGTACCGCGAAAAAACGATTTTTTACGGCTGCGCCACCCGGCCCCGGGGAAATCCCCGAGCGGGTGATGGCTATGCTGCGGCGCATGGACATCGTGATCCCACTTTTCGACGGCTTCGAGCCGCTCGACGCGATTGGACCGTATGAAATCCTCGCTTACGTGCCCGGCGCGACCGTGCGGTTCGTCACGGCGGAACCCGGGCTGGTGCGGGACGTGCTGGGATCCCTCCCGGTGCACGTCCCGACCGGATACGCCGAGGTCGAGCGCTGCGACGTCCTGCTGGTTCCGGGCGGGGGAAGCTTCCAGGCCATGGTGGCCGACGCCGCCTTCCTCGACTGGGTGCGCCGGATCCACGCCGGGACCCGCTTCACCACCTCTGTCTGCACCGGCGCCCTGGTGCTCGGCGCGGCGGGCCTGCTCGACGGCCTGACCGCCACCACCCACTGGGCCGCGACCGCCGCCCTGGAGTCGTACGGCGCGACCTACACCTCCGAACGGGTGGTCAGGCAGGGCCGGGTGATCACCTCAGCCGGGGTCTCCTCCGGCATCGACATGGCCGTACAGCTGGCCGCCCTGCTCTCCGACGAGGTGACCGCCCAGGCGATCCAGCTCTACACCGAGTACGACCCGCAGCCGCCCTTCGACACCGGTTCTGTGGCCAAGGCCCCGGCCGAGGTCCTCGAACGGGCCCACACCCTGCGCTGACCGCTCCCTGTTTGTTTCCCGGGCCGGGAAAGCGTCCCACCGGTCCGGGAGAACCTTCTGCGGCCCCGGAAGAAACGGAAGGACACCGGAAAAGCACCAGAACAAATCCACCGTTTCGGTTTCTCGATGGCGTGTCGTTCACCCGCAACGCAACTTTTCGTTTTCCTGACACGTCCATTCCGGTGACGAAGACATTCCGGGGGACGAAAGGAAAAGCGATGACGCCTTCCCGTGGACTCGCTCTGTTCGCTCTCACCGCCGCGACAGTGGCCCCCGTCATCACGGCGGCTCCTGCCGTGGCGGCGGCTCCGGTCACGGCGTCGGCCGAGACGACGGCGGGGGCCGTGTCCGGCGACTCGGTCCGGTACGCGTGGGTCAGGGGCTGCGCGAAGAGGAATCTGACGGTGCCCTGTGGCGCGGTGACGCTGACGCTGCTCGACGGCAGGACGGTCACGCTGGCCGACGCGCGGGTCCATCCCCGCCGGGCGGACGGCAAGGTCGACAGGAACGACGCCGCTCCCCTGGCGGTCAGCGGCGACGGCCGGTACGTGAGTTACCTCAGGGGCGACCGGCTCGTCATCCGCGACGTGGCCCGGGGGACGGTCCGCCCGCTGCCCGGCGGGGCCGACGTCCTGCCCAGGAGGGTCGGTCAGAACGACGTGCACGTCACGCTCTCCTCCGGCGGCTCGCTCGCCGTGATCGACTACGGCGGCAAGGCGCCGGCCCTGGTCGTCAACCTCGGCAACGGCCGGACGACCAGTGTGGCGGCGAAGACCTCCGTACTGACCATGAGCCCCGACGGGCGGCACCTGCTCACGAGGCGGGACACCGAGGGCAACACCGCCGACTTCACGGTCCTCGACGCGAACGGCGGAAAGGTCCACAGCGAGAGCGTTCCCCTGGCCCTGTTCGAGGACGCCCAGGTCACGCTGGCCGACGACGCGACCACGCTCGCGATCCTCGACAGGATCATTCCGGACAGGCCCCGCCTTCGCGTCTACGACATGGCGGCCGGAGCCTTCGCGACGAAGGTTCCGTTCGGCGTCGCCCTTCGGTTCGGCGTTCCCAAGGGGGAACTGCCGCAGCGCCTCTCCTGGGACACGGACGGGACGCTGACCCTCTGGACGGGCCGGGGCGACAAGAGAGACGGCTCGTTCGTCTCGTTCGTGAAGCGCGTGGTCGACCCCAGGACCGCCGCCACCAGGCGGCTGGACTCCTTCACCGTCAAGAAGTCCTCGTGGACCTGGCACCTGCCCGGCGAGTGACCGGAGGTGGAACCGTACGGCGGGCCGTTGACCGGGGCATCCCCGAGACCCCGGTCACCGGCCCTGCCGGACGTGACGCCGGGTGCGCGTCACCAGGGCAGCGTCACCAGGGCAGGGGGCCGTCGATGTCGAAGTAGCCCCCGGTCGGTCCCTCGGGGCCCACCTGGGCCATGCGGACGATGATCTCGGCCCCCTCCTCGACGGTCTGGTGGCCGGTGCGCCCGTTCAGGTCGGTCGCGGTGTAGCCCGGTTCGACCGCGTTGACCCGCATCCAGGGGAACGCCTTCGCGAACTGCACAGTGATCATGTTGACCGCGGCCTTCGAGGCCGGGTAGGCGAGTCCCGGGTAGGCGTACAGCGGTGTGCCCGGGGTGGCGACGCCGGTCAGCGAGGCCAGGCCGCTGCTGACGTTGACCACGACCGGGGCGGACGAACGCCGCAGCGACGGCAGGAACGCGTGAGTGACCCGCACCACGCCGAAGACGTTCGTCTCGAACACCGTCCGTGTCATGTCGCCGGTGGTGTCCGCGGTGCCGACCACGCCACCGTCCGGCAACCGCCCTTCGACACCGGCGTTGTTGACCAGTACGTCCAGCCCGCCCTCGGCCTCGACGACCTTCGCCGCGGCCGTGACGGACGCCTCGTCGGTGACGTCGATGAGAACCGTCCGCGCGCCCAGTTCCTCCGCGGCCCGGCGTCCTCGTCCTGCGTCCCGGCTGCCGATGTAGACGGTGTGACCTGCCGCGACGAGCCGGCGTGCGGTCTCCAGGCCGAGTCCCTTGTTCGCTCCGGTGATCAGCGTTGTCGTCATGCCCCCATGCTCGGGCCCCGCCGTACGGTCGACCAGTGGACTCCTCGTCCAGGGACCGCCGATCCCGGGAAGTCCGGGCTTGGGCGGGGTCCGTGGAGGCGGTGGTTCCGAATACCTGGTAGGACAGGGGGAACGTCCGCCTGTGAGCAGCGGGCCTAAGAGGAGTTCCGATGTCACCGGAGAGCACGAGCGCACTGTCCGTATCGTCGGGCTCCCACGGGGACGCCGTGGTGGTCCGCGCGGTCGGCGATCTCGACTACGACTACGCGCCGGTGTTCCGGCGGCAGCTCGCCGAGTTCTGGGGCACCTCCCCCGCCCCCTGTCTCGTCATCGATCTCAGCGGGCTCACCTTCTGCGACTCGACCGGGCTGGCCGAGCTGTTGTGGGTGCTCCAGCGCAGCAGGGAGGCGAAGACCCGGCTCGTCCTGGCCGGTGCGAACCGTACCCTGCGCCACATGCTGGCCGTCACGGGACTGCTGACGTTCTTCGAGCTGGCCGACTCGGTCGAGGACGCCCTGGAGGGGCGCTAGGGCCTGGGCGGGTTGGATATGAGTGATCAGATCCGGCTCGGCGCAGGGAGTCCTGGTGGCAGAACCCGTCAGGGTGCGCGGGCTGACCGGCCAGCGCCGCGAACGCGCCCGGGGCCGCAGCGAAAAGGGCGTCCGCCTCGGCGGACGCCCTCTGCCACGCGCTGCGTGATCACCCGATCCGGTGAACGTTTCCGGTCACCGCACTAGCTACCGCTGTTCCAGGATGCGGCGAGGTCGGCCTTGCCGTCGTTGTTGAAGTCCCCCGCCAGCCACGCCGTTGAGTCGGCCCAACCACCCGCATGCGTCGCCCAATGCCTACGCGTAAAACTCGAACCAGTCGACTGACTCACCGTGATCGTATTCGTGCCACCATCGTTCCAGATAGCCGCGATATCGGCCTTCCTGTCACCGTTGAAGTCACCGGCAACCCACTTCTGGCTGGGCGCGTCAATCCAACCGCCATCGCTGTTACTCCACTGACTCCACCCCGGAAACCGCGAGCCATCAGAGAGATAAACCGCAGTGGACAGCGTGCCACCGTTGTTCCAGGACGCGGCGAGGTCCGCC